>NZ_AP026709.1:3027500-3394781 GCF_027923765.1 Pseudodesulfovibrio nedwellii | reverse complement strand
CCAAGAGGGCAACGCATGGAACACAGTCCGTCAGTGGCACACAGGTCGCGGCCCTTCTTGTCAAACAGTTTTTGCCATGCTTCGGCCTTGGTCAGATCGCCTGAAGCCCGCAGACATGCGATGGCGCGCAGGATATAAATACGCTGACGGGAAGAGAGGCCAACTTCCTTGGAAGGACAAACGTATTCACAAAAGCCACAGTCCACACAGGTGTCAACAATCTTATCCACCGGCCCGGCGTATTTCAAATTGGTCAGATGGCAGCGCGGATCATCATTGAGAATAACCTTGGGGTTGAGCAGGTTCTCTGGATCAATGACGTGCTTGAGGTCTTGCATTACTTTATACAAATCATCACCCCACTCCAGACGAACGAACGGTGCTACGGCTCGACCGGTACCGTGCTCAGCCTTGAGGGCGCCACCCAATGACAGAACAACATCTCCAACCTCGGCGATGAGTTCACCCATTCTGGCCAAATCTTCTTCCACGTTGAGTCTGAGCGGAATCGAAAAGTGAATGTTGCCGTGTAAAGCATGACCATGCACACCGGATTCGGTGAACCCATGCTTGGCAAGGATTTCCACGAAAGAACTACAGGCCTGGGGCAGATTCTCAATGGGGACGCAGTAGTCCTCGGAATATGCATATTCATCAGGAGCACGGGTACCAGCAAGAATCGGGAACAAGGCACGACGAATATTCCACAAAGATTCGCAGACTTCGTGATCCATCACGAACTCGGGCTGGACGGCAACGTCCACTCCACTCAGCGCTTCAAGTACAAGACCGACGTTAGTATTCAGCGTTGCAGCATCCTCACCGCGTGTTTCCAGAAGCAATGCGCACCCGTCATCACCCAACCCCTGAAGGGAATTCGGGAATTCCGGCAACTGCATCAATGCGCTCAACGAAACACAGTTGAGAAATTCAACGGCATACATATCACACGTCTTTTCAAGACGCAGGACGCCTTGAATAGCTTCGTCAAGAGACGTGAAACCGACCAGAGCAGTCGCACGCAAGGGCTTGAGCACACCAGTACGGATCGTGATGGAATGAATAAAGGCAAGGGTACCCTCGGAACCAATGATAAGATGCTGAAGCAACTCGACAGGGTCCTCGTAATCAGTAAACGCATTCAGGCTGTAACCTGCCGTGTTCCTGATAGAAAATTTGCGTCTGACTTTTTCATCCATGACTTCGTCATTGAGAATCCGTTCACGAATATCGAGAAGGTCCTGAAGCATTTTAGCGTGACTCTTCCTGAAAGCGGCCACACTAGCTTCGTCTTCCGTGTTCACAGTGGTTCCATCCACCAAAGTAAAGTGTAGACCTGTCATCATATGATACAAATTCTTGTCGATGGTACAGCTCAAACCAGCCGCATTGGTGGCAGCCATGCCACCGATGAATGCACTGTTGACCGAGGAAGGGTCAGACGTCATGAGGCGTTTGTACGGAACAAGGGCCGCATTGATATCACCACCAACAACGCAACATCCTGCGCGCACCCGCTCTCCGTCATCAAGAATTTCCAAACGCTTCCAGTGCGGACCGACAAGTCGCACAGTGACTTCTTCGGCAATAGTCTGCCCGCTCACACCAGTGCCTGCTCCACGAAAAGTCAAACTGACCTTGTGGGCATGGGAATAACGAAGTAACGCTTCCAGTTCTTGCGGGGTCGTGACATCAACAACCGCTTTGGCAATGGGCTCAAAAGGGCTACCATCAACGGAATAAGCCTTTACCAACAACTCTTCCGTATGGACTCTTTCTTCCGGGAACGTATTCTTGACATCAGCAATAAATACATCAATAGGACACATAGGAACTCCTTATGAAATGCATCGGGCGGGAGCTCCGACACTTTTCTGTACATATGAAAAAGGGTGTCTGCATCAAATTTCATTGTATGGTTTAGGCGACAACCGCCTATAAGGGCCCCCAGACAGAGTGCGATCCGTCTGGAGGCCCGCTCGCAAACTAAACGGCGTTATACCCACATTCAAAAGCCTTCATGTTGCCGGCTTCGAATTTTTCTTTTCCTTTCTTTCTGAACATATCGTTCATGCCCTGGATTCCGTCTTCCATGGAGAAATCGCCTGCCAGCTTGATTATGGCTGCGGCTGCGATAACGTTCGCGCCACGGGGCTGCTTGATCTCCTTGGCCAAAGTGCTGCACGCCAATTTGTAAACATTCACGTCGTCACGGACGTTCACGTCACAATCAACCATGTCACTGTTGACCACGATAATTCCACCGGGTTTGACCATGGGATAGAACATCTGAAAAGATGGACCGTTCATAGCCAGCAACACATCAGGTTCTTCCTGAGCCGGATTATAGATGGTGTCCTCACCGTACTTGACGGTGCAGTTTGCAGTTCCGCCGCGCATGGCAGAGCCGTAAGAAGGAATCCATGTTGCATTCTGGCCCTTAAAAACAGCGACCTGCGACATGATCAGACCGGAAGTCAGCACTCCCTGCCCACCAAAACCTGCGTATATTATCTCACGCATTCTAGTTCTCCTTCCTTTCCTTGAAGACACCCAGCGGATAGTAAGGGATAAGTTCCTCGTCGATCCGTTTCATGGAATTCAAGGGAGTCAGCTTCCAGTTGGTCGGGCACGGTGACAGCACTTCAATGACCGAGTAGCCTTCACCATTCAACTGTGCCTCAAGACCATTCTTGATGTACTTTTTTAGTTTGTTGACATGCTTGGGAGAGGTCACGGCGCCACGAGCGGCAAAAGCCACATCGAACTGGCTGGCGACCAACTCAGGGAATTTGAGAGGATTACCAGTGATTTCGCAATCACGACCCAAAGGCGAAGTGGTGGTCACCTGCCCGGGCATGGTTGTCCAACTCATCTGTCCACCGGTCATACCGTAGTTGGTATTATTGATGGCAATCATGGTGAAGTTCTCGTTGCGGTAAGCCGCATTGATGGTCTCGGCAATTCCGATGCTGTAGGCATCGCCATCACCTTGATATGCGACAATGGTATTCTCAGGCTGAACCCGTTTCATACCAGTGGCAACTGCGGAGGCACGACCATGAGGACAATGCAACCTATCGGTTACCAATCCACCACCCAGCAGGCTGGAACAGCCAACGCCAAGGGCGAAGATAAGGTTCTGGTCCTGCCCTAACTCTTCAAGGCATTCAGTTATGAGCCTGATCACAATGCCATGCCCACAACCGGGACAAAACGACATCGGGTTATCAATGATGGCAGGCACTTTTCTTGCTTTAGCCATTAGTAAGCCTCCTTGATCTCGCCACTCATAATCTTGTGCAACCCTTCCTTGGTGAATTTAATGGTGGGGATGCCATACACACAGGGAAGGCAATATGTAGACACGTTGCGATCCTTGATTGTTTTCTTGATAGTCAGAGCGACATCGTCAACGAGTTGACCGGTGGCGTTGGCTTCAACCGAGATGAGACCCTTCACATCCTTGTTGATGTTTTCAAAGGCTTTCTCCGGGAATGGCCATGTCGTGATGGGACGAATGAATCCGACCTTATGACCTTCGGCTCTCAATTCCTTGACCGCGCCTTGTACGGAACGTCCGGGCAATCCGAAAGCAACGAATACGTAATCCGCATCTTCCAACCCTTCTTCTTCCCAACGCTGTTCTTCGGCCTTGATGGTCTCATGCTTCTTGTTCAGTTCGACAGCTTCATCCATGGAGTTGCGATCAAAGATGCCGATTTTCTTATAGGTATACTTGCCGTCAAATCCCCAAGGGTGCTTTTCTGGCTCAATGAAATCAGGCATTTCGCACGGTTCCATCATCTGGCCAAGTGCGCCCTCGGTCATCATAACAGTGACGATTCTGTACTTTTCAGCCAGTTCATAGGCAGTGGCCATAAGGTCGACTGCTTCCTGAATGCTTCCGGGACACAGAACGATGCAACGGTAGTCGCCGTTACCGCCACCACGTGTCTCGCGATGGTAGTCGCACTGTGCGGAATAAAGAGTGCCAAGTCCATTGCCGTACCGAACCACGTTGATGACAACGCAGGCCAATTCTTCATCAGAGATGCAGGAAATGCCTTCCTGCTTGAGGCTGATGCCGGGACCGGATGAAGCCGTGAGAGCGCGTACGCCACATGCGGCAGCACCCATGACCATATTGATACCTGCAAGTTCACTTTCAGCCTGGACAAAACTTGCCCCGACTTCGGGCAGACGCTTGGACAGATATTCCATAATCTCCGTAGAAGGAGTGATGGGGTACCCTGCGTACAATTTGACGCCAGCCCTCACCGCTGCTTCAGCGATTGCTATATTTCCTTTTATCATGTCGCCCATTTAGTTCTCTCCTCCTGACTCGCCTTTCTGCGAGATCTCATACACCCCGTCAGGACACATTGTGTAGCAAATGCCACACTTGATGCATTTGGCATCATCAACTTCTACAGGCCTGTAACCGGCACTGTTTAATTTGTCGGAAAAAGAGATTGCTTCATTTGGACAGTGAGCAATGCACAGTCCGCATTCCTTGCATCTTTCTTCCTTGACTGTGATAACATCCATAATCGTTTCAAACCTCTATGTTATATTATTCAGACAGCAGACTTTTTATTACGCTGCCTTTTCAACCATCTTTGAAAGACTCTTCTTGTACTTGAAGGTCAGCAATGCACTGATGACACCAACAACGGTCATCACGATGTCGTATGTGAAGATCATGGTGTATGCTTCGTTGCCATAAGTATCGATCCAGTTACCAAAGAGGATGAACTGGAAGAGGTCGGGAGAATAGCCAATGGCACAGACGATACCGCCGGTGATAGCCGCATACTTCAAGGGAATCTGAACCTCGGAAGGAACAGCGAACATGGCACCACGAGCGGTGAATACGAATGCGCTCAGCAGCAGCATCAGAGTGATGGCAATACCAATGGCGGTGTGCTCAGGCAGGAACATGATGGTCAGGATCACGCCGATACATGCAAGCCAGGAGAAAAGAAGAACCTTGGTCACAGAATTCATCTTGTCGCCAAGATATCCACCGACCGGGCACAAGAAAAACCTGAGGCCGTATGTTCTGATAATGGCCAGTCCGCCGGAAAAGACCACGGAAACACCGAGAACGTTGGTGAAGTACGGAGTGAAGTAGGACAGCGAGCAGTACAGAGTATAAGTGGAAAAGACGGCAATACCAGCAAACCATGTGCCGGGGCACTTCAAAACAATGAAGAAATCCTTGAGAGTGATCTTGTCAGAACTTTTGCCGGAAGCAGCTTCAGCTTTCGTTTCCTTTTTAGGATCTTCAATAAGGTAATACAGAATGGCGGTAGTAATGACACCACACACGGAGAAAAAGATCAAAACGGCCTTGAAACCGAAGATTTCGTTGGCGTACTTGGCGAAAATAGCCAGAGCAATAGCGTTGACAATGGTGCTGCCGATACCAGCGAAGGATTCAGCGAAACCAAAGACCTTACCCTGTTTGGATTCATCAACCAAGGAGCGAACGATCTTGATATGTGCCGGGAAGAGCAGGAACAGTCCGGTTACCGCCAGGCCCGCAAAGATAAAGATCGAAAAGCCGTAGTTGAGATTGAATGCCCACAAAAGAGACAACATGGATGTTCCAAACAAACCGGCGAGATAAACCAATTTATGGTTGTACTTGTCTGAAATGATACCGCCAATGGGTGCACCGGCGATATTACCGATGCCGAAGATGGCCACAAGAGTACCGAGTTGAGCATTGGTCGCATCCAGAGCGTGCATGGTAGTATCATAAAATACGTACTGGACAAACGGAACTGCGTAAGTGATGGCATACCCCATGCCAATGAAAAAGAGGATGACAAATGTTTTTACATTAAATCCTTTACTTTCCTGCATCAATTTCTCCTCAAGTTAAAGAATGAACTACAGCTAGGACTGAGCCAGGAGGCAGGCGAGAGCAATGGAATTGATCTTCACCTCTGCGGTATCGGAACGAGATCCGAGCACCACAGGATGAGTCGTTCCAAGCACAACCCCTGCCCATTTCGCATTGCTGAGAGTCAACCAGGATTTGCCAAGCGCATTCCCGGTCTCAATGTTAGGTGCGAGAATCAAATCGACCTCGCCGCTGACTTTGCTGTCGATACCTTTGTGCTCTGCCGCGTGCCGATCAAAAGCCACATCAAAAGCGATCGGGCCTTCAATGACACAACTCGGAATTTCCCCCTTTTCTGCCAGTTTCACGAGCATATCGGCATCAACTGAAGCCTGGATTTTCGGATGAACGGTTTCACTTGCTGTCAGTGCAGCCACGTTGGGACAATCCATGCCAAGGCGCTTCATGGCCCCAAGGGCATTGACGAGAATTGCCTGCTTCTGCTCCACATCAGGAGCAGTATTTATCCCGCTGTCACTGCAATAAATCAGCTTATGATATTCCTTGAGATCGTAAACAGCCAAGGCACTGATAAGGCTCCCGTTCCGCAGACCGGTCTCCCTGTTCAGGATAGCGCGCATGTAGGTCGCGGTGTTGATAATACCCTTCATGAGTACGTCAGCCCGACCGGACTTGACGATTTCCACAGCAACAGCCGCGCACTCGTCAACGTCATCACATGCGACCAATTCGAAATCGGTCAACCCGACTTCAGCGGCCAGATCACGAACTGTTTTTTCATTGCCGACCAAAACCGGACGCATGAATCCCATATCCACAGCCAACTTGACGGCATGCAACAGCTCTCCGTCCTGGGCAGCGGCAACACACACCTTGTATTGTCTGCCGGATTTGGCTTTTTCGATTAATTCATTGAAATCTTTCAACACAACAGATTCTCCAATTACATGCTAATATGTTTGAATTTCTTCAGTTCCACTCATCACGCGAAGCGCACCGAGAGTCAGTGCAGTCATTTCCTTTTCACCGGCAATGACCTCGAACTGGCCCAGATAGCCGACCCGCTCCTTGAGTTTCTCAACAATCAAGGCCGAATGGGCGATGCCGCCGGTGATAATAATTCGATCAACGTCACCGCTCAGTGACGCACCATATGCAGCGATTTCCTTGGCAGTCTGATAAATGAAAGAATCCAGTATGTTCACGACCTTTTCTTCCTTGGCCAAGTATCTGTTTTCAATATCCATCATGTCCTTGGTACCGAGGTAATCAAACATGCCCGCCTTGGTGCTGATCTTGCTCACCATCTCTTTCTGGGTATATTTTCCGCTGTAGCAAAGTTCGACCAGCGGAAAGCTCGGCAGACCGCCGCATCGTTCAGGAGAAAACGGACCGTCGCAACGACCTCCGCTCCCATCAATCATGCTTCCCTTGAGATGTGCAGCGATGGAAATTCCTGACCCCAAATGCGCAACGATAAAATTGAAATCCTGATATTTCCCGTTGAGACGCTCGGCAGTTTCTCGACACACAGCCTTCTGATTGAGCGCGTGCATCCAACTGGAACGTTGGAGATCGGAAATCCCGGAAATCTTCGCGATGTCGAGAAATTCATCCACGGACACGGGGTCGACGACAAAAGCGGGAACATCAATGGAATCGGCGATATCCTTGGCAATGACAGGACCGAGATTCGAGGGATGTTCACCGTTTATGGCGTTACGCAGATCGTCGATCATGGCGTCATTGACTTCATACGTGCCGCCTTCGAGTGGTTTGAGCAGTCCGCCGCGTCCTACAACGCAATCAAAATCTTCGACCTGATAGTCATTTGCCCGAAGTCTCTCGACGATGACGTCCTTGCGGTAGCGAAACTGATCAAACACGGAGTCAAAGTCGTGCAACTCCGACTCCTGATGCATGACGTTCTCGCTGAAAAGCTCTTCTTCATTATTGAAGACAGCGATTTTGGTGGACGTTCCACCGGGGTTGATAGCAAGTATCTTCACAATTAATTCTCTTCGATGTTTCAGTTATTTGATGCGACTTGACGTCTGAACCAATTCCGTTATTTCACTCGCAACCTGCTTCAATCTGGTTACGACATTTTCAATATTGATATGTTGGATGCGCTGGGATGGACCGGACACACTCATGGCTGCAATGGCTTCCCCTTTCTTATTAAAAACTGGGACACCAACACATATGAGGCCGATTTCCTGTTCTTCATTATCCAAAGAATACCCATCACGTTTGACCTTCGCCAATTCAGCGACCAATTCTTCATAGCTGCTGATGGTATTCGGAGAATATTTTTGAAATTCATATTTTTTCAGGGTCTCGTTGGAGATATCCGACGAAAAGGCGAGCAGACTCTTGCCAACCGATGAACAATAACAATCGTTTTTCGATCCAACTTGCGGACTGACGGACAGAACGTTATCAACGGCATCTTCCTTTACAACGACAACACTTTGGTACGGTCCAGAGGTCGTTCTATCCAGCATCGATACGTTGACTGTCTCCTTGAACTCCAAATTGAGTTCTTTGACGAACGGAACAAACACATCATAGAGCGTGATCTTGTTGGCCATTGAAAACAGACTGACACCAAGTGTATACTTCCCGGTTTCCGGGTCCTGCTGCACAAAATGCCTGTCTTCCAGTGTTGCCAGTGTGCGGAATACAGTACTTTTGTAGATACCCATATCCTTGCTGATGGTTGAAATCCCCACCGGATCTTTATGACTATTTATGTACAACAAGACATCCAACGCTCTTGCGACCGAACTGATGATATTAGACATTTTCTCTCTCCCCTTCGTAACCATTGAATTACTGCAGAATGTCGAGTTTCTTCTGCATCTGAATCAGCTTTATCAAGGAAAACGCTGACCCTATTATCACCAATGTGATCGGTGCTCCACCCAGATATGTCAAAGTTTTCATCCCATCGAGACCTGAAAAGACCAACATGATAAATGCAAGAGTCCCAATCATCACTCCCCAAGCAATCTTGAGAAATGGCGGTGCTTCCTGATTGGATTCAGAAAGATTCTTCGTTGTGAGGGATGCCATAGCGTTAGTGGTTGAATCCGCAGCAGTGATAAAGGAAATGAACACTGCAAAAAGGAAAACAGGAATGATGAAGTGCGCCAAAGGCAAATTTTCAAGCAAAACATACACAGCTTCATCGATGCCGGTAGCAATGTTTGCCTGCAAATCCACTCCACCAACAATCTGTTGCCAAATTGCTGTACTGCTGAAAACCGAAGCATGAAGGAACACATAAACCATAGGAAAGAGGACATTGACTGAAATGAATTCCCTGACTGTGTACCCCTTGGAAATTCGACCAAGGAACAAGGCAGAAATCGGTGCCCAAATCATGTAGTTCGCAAACGAAAACACCGTCCACTTCTGCGGCCAGGAATCGACACGGAACGAATCCGTAAACAAACACCGCTCAAAAAAGTGCCCCACAAAGGAACCGAATGATTCAACACTGAAATCGAGTATAAAGACGGTCGGCCCTACAATAAAGACAACAGCCATCAAGCTAAATAACAACTTGGCATTGAGTTCTGAAAGGATACGCATCCCTTTCAGAACACCACTGATGGAGGAAATAATGCAAATAACCATAACAATAATAATGAGTATGCCCCACGTCTGTGGTGCACTCTCAATGAATGGGAAAATTCTTGAAAGTCCTCCGGACAACATGAGCACGCCAGTCCCAAGGGAAGTGCCCATACCCAAGGCCAAAGCATAAAGAGAGACAATGTCCACGACCTTGCCCATATTCCCGTTTGCCCTTTCTCCAAGGATCGGGAACAGGATAGACCCTAAACTGAAAGGACGCTTCAGGTTGTAGTAGCAAATGGCAAACACGAGTGCGGGCAATGCGTTGATGGAATAGGGAACCAATCCCCAATTCATATACATGGAAGCAAGTGAGAACCGGGCAGAACCATAGGTGTTTGCGGCAAATCCGAGAGCCTGCGGAGGTGCGAGCATATCCTGAAGAGGTTCAACGATGGGCCAGAACAAGATATTAATAGCAATAGTAGTACATAACGTAATGGAAAACCATTGCCACTTATTCAATACAGGTTTGGCTTTTTTACCACCAATGACAATGTTACCGAACTGGGAAAAGAATGCAACGCTGATAACTATTAAACAAAACAGTCCTGTAATTGAAAAAAGCCAACTGAAATTTTTGAGGATAAACTGCTGACCAGTCGTAACGACAAGACCAAATGTCTCTGGCAGAATCAAACCAATGATCACAGAAAATGCAATAAGTGAAAATGGCACCCAGAAAACTAAACTGTTCAATTCTTTATGTGTATCAGTATCGCTAGAATATTTTGCTGATAGGCTCTTGGTATTCAAAATTATCTCCTTGAGTAATTTTGTTTCATTAATTTTAAATAATAAATCATTTTTTTATATCAGCTCTTCAAATTATCCCCGTTTTGAAATTACTACAGAGATTATTCATCCCTACTGTGCCGTTCTGCATCAGTTGTTCCACTCAGTGGAACGGCGTTCTATCTTTCGACGCCTCTGCAATGCACCATGCATGAAACTTAGTCAACCAGATTTATGAAATTTGTTGAGTCAAAAGCGATATGATCCAAAAAAACTCTGAGAGGTCTGCCGTCACATAAAATATAATTCCAAGCTGTTAGCTCTGGATTTATCAAATTCGAGAAATTGAAACGACAAAATAAAAAGTTCTTTCACCGCAAAATATGCGGTTTGAATCAAATGATGAATTCAAGAAAATCATAAACAAACAACGCCAACAAAACATTCAAGAGACACACAGGTGACAAAACAAAATCGAACGACACACCAGCCCAGAGCACACACAATAAAAAACTGACGAATAAACAGCTTGTTATATACGAAAAACAGACCGTTCAACTCCGCCAAGACCTCACCTCTGTCAACTTTTCAGACTCACAGAACAAAGCCGACTTGCCTTTTATGGGATTCTCAAATATCAATAAATCTAGATATAAGGATTTGGCGAGAAACGGAAAGCGGTGAAAAACCGCTGCGGACGCGCCGCTGTAACCGGCAGTACCCGTTGAAAACCACCGCTATCGGGAAGGGATTCAACACTATGGGGCCGGAAGCCAGAAGACGTCTTGCCAAAGAGCGAACGACCTCGCGATCAGGTTGGTGTTGCAGATATTCATAACGACACGGGATCATATCATCCGGTGTGTCATTCTCTGTTGCCAACAAACCGAGGCTCGCGCTCTTCGTCTTTCACCCGAAACATGGAGTAGACATGAACGCGCACGTATTGGGTTTTCCTAGAATGGGGAAAAACCGCGAATTGAAATGGGCACTTGAAAAATTTTGGCGAGGGGAAACAACAGAAACAGCACTCGTTTCCACTGCCGGAGAACTCAAGCAACGCCACTGGAATCTTCAGGCCACGGCAGGAATGGACCTGCTGCCAGTCGGCGACTTCTCTTTATACGACCACATCCTAGACACTATCGCCATGCTTGGAGCAGTCCCCCAACGATTCCAGCATGACGGGAATACTGTCGACTGCAAGACATACTTCCATATGGCCAGAGGCAACTCTGAGAAAAGCATTCCGGCCATGGAAATGACCAAATGGTTTGATTCCAACTATCATTACATTGTCCCGGAACTCAGCCCCAATACGCCCTTCAAAAAGGACAACTCCCGACTGCTGGCAGATATAAAAGCTGTCAAAAGACTCGGATACTCGCCAAAACCAGTCCTTGTCGGCCCGCTCACCTTCCTCCTGCTTGCAAAAGAGACTGATGGCTGCAACCGATGGGACCACCTTGAACACATGACTGATGTTTATTGCGAAATCATCACAGAAATCGCCGCACATTGTTCATGGATTCAAATTGATGAACCGATTTTGTGCACCGACCTCCCAGCCGAAGCCAAAACTGCATTCCAGTCCGTATATTCCAAACTGCGTACAGTCACCAACAGCACGCGCCTGCTGCTCACGACCTACTTTGGCGACCTCGGTGACAACCTGGATCTGGCTTTGTCTCTGCCTGTTGATGGTATCCACATTGATTTGATTCGGGGACCAAACCAGTTGGATGAAGTTCTGTCCAAGCTGCCAGCACATTTTACTCTCTCACTGGGGCTCGTGGATGGAAGGAACATATGGAAAACAGATCTTGAAGCTGCAGCACGACAAGTGAACATCGTTCGCCAAAAAGTCAAAGCCACTCACATCATGGTCGGATCCAGTTGCTCACTCCTCCATTCTCCCGTGGACATCTCCGCAGAAAAAAAACTGGACCCTACACTCAAACAGTGGATGGCTTTTGCCATTCAGAAATGCGAGGAAGTTGCCGCCCTGAAACACGCTGCAACAACCACCGAAACACCATCGTTATTCAACGAAAACAAGACAGCTTTGCTTACCCGAGCAGCTCACCCCGATGTCATTGATCACCAAACCCGCGAAAGAGTGCAGGCAATCACGCCTGAAATGTTCAACCGCAATTCCCCTTTCACAGAACGTATTGTCATTCAACGGGATCGACTCAAACTCCCACTCTTCCCGACCACGACAATCGGCTCATATCCTCAGACAGCCGAGATACGAAAAGCCCGCCTAGAGTACAAAAAAGGCACCCTTTCCGAAAGCCAGTATATTAAAACAATGCAAGGACATATACGAGAGGTTGTCAATCATCAGGAAGAATTGGAGCTTGATGTCCTGGTGCATGGCGAACCGGAAAGAAACGATATGGTTGAATACTTCGGCCAGCAACTCAAAGGATTCTGCTTCACCTCCAACGGCTGGGTCCAAAGTTACGGCAGTCGATGCGTCAAGCCTCCAATTATATACGGTGACATATCCCGTCCCGAAAAAATGACCGTGGACTGGGCTGTCTATGCCCAAAGCCTGACAAAGAAACCCATGAAAGGGATGTTGACTGGCCCAGTGACAATTCTATGCTGGAGTTTCGTCCGTAACGACATCACCCGAAGCGAAGTCTGCCGCCAGATTGCACTGACAATTCGTGATGAAGCTGTGGACCTTGAGACAGCTGGAATCGACGTCATTCAAATCGATGAAGCGGCTCTTCGTGAGGGCATGCCCATACGAAAAGACCAGCAGGACGAATACCTGCAATGGGCCGTGGATTGTTTCAAATTGGCGTCCAGCGGCGTCAAGGACAGTACGCAGTTACACTCTCATATGTGCTACAGTGAATTCAACGTCATCATGAAATCCATTGCGGAAATGGATGCTGACGTCATTAGCATTGAAGCAAGCCGTAGCGGCATGGAATTGCTCGACGCTTTCAACGCATACCAATATCCCGCTGAAATCGGTCCGGGTGTCTACGACATCCATAGCCCCAGAGTTCCCGGCGCAAACGAAATATACTGGCTTCTGCAAAAAGCCCTGAAAGTCATTCCCGCAGAACGTCTGTGGGTCAATCCCGATTGCGGCCTGAAGACCAGGGCATGGCCTGAAACTCTCGCCTCCCTGCGAAACATGGTCACAGCCACCCTACGATTGAGAAACGAACATACACAGCAATAAAACATGGAAAATCCGCGCCTGAAAGTCCTTCTCGGGCGCGGATTCTCATTTCCTATCCTTCTCCTCGCCCCCTCTCTCTCCAATTCTCACTCCTCGCAACATCAACATTGATATCAATTTATGATATGCCCAGAAAAACCATTTTTTCTGATAGATAACAATAACTGGTCAGGCCACTATGAATCAATTTGCCAAGGAGTATGAGTGGCGTTTATAAGTACGGCGGTCTCATATTAAAAACAATTTAGATGACAAAGGAATAGAATGTCGAAGCAAATGGACGGCGAGTCCGATTCCTGTACTGAGATGGGAAAAAGACTTGAGAGCTATCTTGAAGTAATTCCAGCCATTGTCTGGAGAATTGATATTGTTGGCAAAGAGATATCATTTCTCAATTCCCACACTCTCCAGCCGCATGGCGAAAAAGTTCGAGCCATCATGCAAAACCCGCAATCGGCTGAACGGCTGGTCCTCTCTGAAGACCGAGAACGGTTTCAGCACAGCCTCAAGCAGCTTCTCCATCGACAAAAAGCGACATGCGTATTCCGTATACAAGTGGATGAGGGAGTAAATAGGTGGTTCAAACTTGCGGGAATGCCTGACCCTGAACACCCAACAAGCTCCGTAGGCGTGCTCATGGATATCACCTCTCATGTCAGTACCATTCTGGCGACAGAAGGCCGCCCTGGACTTTCCGTCAGGATCGACCTCGTTGATGACCCCGTACTTCTTGTCCGGTT
Organism: Pseudodesulfovibrio nedwellii; assembly: GCF_027923765.1. Taxonomy (NCBI): domain Bacteria; kingdom Pseudomonadati; phylum Thermodesulfobacteriota; class Desulfovibrionia; order Desulfovibrionales; family Desulfovibrionaceae; genus Pseudodesulfovibrio; species Pseudodesulfovibrio nedwellii. The sequence goes on along the minus strand of NZ_AP026709.1, from coordinate 3,380,578 downwards.
TACTGACCGTTCCATCAGCATGGTCAACACGGCAGCGGATCAATTGCTGGGGTACAGCAAAAAACAACTGACCAACCTTCATTTGCAGGAGCTGTTGCAGGACACTCCCGGCACAGACCTCTTTCAAATCTATGAAAGTCTCATCTTTTCAGACTATTGGAATGGTGAACTCTATGTGACCGACAGCATAGGCAGAAGCCATCAGTGTTCGGCACGGATTCAAGTCATCGCCCGCGACGAAGAGAATCTCCTCTGGATCACTCTGTCGCACCTCAATGAATGCAAGGCATGCAAAGGGGTTCCAGTCAGAGGAAACGAAGTCCTTCCATCCAAAACTGTCAGTGCTGCCATGCGAAAATGTTCTACGGTCAAAGCCCTCTTGGAAAGCATGCTTAAAGCACTGCCGAAGAACTCCCCCACGGAAGCCATCATGCTTTCCAAAATCTTCATCGACAAAGGAATTGTTTCCGTCACAGGAGTCGGAGAGCCATTCGGAGGAGAACTGGAAGACCTGGTGCATCCATATGAAGGCTCCATTGCCAAAAACATAGTGCGTTTCGAACTCGACAACCATGTTGTTATGGAGACATCAAAGAGCATCAAACCCATTGATTGGGCTCTTTTCATCCCGCACGGCATTCATTCCTATTATGCACAGCCCTTTTTCGAAGATGGAATTCTGACCAGTGTTCTCATTTTTTGTTCAACGCAGAAAGGAAGTTACGACCCAGACGCAGACGCTCCTCTATCCGCTTTACACCAGGAGTTCTTCACACATCTGGAGCGTTGCCTACAAAAATAAAGGAAGAGATCTGGTCCAACCAAACAGAACTATCAAAAGTGCAGCACACCAAAACATGAATTGGTGAGCTGCACTTTTTTATGCATGGAGCCCAACAAAGGCATATTTTATGCCAAATTATTTCATGCGCTTAGAAAGCAGACAATTCAAAACATCATCCCGACCGCCCCCATCTGGTCCAACCAGTTTTAGGTCCAATTTTGTTAAAATCCTTGCACCAACGGTTTATCGCTCATAAAACCAATCTCATTGGAAGGAGAAACTCAATAAACCTCAAAACTGGTTGGACCAGATATGGCTTCTGCACAACGTCCCATACTTTGTCAAAAGGTAACCGCAATGCTTCAGGGAGGCTCCTTTTCCATAGGAGACAGACTTCCTGGGGAGCGTCGACTGGCTGAAATGTTTCATACAAGCCGCAACACTATCAGAGAGGTGCTCTGCAACCTTGAGACCATGGGATACCTTGAGATCAAGGAAAAGAGCGGCTGTTATCTAAAAAGTAAACAGGGACGCATTTCTTGGGAGATGCTGCGAAAACGCAAAAGTCAGACCGCCAATCATCAGTTGATTGAGACTCTCATGTTTGTCGCCCCAAAACTGGCAAAAGCCGAGGCTCTTCGCCTCTCTCCCGCGAACATCGCCTCGCTGGAAAAAGCCACGGCACGACTTGGTGAGGCCATCGTCAACTTCGACCTTTCCATGGTCAGTCGACAATACATCGCTTTTTTTCTGGCCTTGGCCGAGGCCTCCCAAAACGATTATCTCATTCTGTTGATGAATGAACTTTCAGTGGCTTCGCAAAACCTTGAGCACGTCGGCACAGGGCTTTCCGAGGTACAGATAGACTCGCTTTTCGCCTATCACGTGGAGCTGTTTAACGCATTGAAAAATGGGCAACCGGAACAGGCGGAAAGCCTCGCTGAACAATGCATGCAGACCTTTCACCAACTGGTCCTGCCAGAAAATTAAAATCACCCATTTCGCAGCCAGAACACACATCATGAAACGAAGAGAATTTTTCAGCCGGTTTATTCCGAGAAAAGGGCACACCGAGGAGGTGGAGGATGTCGTTCGTCAGCAGAAAGAGCCAGAAAAAGCTCCTCTGACTGAGAATGAATGTTTCTTACGCGCCATGGCTCTCGGGATTGATCCGGCTACTGTAACGCCTAGGCAATTGGAAAAACTGGTTTCGGAATCTGAACGTCAAAAAGACTGTAAAAGAGCATAGTTGGTTTACGAGGATTGATCACCCTCTCCAGCGAACTCGCCAAAGGAATGTAACATGGACAACAGTAGTGTCAGCTATCTTGAGAGTCGAAAGCTGGTCAAACGTTGGAACGGGCCTATCCCGGCATTGATCAATACGATTGTCATTTTTGCCTTTTTTTATGCAACATGGTGGATTTTTCAGGATCCGCGCGGCCTTATGCGCATGTACACCCCTTATGTGGGCTACATGGTCTGTCGCTGGCTGCTGATTCTGTTTATTTGGGTCGCTTATATCTTTGATTTCTGGCCGTTCAAACGAACATGGCTCCAAAAAACGCATCCACTTGTCAAGGGAGCGGTACTCATACTCGTCAGTGTCGCAGCCATGGTCATCCTCATCAAGGGATTCTTCATTGGAGTACTCGGCAACTATGGTATCGCCTACTTTGATCCCGCACGCCTTGAAGCCATGGGCCTCACCGATTTCTATTCCATTGAGTATGCTGCCGAAGCCATCATGATGTTCGCAGCCATCGCTTCCTGGCTTTCTCCGAGCTGGGTTGTGGCCTGCGAAAATGCGCCTTGGCAAAATTTGAAGCAGCCAGCACGAGGCATCACCATTGTTCTCGTCACCTTCTTCTTCAGCATGATTGTCTACTTCCTGACCATGCACTCACACATGGCTATCCTCTTCTACCCCTGGCAGAAGTTCACGGCCATTTGCCCTCCCTACTGGGAAGACTTCGCCAACACGGTTTCCGGCAACTTCCATATTGCATGGATCATGTGTTGTACCGTCGTCGTCTGGTTGTTTGAAACCATCTGGGAACGCTATCCCTTTAACCTGATCAAGAATGACAACCTGCGTCGTACCGCTTCCTTCTTCGGAATCATCGGTATTGCACTGGCTCTGTGTTTCTTCCTGTTCTACGCTCAGGACCTCGTCTGGGGCGAAACCATTCGTGGTACCCGCCGCCTCATGGCTCCTGACTGGCGTTGGCTGCATGTTGGTGAAATGGCCATTTTCTGGCTGGTTCCCTCCTTGTACCTCTCCTTCTACTGCAACAACTGGCCGACAAAATTCAGCCGCCCGGTCAACGTGTGCATCCGCACCTTGCTGACCGCTTTGGGCGCCGTGTTCGTGTACGTGGTCTACTATAAGACTTCCCACTTGTTCCTCGGCACCCAAAAAGGCTTCTCCCATCCCCAGCAGTTCCCCATGATTCCCATGATCTGGTTGATTAACATCTTCCTGGTCAACGTCTGGTTCATGGATGGCTGGCCGGGCTGGAAGGCTGTTCCCAAGACCACTGAAGAATTGGAAGAGATCAAAGAAGAAGTCGTCGCACATGACGTGAAATGGACCCCAGGTCTTGCCAAGGGTCTGGCTGTCGGACTGGCTGGTGGCGCAATTCTGTACATCGCCATCATCAAGATCCTGCCGTGGATCAGCGCCAACTTCACCATCATCAAGTAAGCGCAGGGAACAAGGAGTAATAGTATGAGTAACGATAAAAAGAACATCAGCAGACGCGACTTTGTAAAAGGCGCTGCAACAGGTCTTGTCGCAGGTGCATTCGCCGGAATGGGACTGTATTCCTACAGCCCTTGGGCCTATGACGCCATGCCCGACAAGGAACGTAAACAGCATGACTTCGGTGCATGCCGCAACGTCCGCATTACCAACATCTCCGAGACCAGTTGGTTCAACAATGCTCACCTTATCGGCGACATCCACGAGGCAGGCGGCCTGCTTGTCAACCAATACACCCTGAACTGGGCACCATTTGCCAACGGCAAGGGATCAGCGCAGGGTTCCTACAAAGAGGGCATTGGTTCCATCAAGGAACTGCTTCCCAACGACCTGAAAAAAGCATGGGACATCCAAAAGAAACTGGCTTTGCACCCGGACAACCCGGGTGGATATTCATGCCTTATCGAAGTGGAAGCTCTCGACGGTACCGTCCACAAGTACCTGCTGGACACCGGCTGGTCCTATGAATGGATGGAAGACAGCTTCAAACGTGAAGGCATCGACAAGATGCTTCAGGAGCAAGAAATTGAAGCCCTGTTCATCTCGCATGAGCACTGGGACCACTTCTGGGGTCTGCCCGTCACCATGAAATACGACAACCGTATTCCCTTGTATGTACACGACGGTTTCTACGAAGAAGGCCTCCAGTACATCAAAGACTCCGGTTACAAGGGAGATCTGGTCATCGCAGACAAGCCCGTCACGGAAATCATTCCGGGCATGGCACTCCTCAAGTTCGATGTCCCCATCATCAACCGCGTATTCGGCGAAACCTCCCTTGCCTTCAACATCAAGGATCGTGGGCTGGTGCTCATCTCCGGTTGTTGTCATCAGGGCATCCTGAAGTTTGCCGACTTTGCCTACTCAAACCTGAAGTACGACAAAGACAAGTTCTACGGCATCTATGGCGGTCTGCACATCTCACCCTTTGAAGATTGGGACCCCAAATACGATGACCTCGTGATCTCCCTTGGACAGTGGGGCTTCGAGCGCATTGGCTGCAACCATTGCACCGGCCACCTCACCGCCAAGAAGTTCATCGAAGCCGGATATCCGGTCGTGCGTGGAACCGCGCGCTTCCGGTCCGCTTCAAAAGATTACCTCGGTAACGGCGACAAGATCAGCTTCGGCTGCTAATTCCTCCGAGCCATCCCAACTGTTCGGCCCGCTCTCTGAGCGGGCCGAACGCCATACAACGAGAACGCCCATGAACCTTTCCGCAATCCTTCCCCCACAGCGCAACAGAGACCAACAGATCAACATGCCGGAAATGGTGGTGAACTGTTTGCTGGCAGCATGCCAATATGATGAATTCAAACGGCTGGTCGGCTGGAAAGGCATGGCGGTCTGCCCTCGTGGCAAACAGGCATGGACCATGCGAGTACGCACACGTCCCGGTGTCTTCGGCCTGTGCACCGAAAATGAACACACCGACGAACACGGGCTTCACGCAGTTCTCGGACTCTATTATTTCCCCGCCGAAGAGGAACCACTGCTCGACACCATGTCCCTTGCGGCCAATATGGCTGTCGTCCAGCCAGATTACACGGAAGCACTCCGTCAATTTTCCTCCAACGAGGGATGGGCGGCACCATTCCGCATCGGCATGCTCTCCACGGCACTTGGCACGGATGAAGACACTATATCGCTGCAACTTACAGCCGTTGACCGCAAGTTGTGCGTCGCCAAAGACGGCATAGCCACTTCAGAAGGACAATGGGTCATTGCCCCCGGTCAGGCAGAAGAAGATATCCCGGCTCACGCCATAGCCATGGACTTTATGCTCGTGCTTGGAGCGGCTATTTCCAACTGCGTAGGAGAACCGCCGTGCTGGTTCGGCAGAAATGAATCCCCCGCAAAAGCATTTGCCTACGATGCTCAGGGCAATCAATCCCCCATTTCCCAAAAAATTTCTGCCCTCACCGACACTCTCGGCTGGGGAGACGTTGATACATCAAAAAGACTTGCATTTCCCATCATCCCGCAATTCAGCGCATGCGGCGGCGCACCGGAGAGGTCTCACTTCCCGGCCCCTCTGGACACCGCCCTGCTGTGGGAAACACACAACCTTTCAGCCATCGCCAAAAGCGGTGAACATGAATACGCCTTTGACAGCCGCCCCAGCCTCATTGTTCTCAGCGGCTTCCTTGGCGCAGGCAAAACTACCTTTCTCAACCAGCTTCTGGAGTATCACGCCGCACGCGACGAACTAGTCGCCATCATTCAAAATGAAATCGGCAAAACCGGCGTGGACGGCAAACTGCTTGAAGGTGACGATTCCATCATAGAACTGGATGAAGGTTGTGTGTGCTGCACACTCGCAGGTAATCTCTCTAAAGGTATCGAGCAACTCAATGCCCAATTCAGCCCCAAGGTTATCGTGCTAGAGACAACGGGACTGGCTAATCCTTTCAATATCCTGAACGAAATTGATACATTGCGCCCGCAGGTTCGGCTCGATTCCATCACAACTCTGGTGGATGCACAAAACGCCCCGGCACTGCTGAATGAAAGCGACATCACTCGCGACCAAATAAAAGCCGCAGACACCATCATTCTCAACAAATGTGATTTGATTTCCGCTGAAGAGAAGACGGCATTGACCGAAACCCTCCACACCTTGAACAACCGCGCTCTTCTGGTTAAAACCGAATACGGCGCAATCAATCCGGGAACTCTTTATGATTTCGATCCATTGACGCAAAATGTCGAAGGTCTTCTTCCTGGCCTCCTCTCGCCCCCAAACCATACCCATGCCATGGAAGGATTCATATCCAGACGTTTTGCCTTTCACGAACCCTTGAGCCGAAAAGATCTTCTTGGAATCTTGGACAACCTCCCCAAGGAAGTTTTTCGGCTCAAGGGAATCGTGAACGTTGCAGAAAGTGACGAACATGAAGTAGTACAGTATGTCTCAGGGCGGTACGAACTTTCCCGCCTCGGCAATAAATTTGACGACGAAAGCTTTCTTGTGGCCATCGGCAAAAATATGGATGTAACCATGCTCGAACAACTTGAACGGAGGTATGCATGAACCTGCTGCAACAGGGCGGTTTCATGATGTGGCCGCTCCTTATCCTCTCCATTGCATCCCTTGCGGTCATGGCTGAACGATTTATTGTTTTCACCACCCGCCGCCTTCCCTCTGTCAGGGCACTCACACCTATCTTTGATCTATTCCAGACACAAGGCAGCGACGCAGCTCTGCACGAAGTAGAAGACATTGCACCGACCTATCTTCAATTCTTCAACGCACTGTTTAATGATCTGCCACTCCCCGCAAAGGAACAGAAAATCCATCGTGTCGGCGAAGAAGTCCTTTTTTCATTCCGCCGCAGACTGGATTTTCTGGCAACAGTTGCTACCACAGCCCCGCTCATAGGCCTGCTCGGCACGGTCCTCGGCATGATCAATGCTTTTTCCCGCCTCTCTGCGTCCGGCAACGTCGATATTACCATGCTTGCCGGCGGTATCTGGCAGGCGCTCCTGACAACAGCCGCTGGGTTAAGTGTCGCAATCCCTTCACTTCTGGCACACCGTTGGTTTTGTCGTGAATACGATAAAAACGCCTTTGCCATGCAACGTATGACCAACACCTTCCTTGAAGGGATCAAATAGGTCTTTTCATGGTTTCCTTTGAACAGAAAAAACCACGTCCTGCTTCACCGGACATCACTCCACTTTTGGATGTCGTCTTCATTCTTTTAATATTTTTCGTTGTTTCAACCGTATTCACGGCAAAAGGCATGGAAATGGAACTTCCGCCAGCCGAATCTTCCAAGCCGGTTTCCGGCAAATCAATGGAAATAGAACTGCGAACCAACGGTGATGTCTTTTGTGATACCAAGCCAATCACCCTGTTGTCTCTCGCCTACAAACTGCAATCCACGGCATCACAGCCACTCGCGCTACAACCAGCGCACATTCTCCTCAAATCAGCCCCGCAGGCACGTGTAGAACAGTTTGTCCGCATTGTGGATTTAGTCAGGTCCAACGGATTCAGCAATCTCGTTATCGCGACCAGCACCAAAGGAGAAGAAGCCGCAAAGGCCGAGGCACATCAATGACCTCGCGCCAGATTCTCGGCACCTGCGTTGCCATTTCGATCGTGGTCCACATATTTCTGTTGCAACTGGACTGGGATCAGGAACCGGTTGTCGGTGGGGAACAAATCATTGTCCCGCTGGATTTCGATGTCTCCGTCAGCACCCCCGGCAATCCCCTTGCTCTTGAACAGGGCTTTGTGGAAGATGACCCTGATGAGAATTGTGAAGACGCAGGCAAACGCTTGCGGCGACTGGCCGTGAAGCACTTTCTCACCCAAGTCCATGAGGCCATTGAACGGCGTAAATTTCTTCCCGGCAACGGCGACCTTTCAGGTCTCATAGGCAACGCCCTCTTCACATTCCGTATTTTACCCAACGACTCCTTTACCGATGTCAGGCTGGTCCGCTCCTCCGGCGATCAACGTCTTGACCGCGCCGCCCTCCGAGCGATCACGGCAGCAAGCGGCCTCACAAAGCGGCCCAAGATCATTCAGGGGCAGACATTCACGATGAAGACAGCCGTGAAGTATCAATACAGCATGTAGCAGCACACAGTACTGCTGTTTCCCCCAGATATAATGAAACGCCCCTGAGCACGGATATGCTCAGGGGCGTTTCTTGTTTTCTGAAGCTGTCAGTTATTTCAGGGCGTCAGCCACAACATCGTGACCCAATCGACGTACCATCATCCCGATGCGTTCACCTTTTTTGGCGGTATCACGATAATAAACCAGTGCTTTTGCGATGATAGCCAATGCTTCATCGTCCGAAACCCCTTTAGCGAGGCGCAAGCCGGGGGCAGCACGGTGGCGAGCAGAACCGCCATAAATAACGTTCCACCCCTTGGCAATTCCCACAAGACCGATATCACGCACAAAGCTCAAGCTACAGGCCATGCCACAACCCGAAACGCCACTCTTTACCTTGAAAGGATACGGGCCATTGGCCTTGACCACCTCAAGCAGACGGTCGCCCATCTCACGGGTATTCTGCTGACCATATTTACACAGTTCACCGCCCGGACAAACAGAAACACCGGGGGGACACTTGGGAATCGACACGCCGAGAGTGGACACGATTTCGTCAAGTTTTCCCTTGGGAACTCCTTCCAAATTCATACGCTGGCCGGTGGTGGCGCGAAGCGTCACACCGGGATACGTCTCCATGATTTCCATAACACTTCTGGTCATACCGGGAGTCAGCAACCCCTGATTAAGACAAAGACGGAGGGCATAGGTACCGTCCTTCCGCTCTATGGGCATAACAGTCACTGGTTCAGAAACTATAGAAGTCATTAAAATCTCCTTCCTCTAAATGGTATTTAATCCCCTGACCCGAACAACGACTTCACCAATATAACGAAACCGGTCTCTAGCCAGAGTGAAGATAATCAAAATTTAAATGAATCACCTTTCAAACAAAGTCCTCACAAAACGTGCATGCGGAGTGTACGCAAATCTCCGAGCACTTCTAGACCGTTTTACATGTTTTTAACGGTATCAAAAAGAAACCGCCTCGCAAAATGTACGCAAACACACCACTTTTGCATTCAGCCAAAAACACGAGCCTTGACATGACTATGTTTTTTAAAATAGTAGCCGTATAGTGTTACTATTTCTAATTTCGTGTTAATAAAGGTATTTTATACCCTTGTTAACAAAGGAGGGTATCCAATGTCTGGATGCACACCAAAGTCGTCACCGGTCGTTACACCGGTCGACCTTTCTTCAGTCCACCCGAACAAGGAGGGAACAATGAAACTGATTGAAGGCGTCATGTACCAAAACAACGCACCCAAGGGGGTCGACCCGGACAGCATCTACTTTGTCCAAGTTGATGCCACAAAGTGTGAAGCCTGCGGTTCATGCGAAGAAGTTTGCGCCACTGGTGCAATCCAATCCATTAATGAAGACGGTATTCGTCAAGTTGTTGATCCGGCAGCCTGCATGAACTGCGGACAGTGCCTGACCAGTTGTCCGTATGGCGCCATCTACGAAGGCGTTTCATATGTCGACGAAGTCTTTGAAAAACTCAAAGCCCCTGACACTATCGTCGTGTCCATGCCCGCTCCGGCCGTTCGCTATGGTCTGGGTGAGTGCTTTGGCGCTGCGACCGGTACCTATGTCGGCGGGAAAATGCACACGGCATTACGCCAGCTCGGCTTCAACTACATCTGGGATAACGAGTTTACCGCTGACGTGACCATCATGGAAGAAGGCACCGAACTCATTCAGCGTGTTCAGGAACAGGGCAAGGAAGGCGCACGCCCCCTGCCTCAGTTCACGTCCTGCTGTCCCGGTTGGGTCAAGTTCACCGAAACCTTCTACCCGGACCTGATGCCAAATCTGTCCAGTTGTAAATCACCCATCGGCATGTTGGGACCTCTGGCCAAGACATACGGCGCACATGAAACGCACACCGAAGCCAAGAAGATCTACACGGTATCCATCATGCCCTGTATCGCCAAGAAATATGAAGGCCTCAGACCGGAACTGGCCGACAGTGGCTTCCGGGACACTGATGCTACCATCAATACCCGCGAACTGGCGTACATGATCAAGACTGCGGGCATCAACTTCAACAGCCTGCCAGATCAGAAACCCGATGCGGTTCTGGGCGACTCCACCGGCGCAGCCACCATTTTCGGCACCAGCGGCGGCGTCATGGAAGCGGCCCTCAGGCTGGCCTATGAAGTGCTTTCCGGCAAGAAATTGAGCGACCCAAACATCAAGGTCGTTCGTACCCACGAAGGCATCAACACCGCTGACGTCAAGGTACCCGGTTTCGGCACCGTAAAAATCGCCGTGGCAAGTGGACTCGATAACGCCGCCAAGCTCTGCGATGAAGTCAGGGCCGGCAAATCGCCATACCACTTCATTGAAATCATGACCTGTCCCGGCGGTTGTGTGAACGGTGGAGGTCAGCCTCTTGATCCAGAAATTCAGGCCTCCCTGTTCAGAAGCACGGTAGCCCAGATTAATAAACGCTTCCGAGCACGTAAGGTCACGGCATAAGGAGAAACAAGATATGATAATGAACAGACGCGGTTTCATCAAAGCCTGCGGTATCATGACCGGATACGCCGTACTTGGGATGAACATCACAAAAGAAGCTGTAGCTAGCTCCATGAGTTTCGTAGGACTGCGCCAAAAATCCGTATATGATGCTGACGCCAACTCCAAGATTTACGCGATCAGGAAGTCTCAGGACAATCCCATGATCAAGAAAATCTACGACAAGAAAGACGGCTTCCTGCACGAAGGCCCGTGTGGACACATGTCCCACCACCTACTGCACACGCATTATATTGATCGTAGCGCAAAGATTGCCATCCTCAAAGATAAAGGCTTCAAGTTAAACTTCTAAAACGCCAACAGCGTTAACCTGCGGCTAGGATATCTCTGATCCAAGGGCACACGCTTCTTTTTCTCATCTTTTTTTCCCACACCATTTGACGCCTCTCTTGAGAACAGTCCCTTTCCTTGGGCATTCTTTTTGTCTAAATTTCGTAATACTATTTTAAAAAAGTTATACACTAAGTGCAACTTTTTCTTGATTCGTGTCCTTTTTTCTCTTATCACTTCTTTCCAGAACACCTCCAATCGGAGAAAATCTGCCTGCGGTAAGGGTTAGCCTGAACCACAGGGTGGAGCCATCGAGACTCTACCCGCTTTCCACAAGCAGACCGACGTCTTAAAGCTCCCCCCTATCCCCCGTCTGCAGATCGCCCGGAAGTGCTAAGCCGGGCTTTCTCCTGCACTGTGAGATCAATGACCGAAAAAGGAATTCGTATGGAAAAGCGATTGGGAATTATCGGCATCATCATCAAAGACAGGTTCAAAGCAGCCCCAGCGGTAAACGATATACTCAGCGACCATGGAGAAATTATCGTTGGACGCATGGGCCTGCCTTTCAAAGACAGAGGCGTGAACATCATCGATCTGATCATTGAAGCGACCACCGACGAAGTTGGAGCCCTGACGGGCAAACTCGGCATGCTCGATGGCGTTCAAGTCAAATCACTATTGGTATAACCAAGGGAGTAAGGGCCATGAAACAGGACAGTACGTTAGGCACCGGTTTGGAAAATTTTATCGACGATACCGTTATCCGTTCCGAAATGGAAAAAGCGGAAAACCCCGATCCGGGACTGGTCCGGGATATTCTTGCCAAAGGGTTGGAGCGCAAAGGACTCACCCCGTTTGAAGCCGCTGTTTTGTTAAAGAACACGAACAAAGAACTGGATGAGGAAATTTTCCAAACCGCCATGACAATTAAAAAGGGCATTTATGGTAACCGACTGGTGCTTTTCGCCCCTCTGTACATTTCGAATGAATGTGTCAATCAGTGCGCATATTGTGGTTTCAAGGCCACTAACAAGGATCTGGAGCGCAGGACACTTACACCCGAAGCAATCCATGAGGAAGTGACAGTTCTGGAAGATCAAGGGCACAAACGCCTGTTACTCGTGTACGGCGAGCACCCCAAATACAATGCCGAGTGGATTGCCCAGACTGTTCGCGACGTTTACTCCGTGACCTCGGCAAAAAGCGGTGAAATCCGCCGGGTCAATATCAACTGTGCGCCGCTGGATGTTGAAGGCTTCAAAACGCTGCATGAAGTCGGTATTGGCACCTACCAGTGTTTTCAAGAAACATACCACGTACCAACATATGAAAAGGTCCACATGGCAGGTCGCAAGACGGACTATCTGTGGAGATTGCACGCCATGCACCGCGCTCAGGAGGCCGGTATTGACGATGTCGGTATGGGTGCGCTTTTCGGACTGTATGACACCACGTACGAAGTTCTGGGACTTCTCCATCATGCCCTTCAGCTTGAAAGGGATTGGGGAGTCGGGCCTCACACTATCTCCTTCCCTAGACTAGAGCCAGCCCTTGGATCGGATATGTCCTACAACCCGCCGTATCCGACCACTGACCATGAATTCAAGAAAATCGTGGCCGTCCTTCGCATAGCCGTCCCGTATACCGGCCTGATACTGACCACCCGCGAAACTGCCGAATTCCGAGCCGAACTCTTGCAAATGGGTGTTTCTCAGATTTCCGCAGGTTCCCGCACCTACCCCGGCGCATACAGCGACCCGGAATATGACAGACCCGGCGTCCAGCAATTCTGTGTTGGTGACAGTCGCAGTCTGGATGAAGTCATCCGTTCCATCGCAGGTGAACACGACTATGTCCCGTCCTGGTGTACAGCCTGTTATCGCCTGGGCCGCACAGGTGAGCATTTCATGGAACTGGCAAAAACAGGTTTCATCCAGAACTTCTGTCTGCCGAACGGGATACTCACCTTCAAAGAATACCTTATGGATTACGCTTCCGAAGAGACCAAAAAAGCGGGAGAAGCTCTCATTGCCCGTGAAATTGAAGGATACGCTGATCTCAAACAGAAAAAAGTACTTACGGACAGGCTCACTCGTATCGAAGCAGGTGAAAGAGACTTGTATCTCTAACTAAGACAACGATTGATGAAGACCCCGGACTCTTCCTCCATGCAAAGCAAACGCGATGTGATCGGCGAACAAAAAAAATAGCCAGCGCCTATCACTGCATCTGCAGGATGCAAGCGGCACACACCTTCCCTTTTTGAGGGCCGCTTTCGCAAGAGCATCCATGGAGGTCGAGTTCGGAATTTTCAATGACGAGGTCATTGCCAACCGAACGCATACCGTGAGGTGAAAAAGAAATGGAAATCGTCGCAGGAATCGACGCATTGAACACGCCGGGACTGTTTGCTGCTGCAAAAAGGAGAATCATCCTCCATGCAGCCGTATATGGCGCGTTTGCAAAGTCAAAAGCCCATCGCAACGGCCTCAAGACAGCCATCCGTAAACCGGAATTTAAACGATTGGATATCATCACCATTGATCCAGAGCACGGTTCAAAATGGACATTCTCCTTTCTCAAGGCACTCAGATTCGGCATATCCATTCAAGGAATTACCGATGAAATCGCATCATCGCACCAATTCCTGACAAAACTGGCTGCACAACATCCTGACAAAATCCATCTCCACCCAGCCCGCAGACTGCCCTGTCTTCCCATAATCGTTGCCGACAACACGATCGTATTCGGTCAATACGCGCATGCTGGAGAACACGCGCCCCATGGCTTCTGGGGTAAAATCAATACGGACGTCGAAAAGCTGATGGAATGGACCCAAACAGGCAAGGCTCCGACCAATGCCACAAATAAAGAAATCGCCTCGTTTCGACTCATCAACGAATGTGTCCGAGCAATGAATACAACCCTTACCCCACGGACACGATGTACACCTTAAAAGAACACGACATTCTCACGTACCTCACAGGCGCAAATGACAAAGAACTCTTTGGACGCGCCAACGCGACTCAATCACAGGAGTTTGGTAACGGAATATACCTTCGTGCCATCATTGAATTTTCCAACGTCTGCAATAAGAAATGCCACTATTGCGGTCTACGTGCTCCCAATAAGGGAATAACCCGTTACCGGATGGGAAATGAGACAATATTGAACGCCGCTTCACTGGCCGTTTCTCAAGGAGCCGGGACCATCGTACTCCAGTCCGGCGATGATTTCAGCTATTCCACACAGTCCATTGGTACGCTGATCAAGGAAATCAAAACACAGCACGACGTGGCCGTAACGCTCTCATTAGGCGACCGAGGTGTGGATGAATATGCATTCTGGCGCGAGTGTGGGGCAGACCGTTGTCTGCTCAAACTGGAGACCACCAACCCACGTCTTTATAAACGACTCAGGGATGGCGAGGAGTTTTCGTCAAGATTGCATAGAGTCGAATCCCTCCGGCATCTCGGCTATGAAGTTGGATCAGGTGTTATCACCGACCTCCCTGACTCAAACCTCATTTCCACGCTCCAAGACATTCTGTTCCTCACTGCCCTCGACCTGGACATGATCGCTGTTGGCCCATTCATTCCGCATCCTCAAACACCACTGGCACAGGTTGCACCCGGCAGCATTGAGTTATCACACAGGGTGACGGCCATCTTACGTATCCTCAATCCACACGCCAACATCCCGGCTACATCCGCTTTGAGCGCTTTGGAACCAGAGTCTCAAAGGCTTGCACTGACTCGTGGATGCAATGTCATCATGCCCTCCATGACCCCGGAGGACCATCGCGCAGATTACACCATCTATCCCGGAAAAAACGCATCGAACATTGATATCACGGATTCTCTGACACATGCCAAAAGCATGATCCGCTCCCTCGGCCTTGTGCCGTCATCATCCAAAGGATTCTCTCCAAGGAGAAACAATGTCCAACAAAGCACCCCGCGGAATACGACTGGTCATAACCCTCGCCGGACAAAGGAATGCAGGCAAGTCATCACTGGTTAACGCCATAACGGATCAAAAAATAGCCATTGTCTCGGATATGCCGGGGACGACAACGGACCCGGTTGCCAAGCATTACGAATTGCTTCCGCTCGGCCCTGTCACATTCTACGACACAGCCGGACTCGATGACTCTGGCGAACTTGGGGAGTTGCGAATCAAGGCAACACGAAAAGTCCTCTGGCGTTCGGATGTGGCAATAGTCGTTGTCGGCGAGGCAGGGCTCACGCCACATGAACTGAAAATAATCGAAGACATCATCGAACTGGACATCCCATTCATCATCGCTTTCAACAAAAGTGACATCAGGGAACCATCAGCCGAAGACCGCGCATACTGTCAAAAAAAGGGATTTCGGTTCCTGACCACCTCGGCCAAAGACGAAACAAATATCGACGAAATAAAACAGGCGATCATCGACATCGCACCGCCGGAAATGAAGCGTGACCCGGTACTGGCTGGCGACCTCTTCAAAAAAGGGGAATGGGTCGTCTGCGTCGTGCCGATAGACCTTTCCGCTCCCAAAGGACGGCTCATCCTGCCTCAGGTGCAAATCTTGCGAGAGATCCTAGACGGTGACGCTTTGGCGTTAACCACCAAGGAATCAGAACTCGAAGAGGCTTTGTCCGGCCTGAACCACAAGCCCGCACTGGTTATCACGGATTCTCAAGTCGTACACAATGTGGCCAAAGTCGTCCCGACCGATGTCCCATTGACCACTTTTTCGACCCTGTTCGCCCGTTACAAAGGAGACCTTCCAACACTTGTGCATGGCGCGAAAGCCATTGATACCCTGAGTGAAGGTGACACAATACTCATCGGCGAAGCCTGTTCCCATCATCCGGTGGAAGATGACATAGGCCGGATCAAAATTCCGCACTGGGTCACACAATACACAGGGAAAAACCTGAACTTCGAGACCTATTCAGGCCACGACTTCCCTGAAGATTTGGAACGATTCAAACTCGCCATCCACTGCGGTGCCTGCATGTTGAACCGAACCGAGATGTTACGCCGCATGAATGAATGTTCGCGCCGTGGAGTTCCAGTGACCAACTACGGCGTAGCCATCTCCAAAGTACAGGGAGTACTTGAGAGGATTCTCACGCCATTTGCACTATAAATTCTCTTTCAAACGAGAAAAAAGAGGGACTGCCACTACATGCAGTCCCTCTTGAGTATCGTCGTCAGGAGTCTTTGAAGTTACTGCCCTAAAGCGGCACTCCACTGCTTGAATATCTGCGGATACTCAAGGACGCTGGAATCACCATAAAAAGGCAGCGAATACACCGAACCGGTTTTGATGGCCGGGACATCAGCCAAAGCCGGATTCTTCTGCAAAGCCTTGTGCAGTGCCAGTTGCACGGCAAATCCGTCACCTGTGGCAACGATCACGTCAGGTTTGACCTTGTCTAACCAACCCAAACGCCCACCAGAGACATGACCTTTGCTGACCTTCATCGTGTCGGTCATCATGGCTTCTGCCACGTTTTTGCACCCAAGCGGATTCAGGATGTACTGATCAGAATAACCACCAGGAGCTTCCACGCGGATAAAGGTTTTACCCGATGCGAGATAATGGCCGTTGAGTACGAGAACTCGTTTGCCGGTTTTCTGCTTGGTCAAAGAAGCTTCGACCTTCTTCATGGCTTTTGCATACGAGGCAGCCACTTGATGTCCCTGCTCCTGCTTACCAAACAACTCGGCAATCTGTGAGATGGCAGGGACGACGCCACTGCTGAAATCCACATACTCAATGGTGATACCGGGGACATCCTTGACCAACTCAGCCACTTTCACAGGATTCACTTTTTTCTTGTACAAACAAAACTTAACGCTTTTTTCCAAGATGAGCCGAGTAATGCCCCGCTCCTTCATGAAATTGGCAATGGTCTCAGGATGTTTGACCGTGACATAGTTGGGGCACCCCAAAAGCTGAGAAGCCATTTTGATCTCATCGGCTTTGGGCCACATGGATGCTCGCACAGCCATCCCTTCTGCGACAACACCAAGCTTCAAGGCCACATCCACCAACCTGTCACCGACCATGACGGCTTTGATCTTCTCCGGTGCCTTGTACGGAGTGGCATTGGCGCAGGTCAGTCCAAAGAGAATCGCCATGCAGGACAGGCATGTCACAATCAAAAGCAAACGTATTTTTTTCATTTTTATCTCCAAATAATTAGAAGCTGAAAGCAAGACGGGTCACAACCTGAAAGTCTTCACCCAGCCCATACCGGCTGTTGCGATCAGGGTCGGCTGAATAGCCATTAAGGTCACGGTAGACGACTACGGGAACGCCCAATGACAAATGGCATTTTTCGGCCATCTTCCAATGAATACCGGGGGTAATATAGATGGTATGCCCACCGGTTGATTTGGCGATTTCGTTATCGTAGCGATGACGTTCCTGCTCGACACCGTTCAATTCGAGTTCAAGGTCGAAATACTTATTCAGGGCATACCCATACCCAAAGTTATACTTGAACTGTTTGCCCTTGCGGGAACCATGCGCTCCATCTCCGGGGATGGTGTACATAAAATGCATGTCAAACCGTGAACGATCCACAAACTTGGTAGCACCTAATTCAATCTTTGGATCCCAGGAACCGGTACCAAGCTGACCACCCGGGCCGATGTATTTATGCGCATTGGAAAACGGAAAGTCATTCTCGTGATCAGGGTCACCTGTAGGCAATTTTATTCCCGCTCCTAAAGCCACGCTCATCCAATCGCCCTTCCGCTGGCTCATGAGTGCGTACCGCCCCATAACCACGACATCACCCAAACCACTTACTGAATCGGTCCCAGTGGATGTTGGAGGATTGCCAGCCTTGCGTTTAAGTTCCTTATCCCAAAACGGAACCATGACACGGGCTTCAAAATCCTCGAACAATCCAGCCTTGGCCGTAAACTGCAACCCTTGATTTACACGATCGTATTTACCCCCGTAATTTCCATGCTTTTCCTCGCTTCCGTCATACAAAGAATCTTTGTGAACGTATCGATATTTGATGCTGGCGGTCACTTTCCCTTTAGGAAGAACTATCCCGTTTGACATGTTGATCAAGCCCACGCATTTGACAGGTTTTGTATCGGGCCGATCCTTCAAAGCTGCTTCGGAATCACTCCCCCCGCCCATAACAGGTCCGGCGTGCACCAAAGAGGCTCCTTCACCCAAAATCAAACATGTAACAACAGCCATAATTGCCAAAAGGCGTTTCAAAACGACCTCCTTTTCCTTTTCTCCGTCGGCCTTCTCAATCCCGAGCGAATCGTTGATTATGAAATTCATTTTCAATGTAGCGAAGTGCATAGCCGATTAAAAAATATAACGTCAACACATTAATTTTCAATAATTTAATACCGAAAAGGTAGTATATAGTAGGAATTGAAATCCCGTCTCAAAATGTAAAAATAATCAAAAAGAAGCCGCAACTATCTGCATCTTCTTGCTTCTACTCGAAATAGATATATAAATCTTCAATTCTATAGACTTACGAGCAAAATATTCTTTCTTGCTACCCGTCCGCACAAACACACTATTAAGAGTTTCTGATGAGAAAGAAATTCTAGTGATCCTGAATCTCAAACGCCCAACAGAATTATATATAAAAGATATATACGTCAGCATTCCTAAAGGGCGTGGAAGATCGCCTATCCACTGGAGTTCGAGGACGCACTCCAACGATCCCCCACGCCCTGAGGTCACCTAAAGTGCCTAATGATGAGCCACGGGTTGTTTGCGCTCGTTGGGGACGAGAACCACAAGTGTGGCTGTCTGCTTCTGTTGCAGATATTTATCCTTGTTTTCAGGTGTGGCGTCGGTCTTGATGAAGTACCGAATAAACCACCGTCCCGGTTGGTCGAGGGAAACCTTAATGGTATCACCGGCTGCAGTGGCTCTTGGATGATACAGGTCCTCTGATTCCGTAGAAAATCCCGCATAAGTGGCATCCCAAGCCCCAGAACCAAAGTACCGTTTTCCATCACGAAAAATTTTCAAGGACAGAACATCACCAGGCTTCAATGTCGTCGGGTCTTGCATGGGAACCAGCTCAAGCGGCAGCCCCACGTGGGCCTGATAAAGACCATCAGAAGCACCACAACGAACATATGTTTTTGCATACTGTTTGCTGTACAGGGATTTCTCGATCTTTGAAGCCTTGTCCACAACAGCGCTCATGGGCTTGATGGTACTGCGATTACGCCCTTTTTTATCTACCCACTTGGTGTAAAAACCAGGATTGGTCTCTGCGGCCAACACATAGACACCGGGCTTGTCGTACTCGACCATGTAAGAATGCAGACAGGTTTCATCGCGTAGCTGAATTGCGGTTGCCTGCCCGGACGGATCAAAAACATTCACCGATGCAAGCTTATTCCGACGCACACCGTCATCTACAGGGAAATGATGTCCATAACAAAAAAAGAGCGGTGTTTTCTTGCCCTCATCCACCCTGTGGCGACCAGATTGAATAAACATTGAATGAGCCGACGCAATGTCAACGCCCAAGGCAGTGATCATCATGGCTACGACAAAGAGCAAACTCACATACATAATTTTCGGTTTACAAAAAGACATTATGAACCCCCGTCCACGTTGGTTATTTTCTTTTAAGAGAAGATTGACTATCCTCGCCAGCACCACGCCCTCCGCACGAGGTGCAATCGCACCCGGAGCACCCGCAGGTAGAACTCCCTTTCCCGCTGTTCCGCCCGGCAAACCTGCGCTTAAGCAAATAGGCCACAGCCACGACAATGATTACAATCGCAAAGATGGTATCCATGACTTCCTCCGAGGTTAATCCTGTAGCGCCGCAAGAAGACGGGACAAGTTGCGTTCATACCAATTGCTCAAGGAAATGATCGGATCGACATCTGATTCGCGAACGAACTTCTCCAGTACCACCGGAACAGCACCACTCTTCACAATAACCTTTCGTACCTTTTCATCCGGCTCCCATGCACAGGCAACGGCTTTAATATCGCCGGATTTCAACTGTTCGGCAAAACCCTTTGCATCATTTTCCGTCCACTCGACTTCAGGCTTAAGGGCGTAGGCAATGACATCCAATCCAAATTCATCGATTAATGGGGTATACGCACCAGTCAGCGCAGCAATGTCCACACTCTCAAGGTCAGTAAACGCCGCTTCATACTTTGACCGGATTCTGAACAGAACGGACTGCATTCTCTTGAGATTGGCCTTGATCGTCGAAGCTTCCGCAGGGACAAGACGCGAAAGGTCATCGGCTGTAATGGCCCCCATACGAGTCATATTGGCGGGGCTACGCCAGACAAACGGAACGTTCTTTCCTTGCACCGTCACCAACGGCACACCCGCGCCATATTCGTCCAAAGGTCTGGTCGCGTCGATATTGACCACTCGGATGTTGCTTCGTCTGGCCCATTTGTACAAAGGGTCAGCCGGCCAAGCTGATCCGACGGTAAGCACCGCGTCTGCTTTGGCTGCCGATTGAAAAAACGCTTCCCTATGCTTTTTGAAATAAGCATCCTGTCCTCGCATGGAATATCCTTGCGGGATGCTGTTCATCACCGTGATGGATGTATTTTCAGTCAGGACTTCAGCCATGGCCTGCACTGCGCCGATGGATGTCAGAACAACGGTTTTTTCTGAAGCATCCGCGGCAATACCAGCCCTTGCCCAAAGAAAAACAAATGTCACCAGCATACCAATAATAAGGCACTTCTTCATACCGCAGCCTCCTTGAAAGAGCCGGAGACCATGCGCACTCCGGCTGTCATCATGAAGACGATGGAAGCGACGAGTATAATGGCACCGCCAGACGGCACCGGGATTTCAAATTGCATCGGGATAATGATGCCAAGCATGCAACTCACGGTGGCGAAGGCCACACTATAAAAGAAAAAACCACGCACAGAACGACTGACGTTTCTCGCAGCCGCCGCCGGAATAATGAGCAATGCTTCCACAAGCACCGCCCCCACAATTTTCAGGCAGGCAACAGTAATAACCGTAATCATGAGCACGAACACATAGTCATACAATTTGGCATTGATACCGCGAACCTGAGCGAGGCTGGGATTAAAACTGGCAAGCAACATTTTGTTATAGGTAGGGATACCCACGGCAACGCATAACCCGGCAATGACAATCAAAACGTTCATGTCAGTGTTATTCACCGTAAGAACGGAACCAAATAAAATATTGTCCAACACATGCATATTCACCTTGGCCGTGACATACAAAAGAACACAGGCCCCCACTGCCAACGAGACCGAAAGAAAAACACCGATAACAATATCCTGCTTCATGCGCATACGATTACGGGTGTAATTCATAGTCAGTGCGAACAGGATACAAAACCCAAACAGGGATACATACGGGGCGGTCACGGGTTCACCAAGCAGCACGCCGAGCGCCACGCCTGTCAGGGCAGCCTGCCCCACTGCCTGGGAGAAAAAGGCCAACCGCTTTGAAACCACCATGGTACCGATTCCACCAAGAAGCGGTCCGGCCACCAATGCGCATAACAGGGCGTTGATAACAAAAGCGTATTGAAAAAATTCAGGCAACACCCCGGCCTTGCCCATCTCCATGAGCGGAAGTCGAATAAAGTCGTAAATAAAATCCATCAAATCAGGCCGCCTTGACTGAAGAAAAAACAGAAAATACACGCTCAGGAGTCAATTCCTCGACCGGAGGCCCTGAAAACAACAATTGCCGATTGATACACGTCACAACATCACCCATTTCACGAACAACCGAGAGATCATGATGGATACAAAGGATCGTTGTCCCTTCCCGGCGCAACTCTTCCAGCACATCATGCATAATCGCTGTACCGGCCTGATCCAAACCGGTTGTCGGTTCGTCCAGAATAAGCAACTTTGGACGGGGCATTAATGCTTGTGCAAACAAAATTCTTTGACGTTCCCCCCCGGACAGAGAGCCAAATGGCCGGTTAATTTTTGAATCCATACCGACACGTTGCAACACATCATTAATCAAGGACCGCTTACTATGCTTCAAACCGAGGAAGGCAGGCCTTCGTTGGCAAAGCATTGCCATGAAATCCAAGACCGTCATGGGCAAGGTATCGTCATAATCCAACGACTGGGGGACATAGCCGATCGTTGTCGGCCCACCCCAGCAAATGCGAATATCGCCGGTGTGGGGCATCTGTCCGAGCATTGAACGAATAAGAGAAGTCTTGCCGCCTCCATTGGGACCAATTATGCAATGAATCGAACCAGGTTGAATCGTAAAATTCACATCCGAAAGAATGGTATTGCCGCCAAGACGCAGTCCCAAATGCTCAAAGTGAACGGTGGGACCTTTTGTCAACAAAGTCACTTTAGACATATCAGCCTCCCTGTTTGGCAGTTTTTGCGTCTACAAGGGCATTTGTCAGGGCTTCAAGATTGGCTCGCAATCCCTTCTCAAACCCCTCTTCCGTATATTCGCCATTGGTCAAATGTGACAAATGACGAATCCGAATACCGGTCTCCTCATGGATGGTGTCCACATATTTGTCGGGAAACGCCATCTCAGTAAAAATAACATTCACGCCGAGTCTTTTGATTTCATCTATAATTCGGGCAAGCTGGCTGGCTGCAGGCTTCAGCCCATGCCCCGGCTCGATAACAGCGGTCACCTGTAATCCAAAATCCTGAAAAAGGTAATCATATCCGCCGTGAATAGTGGCGCAACGGAAATCCAAATCCGGCAGATCGGCTATACGCTCCATGTATTCGGCTTTCATCCGACGAAGCCGAGCCGCATATTTCCGTCCATTCTTTCGGTATAGGGAGGCGTTCTCAGGGAACAGTTCTCCCAGCTCCTTGGCAATAGTATAAACTTGGCGAACCGAGGCGGTCACAGAGACAAATGTGTGGGGATTGACAACTTTCTTGCCATCTAGATGTCCACTCACCGGAATAAGTGAAACGTCCTTGTTGGCGAAAATAAGCGGGAGTTTTCCTTTCAAATTGGCTGCTTCGATGCTTTCAAAGGCAAATTCATCATGCCCGATGCCGTTGACGACCATGACATCCAACGTCATGCATTTCTTGATATCCTCGGGCTGAGGCCGGTAATTATGAGGATTAAACCCTTCACCAATGAGAGGAACGACTTCGGCAGTATCGCCGACGATAGCTTTCACAAAGCTATAGTACGGATGCAGTGTCACACCAATGCGAGGAATATCTTCAGCGGGGCACGCAGCACTCACCATAAACAAACCAAAAACGATACTATATAGTAACTTACGAATCATTAGAAGTAATCCTCGCCTCGAGATTTTTTCATCTCACGCTCACCCTTCCGAGCAACCACTTCTCGCCATCCACCATTGATCAATGCCTGATCCGTGCTCATTCCCGGAAACGAAGGAGAGGAAGAAGGATGAATCCAAACTTCAAAGGGAACGTGACTGGCCACTCCCGCATTCCCTTGTTTCTTGATATGATCATGCAGCATCACCAACAGAAAAGAGCCTGTTTTGATGTCATCACCAGGATTTCCCATATACAGAACAATATGTTTATCCTCTGTACTGATAATGTTCCGTATCCAATGATAACTCCCGTCACTACGCCACGATGAATCCTGAACAAACGGAGGCAGCTGAGCCTCAGCCAATTCCGTCACCGACGGCCAATCAAACTCATCTTCATGAATCATTTCAATCTCAGGAGCTGATGTAAGAAGCGCATTGAAAATAGCGAGCTCTTCAGGTTGAAGATCGCTGAAAGCATCAACCTGCCACGCAGGGACCGTATATTCCTCTGCCCCGGAGCTTCGTAAAAGGATGCCGCATCCGCACAAAACAATGGTCACAAATGCAACAATCACGACGAGCTGAGTTTCAAAAGTTCCGCCAGCGGGTGGAACAACCACCTCGCATTGCGTCACCCGTATTTTTTCGTCCATATGCACACTCCCGTCTCGTCAAGCTCTCACGCACAAAAAGTCCATCACAGTCCGCTATCCGCAGGTCGGTGCGGCGGCTCTTAGACAAGCCGCCGCACCTGCTGGGAGGGTATGATTCTCACTATCTAGAGGGGGAATACCATTCTATTTCATGTCTTCGGCCTTGACCCAGATAACTGCGTCCTGACCAAGTTCCTTGCCTTTGTATTCCTTTTCGGGGCCAACACCGAGAGCTGCAAAACCCCACCAACCAGCCTTGGGGATACCAAAGGTGATGTAACCATCAGCATCAGTGAAGATGGTCTGGGTGACAAAGGAACCCTGCGGATATGTTACTGTGGACTCTGCGGGCATGGAGTTGGTTTTCAGGTTGGGCATATGGCTCATGTACTCGACTTCAACTTCAGCACCGGCTACGGGCTTGCCATCGGACAGGACCAGTGCCTTGAAGACGTTACCAGTCCACAGACCATACGGTTTGATCAGGGGAACGATTTCGCAAGGAAGACCAACAGGCTCAGCCCAGTTGCCAGGTACGCCGCCAACATTCAGGATCAACTTGGTGATCTGCTGCATGTACAGACCTTCTTCTTTTTCAAAGTAGTAACCGGGCTTCATGACAAAAACGTAGTCGCCCATGGAACGCACTACTTTCTTGGGAATCATGGCAGAAAAGGCCGGTGCCTGCGCTTCGGGATTCTTCCATACGATATCTTTCAGATATCCTTTGAGGTCGGTCTTCTTCACTTTGGAATCACCGCGCTGGCTCAGAACATAAAATTCTTCAATGCCACCCATATCCATCATGTGACCAGCTTCTGCTGGATGGGTAAACATTATGCGCATGTCCAGATTTTTGCTTTCTTGCAAAGCAATTTCCGGGGTGTAAACAACCATGAAATGGGCAAATGCAGAACCAACCAAAGTCAACACGCATGCCGCAGCCATAAGGGGGATAAACCGTTTCATCATCAAAAAACTCCTCTCGATTGAAATTGAATATTATTCTCAATATATCCATTAAAAAAAATGCAAGGCAGGTAAGCCATACCTTGCATCATACATCTCTATTCAACGATGTCTGCGCCGTTAACTTCCACGGTATGACCTTCACCACCATCAAAAATGACCAGGTAGCCACCCTCAGGCTTAGTAAAAGAGTATTCGCTGTCTTCGTTCATCTTGCCTTCAAGTATGCTTTTCCCGTCCTCGCTCTTGAGGTGCATCTTGGTACCGGATGCAGAAGAACCATCAGAATACCCACCTTCGCAAGTGACAGTACCATCGCCGTTATCAAAGCAGCTCATCAAAGGGCTATGGGCAAAAGCCATTCCGGAGAAACCAAGCAATGCCGCCAAAGTCAAAACAATCATCATTTTTTTCATGTGTATACTCCTCCTTAAGAGCATTCTTTATTATACGTAGGAGCGGACACAGCCGCTTCCTTTTCTTCAGGTGTTGGGATCATTGCCATGCCGATGGTTGCGGCAAGGCACAGTCCATAAAATGCCCACATTGTTTGCCAGCCGGTCAATCCGAGCACAGTGCCACCGGTAAAGACCAAGCTGGCGACAAACAAGCCCAGTACAGTCTGATAACCGATGGAAAACAGCATCCAGCCCGTTGAATTGGACTGGCTTCTCACCATGATGGATGTAGGAACGCAGGGTGGATACAAAGCCATGAACAGCATCAGAGCCAACGCATGCAAGGGGGTAAACCCGCCTTCATTCGCCTTCATACTCTCTTGAACAGACTGGCCGGAATCATCGATGCCATAGATGGCCCCGAGGGTTGCCGCACTGTTTTCCTTAGCCGCAAAGGCTGACAACAGTGCGATATTAATACGCCAGTTAAACCCGGCCCACTGAGTCACAGGTTCGAGAGCCTTGCCCATGGAACCAAGAAAACTGTTTTCAAAGCGCTCACCACGCATTTCGCGCCGTATTTTCTTACGGACCTTGATGACTTTTTTCAGTTCCCGATTCAGCTTTTTACCATCCTTACCAACGCGTTTGACAACGGCATAATAAATCGGGTTCTTTGCCTGAAAATCCTCATTGATGGCAGCGGATGTTTCCTTGTCTTTCACACCTCGTTTAGCCTGCTTCAAAGCTTCGCCAAACAGGATGACTGCAGTCGTATTTTCGGAAGTAATCTGTCCGGCATACTGGGTTGCGTCCACTTTCTGAACAAAACCCGCCACAGCTTTATCTTGCATGGAAGCGTAATGCGCCATTTTTTCTTCAGATAGCCCCGGGAAGTTGATCAGCACAAAGACGACCACGGCTACGGCTGCAACCACAGTGACGATCTTCTTCATAAACAGCCAAATTCGTTCAAACGCACGCCGCAATATGCCAGAAATGGTCGGCAAATGGTACGGCGGCATCTCCATGATAAACGGAGCACTGTCATGCTTCCGAAGCACGGTCAGCGAAAGCAATTTTGCAACAGGTAAGGCCATGAACAAGGTCACTGTGGCGATAAAGAACATGGCCCACCCTGCAACATCGGCAAAATATGCCCCGATAAGAATCAGATAGAGCGGCACCTTCGCCAGGCAGTTCATCATGGGAATAATGAGAATGGTCGCCAAACGAGCCCGTTCGTCAGGAATGGCTTTGGTCGCCATAACACCGGGAATAGCGCATCCACCCACATACACACCACCGAGAATCATGGGCAGTGTAGACTGACCATGCAATCCGAAACGACGGAACAACCGGTCCAGCAAAAAGGCCATTCGCGGCATGTATCCGCTGTCTTCAAGGATAGCGATAAGGGCGAACAACAGGAAAAAGATGGGAAGATAATTCAAAATTGCCGTGATGGATTTCACCACCCATACGCCAAGCGAACGCAACAACGGATCTGTCATGAACCCGGCTTGCGGCAAAATATCTCCGGCCAAATCTTCAAGGGCCCCCCAAACCGGCCAGACTTTCAAGGCAAGCCAGCCACCAAAAACAATGGAGATTTGATACAACACCACCAGAATGGCTACCAGAATAATCGGCCCCCAATAGCGATTGCAGACATACTTATCAACGGTATCCGACAGGTTGTGACCACGTTCACGCGGCAAGGTCACCACGTCTTTGGCAATCTTCGCGCATACGGCATGACGGGTAAAAGCAATATGCCTGTCCGCTCCATTCGGATTCTCTTTCGCAAAGCGCTCTCTGCAAGATTCCACTTTGGCAAGAACCTGCTCGCTGTCAGGATGATTCAACGTGAGCTGCTTTCCAGCCTCTGCGTCACCTTCGAGCAGCTTGATTGCAAGCCAACGCACAGGGTAGCGAAGACAAGAAACAGGGTCCTCGACCAACACCACCTCAAGTTCGGCAATAAATGGCTCAAGCGGACCATAATCAACCTTGAAAACATCTTCCTTACGCCCGTGAGCCAAGGCCTGCATCGCGGTTTTGAGAGCTTCCCGACCAACTCCTTTTTTGGCAGTAGTCGGCACAACCGGGATACCGAGAATATCTTCCAGCTTTTCGACATCCACGGCATGTCCACGACGCTCCACCACATCCATCATGTTGAGATTAAGAAGTGCAGGAACTTCCATCTCCAAAATTTGAAGAGTCAGGTACAGGTTGCGTTTAAGATTGGAACCATCGGCCACATCAATGACAACGTCGGGATTGTCACCCAACAGGAAATCACGAGCAACGCGCTCTTCCAAAGAGTAGGATGTCAGACTGTATGTACCCGGCAGGTCAACCAACTCCACACGGGAATCACCCAATTTAAACGATCCGGTCTTTTTCTCAACAGTAACGCCCGGATAGTTGGCGACATGCTGACGTGCGCCTGTCAACATATTGAAAACAGTGGATTTTCCGCAGTTTGGTTGCCCAGCCAAAGCAACGACGAGTTCTTTCGAAGCCATTAGTCGCCCACCTGAATATGCCGAGCTTCGGTATGTCTAATGGAGACATGATAGCCGTCAAGATGCAATTCCACGGGATCAACCAGTGGGGCATTCCGAACAATTTCGATCTCGGCACCGGGGTAAAACCCCAGGTCCATCAGCCGTTGTCCCAAGGCACCATCTGTTGTGATGTCTTTCATCACGCACCGAGTCCCTGGATTTAATTCGTCAAGAGTCATTATTGTCACTTCCTTGATATGTGTATTCCCGACACGGCATGCCGTATTAGGCCACCAAAACCTTTTGTGCGATGCCGCGCTCAACCATCACTCGCCCCTCTCCCACGGAAACAAGCATTGGACCTCGGCTGTTATTCAAAACATCAACCTCAATTCCGGGGATAATACCGATGGACTCCAGCCTTGTTCTGGCCTTGCAACCAGCGTTGATAGCCACTACAAAAGCGGTCTCTCCCGGCGCCATGGATTTAAGAGTTTTGTGAGAAAACATGCGAACCTCCCCTCGTTGAAAAAACCACTTGTTGCAATTGATAATGAATTTCGATATCAGCAATAGACCCGACACAACAAGAGGTCAACAAAAAAGTCTTGTTGAGACTCAAGGTCATTTAACTCATAAAAATTGATAAAATATCCGTCTCAATGAGACTCAAGGTCAACAAGGGCCTCAAAACTCAAAAATACGCATGCGTGAAGATCAAAAAAATGCAGGAAGCACTCAAATCATTCAAAAAATATTTGGCAGATAATACACTCAAACTGACCCAACAACGGCTCCTGATCCTCAAAGTCTTTTTGAGCGAAGGCGGTGAGATGAGCTCAGAAAAACTTCTTAACGCGGTTCAGACCATCGACACTGCCGTCAGTCGCTCAACGGTGTACCGAACCATCAAACATTTTCATCACGCAGGCATTGCCCGGTGCACCCATCACAGCGACGGCTCCACCCACTACGAACCATCAGGTGACCATACCAGTCATATGCTCTGCGAAAGATGTGGCAAAATCATCCCGATCCGAAACCCATACATACAATGCCTGCAACAGGAGACAGCCCGCCAGCAGGGATTCACCCTGTATCGTTACACGACAACATTCTACGGACTTTGCAGCGAATGCACTGAAGCTTTACAATCAGCGAAAACCAAACCATCCGGATGAATAAAATGATGAGTGACTTTTTTTAAATGACATGAACAGCCTTTCTCAAAGCAAACAAAGTTGCAGAAAAAACAACAAAAAAAACGCCTGCCTCTCAAATGAGAGACAGGCGCAGGATGCCGATAAAGGCTTAGATCCGAAGACTACCAGCGGGGGCGTTCTTCGCGAGCCTTAGCTTCGTTGACCTTGATGTTACGGCCACCGAAGTCTTTGCCGTCCAGGGCTGCGATAGCTTCGCGAGCACCGTTGTCATCCATTTCAACAAAACCAAAACCACGGGGACGGCCGGTCTCACGGTCTTCGATCAGCTTGACAGAAGTAACTTCGCCGTATGCTTCGAAAGCTGCACGAACTTCGTCTTCAGTAGAGGACCAGGACAAGTTGCCGACATAAAGATTCTTAGACATTCAAATTCTCCAAAAAGTGATAAAGTATAGCGCCCGTGCGCCAAAAAAAAGGAGCCGTGTACAAGATGCGTACACGGCTCCTCGATAGACTTGTAAAATTCAAACCAGCGCTGGTCACAGTAAGACCGCGCCTTCACGGGTGCGGCTGGTGTTAAGAGACTTACTCGCCTACTTCCAAAAAGAAGTCAAGCGCTTTTTTAAAAAAAACACAAATATTAATTTTGCCCATTCCTCAGGCAATTTCAAAAACAGTAAGTGACAAACATGAATGACAAAAAACCTGATTGACGCGCTGAATTACGAAAAGCACTCAAATAAAAATCACAAAATTCAACAAATAAAAAAAATAAAAATAGATTATCGACTTTAAAAACAAATTTCATGGTATGTATTTCTGTTGAACCGCTTTAATTTTTTACTTTAGTAAATTGATACGACTCAATAATACATCAAAATATAAACAAAATTACTAAAAAATCAATTTACTGAATCAATCTTTTACTAAGGATTTACTATGATAAACAAAGAGCATGCAGTCGTATACTGTGAAGGTTTCTTTGGGAAAATGGATGGTAAAACAGCCAATGGATTAACTCGTTATTCAGATAGATATGAAATTGCAGGCATCATCGACAGTACCAAGGCTCATCTGGATGCCGGAGAAGTGCTTGATAATGCAGCCAATGGAATCACCATCTACAAAGATATACACGAAGCCCTGGAAGAGACAGGAGACTTGGTCAAAGCCTTTATTTATGGAATGGCTCCATTATCCGGTGCATTCTCTTCTGATGACCGCGACGTGATGTTTTATGCAATGGAGAAAAATCTCGACATCATCAACGGCCTTCATGATTTTTTGACCGACGATGAAGCCTTCGTTCAGAAAGCTGCAGAATGCAATGTTCAGTTGCACGACATCAGAAAACAACAAAAGGATATACAAAGACGGGTGTTTACCGGAGACATCAGCAAAGTTGAATGTCCAAAAATAGCCATTCTCGGGACGGACAGCGCGGTTGGCAAACGCACGACATCAGTTATCCTGACCCAAGCCCTTAAAGCCCTCGGTCTTAATACTGTAATGATAGCCACAGGGCAGACAGGCGTTATTCAGGGAGCAAAATTTGGTGTTCCTCTTGACGCCCTCAAAGAACAATTCATTTCAGGCGAGATGGAAAAGGCTGTTGTCGAGGCATGGGAAACCAAAAAACCGGACATTATTGTTATAGAGGGCCAAGGCTCACTCAGCCATCCGGCCTATTTAAGCTCGTGCTTCATTATTAGAGGAGGACAACCTGAAGCGATCATTGTCCAGCATCCACCGAAACGAGAACACCTGGGCGATTATCCAGCCATTAAGATGCCTCGCTTGGAAGACGAAATCGAACTCATTGAAGTTTTCGCGCAGTCTCCTGTCATTGGCATCACCATTAATCATGAGGACATGTCCGATTCAGATATTGATGAAACAATGAGTGCATATCAAAAACAATTTGGAATACCCGCTACAGACGTCCTCAAGTTCGGCTGCAATTCACTAATTAAAAATATATTACTCACCTTCCCACAGCTTCAAGCCAAGTTGGCTTGATGAAGACACCTTATCTTGAAATAAACCTCTCAAAATTACACAGTAACGCAAAAGAACTAATTTCCATGTTCGGAGCCAAAGGCATTCAAATTACGGCTGTCACCAAGAGTTTTCTCGGGGAGCCCCAAATTGCCAACTGTTTTGTTTCCGCAGGCATTTCTTCTCTCGGAGATTCACGGATCGAAAATATAATCCGTATGAAAAAAGCTGGTGTTCAAGCACAGTTCCTCCTGATCAGGACACCCTCTGCTAGTGAATCTCGTGACGTCGTCACCTATGCGGACGGAAGCCTCAACACTGAACTATTTGTCATTGAAGAGCTTTCCAAATCGGCCCTTGAAAAAGATCTTGTCCACGACATTATTCTTATGGTGGAGATGGGGGATCTTCGGGAAGGAATACTTCGTCAGGATCTCAACAAAACAATTGAAGAAGTACGCCAAATGAAAGGCGTTCGACTCATCGGTTTAGGGACAAACATGGCGTGCCTAAATGGAGTCAAACCAACAAAAACCAACATGGATCATTTCTCCAGTCTGGCAGACACCTGTGAAAAGAAATACGGCATCAATTTTCATATAATTTCTGGAGGAAATTCTGCAAACTTTGATTGGATGCTTCAAAATGACAACACTGGCAGAACAAACAACGTTCGACTGGGCGAATCCCTCCTTCTTGGGAGAGAATCTTTGTCAAGAAAACACATTGAAGGGCTTCACCTTGATGCGATTTCTCTGGTTGCAGAAGTCATAGAATCCAAAA
This sequence comes from Pseudodesulfovibrio nedwellii, assembly GCF_027923765.1. Classification (NCBI taxonomy): domain Bacteria; kingdom Pseudomonadati; phylum Thermodesulfobacteriota; class Desulfovibrionia; order Desulfovibrionales; family Desulfovibrionaceae; genus Pseudodesulfovibrio; species Pseudodesulfovibrio nedwellii. The sequence continues at coordinate 3,348,867 of NZ_AP026709.1, read as the reverse complement.
TCAAGCCGTCACTCCCTGAAGGGGAAACAGGCCTGGATGCCTTTGGCAATACGCCTCACGTTGAAGACAAAGGTAAAATACTCAGAACAATTGTAGCGTTGGGAAAACAGGATGTTCATGTGGCAGGCCTTATACCATTAATCGATGTCGATATTTTGGGCTCAAGCAGTGATCACGTCATACTCGACGCCACGAGAACCCCATTGCAAGTTGGCGATCATGTCCGATTCAGTGTAAACTATACGGCATTCCTATCATCCATGACATCTCCATTCGTTGGAAGTGTATTTACATAAACTCCCCTCAAAGCGATCCTTGTTACTTGGACCGCACGATACATCCTCAGCACCAAAAATCGAACCCTCCGCTTATTTTTTACGTTGTATATTCTGTCACTTAGCAGTAGAAGCTTCTCCCGGAAACTTCTGCAGCCAAAAAAGTACGAGCCTTTTTTATAAGGCATACTCTTTGATACAGAATACAATTTGAAAACATTTCGCTCCCATCGCCGGGGGTATGTTCTACCAATTGAATAGAAACCTCGACGATAAGGAGCAACAGCACAGGCAATCAACGGAGATAAAAATGGCTTTGGATATTTATGAGGACTCCTTATACGGGCAGGTCCTCCCATCAAATTGGAATGGAGACACTGTTTCAGGAGTCTTGATTCTTGTAGATGGAGAAGAAGAATTTATCGTTGAACACGATGAAAATGCAGAAAGCCTCACTGCACATGTCGAAAAATGGGTAACCGTCACTGGTACCATCATAGAAAATGATGAAGAATTACGCATCAAAGTCCTAAACTTCACCGTCGAAAACGACCTCGACTATATTTCAGACGACAATTGGTAGAATGCCCCTCCCCTAAAAGGCTTGAGGGATTCAACAAAGCACGCTACCAATTCCTTCGAATCCAAGGAGCCAATGTGGGAAATATCGAACTCGTCACCATTGCCATTGCCCTCGCCATGGATGCCTTTGCCGTTGCTATTGCCACCGGTGTCTCGCTCAAATGCGTCAGCCCTCGACAGACCTTTCGTCTGGCGTGGCACTTTGGCCTGTTTCAGGCACTCATGCCCATACTTGGTTGGTATCTTGGAAGAACAGTCAGCTCCTATATTGAAGCATACGACCACTGGATCGCTTTTGGCCTGCTTGGCTACATCGGATACAAAATGATCCGTGAAGCCTTCGAAGATGAAGGAGAATGTCAGAATGACCCGACCAAAGGGATGTCACTGGTGGTGCTGTCCGTTGCAACCAGCATCGACGCACTCGCAGTCGGTCTCAGCCTCTCAATGCTGGGTATTTCCGTATGGTGGCCTTCACTGATCATCGGCATCGTCGCCACACTCTTCACCGTTGTCGGCCTACAATTCGGGAAAACCGCTGCCAAAGCACAGAGTATCGGGAAATACGCAGAACTTCTCGGAGGCTCCGTGCTGATTTGCATCGGTCTCAAAATCCTGTGGGAACATGGGGCACTTACGATATAAAAAACCACTCACACGAATAGACATATTTGCCTACAAGCAAAAGCCGTTCACATGATTTTCATGTGAACGGCTTTTTTCAAACTTAAGGATTCACATTAAAACTGACCGTAGCCGCATACAAGACGTTAGTGCATTTACCGACCAGCGCCTTCAAAGGCCCATCCGGTGTGACTGCCTGACGGGTATAGATATTAGCGACCCACTGGCCCGCTGTGGGAATACGGAAAGAAGCCTTCCCGTTATACACAAGCGTTGCCAAGGTAAAACCGTCTGGCCCTCCAAACGTGTTACTTGTCAATGTCATATATTCAAAAGCCCGTTCTGGTATCGTATTCAACGAACGTCCCAAAAGCTTCACATCGAATTCCACCATTTCTCCCGCTCGCACTCGGCTGAGGTCAGTCAACGGAAGGATCTCCAGATCAAAGCCCAACGCACTCGGCTGAGTCCACTTGCCAACCGTAAAGAAAGACTTGGCGTAGGTCGTGAATTTCATGCCTTCAATCACTTTCTTGACATTCTTGACCTTGTCCATAGTGGTGTGCGCCCACTTGTGACGCCCTTTCAAATCAATATACGTACTGTAAAAATTATCCCGTGAAACTGCAGCGACCTGATAGGTGCCCTTCTTGGCATCATCTTTCAGAGTCATCTTGTGCACTCCCGTGTCCCCACCCACTATGCGAAGGGATTTCTGCACCTCACTTTCACCGTCCATCTTTTTTATTAATGCGGGCAAAGGAAAGTCCACTCGACTCATATCCGGATCAACCAAATAGTAGGACGCAAGGTCAAAGTGCTCAAAGACATCATCCATCGGCACGACGTGCCCCCAACCAAGCGATGCAATAACATGGCCCGGCTTATGGACAAACGACTCGTAGACGTTCACCCAAAGAGTATGAGCAAAAGCGGCTCCGGGGAATATCAATCCCAAAGAAAGAGTAAGAACAGCAAGTATCCGTTTCATTTTTCGACTCCGTATATATTCAATTAAAAGTGATATGTCAGATTAACGCCTACAGACCGAGGGGCTCCATCGCTCGCAATTTCATTGCCACCAATATATACGCCCTTGTCCAAATAATACTCACGGTTCAAAAGGTTCTTGCACCACACCGAGACATCCCATGATTCCATGCGACGCCCTGCGCGCACGTTGACAACTTCATACGGACTCACCCAGGTCGTATTTTTTGCATCCGTATAGAAACCACCAACACCCAACAAATCCAATCTGCCGAAATATCCGGTATCATGGACATATTCGGCACCTATATTATACGTATACTCTGGTGCGTGGGGGAGTTTTTTGTCTTTGTAGTCAAAGGTACCACCGCCCATTTCATCAGATACCCATTGGTCAATCCGGGCATCGGCGTATCCATAATTCCCGAAAAGGAACCATCCATGCGCCGGGCGATATTCCATCTCCATCTCAAAACCACGTGAAGAAGCTTCGGCGGCATTGGTCACACTACGAACAGCAGGACCGCTCAAAAACTCTTCAACCTGTTTGTCTTTTATATCGATATAATAACCGGCAGCATTGAACGTGAGCTTGTTGCCAAACCAATCGGACTTCATGCCAAGCTCATAGTTCCATGTGGTTTCCGGTCCAAATGTCAGCGTATCCGAATCCGTTGCAAACGCGTAATTATACCCTCCGGCGAGTAATCCCTTGGAAAAAGAGGCATACGTCATGAAATGATCATTCACATCATATGAAAGGGAGACTTTCGGCAAAACGTCATCATGCACAATGCTCTTGTCGTAGGACTGCCCCGCACTTGTCAGGTCCTGCTCTCCATCAGACTGTTGATGATCAAAACGCAATCCGACGGACAACTTCAAGGCATCAAAAAAGGTGTACGCCATCTGTCCGAAAACAGCATAGTTGGTGTTTTCAAATGAAGTGTCCCGCGACTGCCCAAAAAAGGCCGCTTTGGCATCGTTGTCATCATATGAAACAAAAACACCACCCAGCCATTCAAAAGGATTCTCGCTTTCAATGGAATTAAAACGAACTTCCTGGCTGTATGATTCATTGATAAATTTGAATTTTTGATCCGGGAAAACAAGTGGGCCGAACTCACCATCATTTTTAAATCTGGTGTTATAATTGTTACGTGTGGTTATGGAAGTAACATCCGCCCAGTTGGCCTTATATTTCACATGAAGGGATTGGCCGTTGCTCTCATCAACCCAACTATTCGCCCCATCCCAATTGATGGTGTATTTATCGGAAGCGAGCGGGCCATCGACATAATGCATATAGCCATAGCCATTATCCTTATGAGATGCATTGACCAGTAGAGAGATGTCCCAAGGATCACTAGGCGTCCAACGAAGCTTGATTTGCCCATTTTGAGACTCTTCTTTCGCCGCACGCTTGTCTCCATCATAGATGTTCTCCATGTAGCCGGGTGTCCCCTTGGTCAAAAATGAACCGCCCATATAGAGGAGATCCTCAACCAAAGGACCACTGAGCGACGCTCCTGCAGTATACAACCAGCTATCTCTTTCAGAAGAATTGTAAAATCCGGGTTCAATAAAGACTTTTCCCCGCACCGTATTGTCAGGCTGACGAGTGATAATCCTGATTGCCCCAGCCTCGGTGTTATGCCCATACAAAGTTCCCTGAGGACCTCTCAGTACTTCTATACGTTCAATATCAAGCAGTTCCGGGTTCTGCATAAACGTCAAAGGGTAACAAATGTCATCGACAAACAGCCCGGCTGGGGTGTTCAAAACGACATTATGGGATGACAGTCCACGCATAATAATCATTTGCTGATTCGTGCTCTGCTTCGCATAGACATTGGGAGAAAAGAGTGTGAGTTCACTCAAATCCCCGATACCCGCATCGTCAATATCCATACCACTGAACACATCCATGCTGATCGGAACATCCTGTACATTTTCCTCCCGCTTTTGAGCGGTGACCACAGTCGCACCGAGAGTAACCGGTTGGGAATCCTTCTTCTCAACCTCATCCTTGTCCTGCGCAACCGCCGGACTCACCAAAGCCATGGCAAACAGCATAAAAAATGCTGCCAACAGACCTTTTCGAAAAATGGAAATCATATACAACACTCCTCATCATCTCTTGCCGCCAATGAGTCGTCGTCAACGACTTCATCAGAAGATATAAATAGACCGAAATCTCACTTCAAACTGAGGCACGATATACCTGCCACCTTCAATATGCCTTTCCCATATGATTTATGATTTGTCGGAAATGAAAGGAATGGCGGGGCTTCGACAAGGCACTTGAAATTGATTTTCATTTTTAATAAGGTAATTGACGACAGTATCTCATAGCCCTCTTTTTTTATGTGAGACCGGACAATCAACAGCGCAACGCGAGGAACAGTTCATGGAATTCACTCTCTCAAACCCGATGACACGGAGTACCCCATGCAAACTCAAGGCAACCGACTCCTTTGGACAGCCCTTCGCTCAGTCATACGAAATTCCAAAATCATTCGGGCATGGGTCGCTGCAACAAATCCACATTCAAAAGGGTATTGATCTGTTCATCACAAAATACAGTGTGCAAACATCAATACTTTCGCATGTTTGCATGGGGAAACCGGCGTTTGAAATTGGTTTCTGCCTTTCGGGAATGGGAGATGTGGATATTCCTGGAATAACCGTTGAGACAGGAAATTGCACAATGATGTACAGACAAAGAAAACAGGTCACCGTGATTGACAAAGCCCAAAGCTACAGACTCTCTCTGGCCATTGTCGTTTCCCCAGAGACCTTCCATGACATAACCCGCCACGAACAAATGAAAATGCCGCTCCATCTCCAACTTGCAGCCAATGGATTGATCGACAACGAATTCATCGACACAAGATCCATAGACGCTACATCCATGAATATTCTCAACCAGATTCTGACCCCGGAAAAAGGACTTGAAGACAGCCATATTTATTATAAAAGCAAGACATATGAGCTCCTTGCCGTATGCATAAACCGCTTTGGAAACAAAACCCCAGATCAATCAAATCCAACAAATTGCTTAAACCCTGAACGAGTATATCAGGCTGCGGAAATATTGGCTCACTCAATGGAAAGTCCACCATCCCTGTCAACATTGGCCCGGATGCTCAACACATCTCACGTCACCCTGAATCAAGAATTCCGCCACGCTTTTGGAACAACTGTATTTGGGTATCTTCGCCGAATACGTTTGAAAAAAGCGCGTTCTCTTTTGGAAGACGGTAAAACAAATGTCACGGAAGCCTCTCTGGCTGTCGGTTACAACAGCATCTCAACCTTTTCACGGGCATTTTTGGATCAACACGGCATGACGCCAAGTTCATGCAGAAAACAAACGCCTTACTCTCTTGCCTCAAAAAACCATATCTCTAACCCAAACTAAAAAAATCTCACAGGAATAAGCGCCCCAGAGTATTACGATTGAACAAAATGCCAGCCGTTTTTCTCATTGCCACATCCGCAGGAATCTTGTTATCCCCACATGTCTTGAGGTACTCATTTTTTGAACTAACACGAGGATTCTAGGATGAAACGCTTACTCACTGCTCTTATGGTTATGGCTCTGTGTCTGTGCGCCGCCTCTGCCTTCGCCGCTGACGGTTCATGGGAACGCGTCAAGAGTGCCGGCCAGTTGGTTATTGGTCTGGACGACGCCTTCCCGCCCATGGGTTTCCGCGACGACAACGGCACACTCGTCGGTCTTGACGTGGACACTGCCGAAGAAGTCGGCAAACGCCTGGGCATCAAAATCATGTGGCAGCCCACCGAATGGAAGGGCGTTATCAACTCCCTGTACGCCAAGAAATTTGACTGTATCTGGAACGGCATGACCATCACTCCCGAACGCCAGAAAAAAGTCGCCTTTTCCAAGCCGTACCTGATGGATGGTCAAATCGCCACCGTTCGCATGGATGAAAAGGAAATCAAAACTTTCGAAGCTCTTGGCGGCAAGAAGATCGGCGTTCAGGCCGGTTCCCCCGCTCTTGAAGCTGCCAAAAAGCTGCCCAACGCAGCTGGTGAAATTCGCGAATACGATACCAACCCCAAGGCCTTCCTTGACCTCGAAGCTGATCGTCTGGATTCCGTTGTTGTCGACAACGTGACCGGCCGTTATTACATGGCTTCCCGTCCCGGCGAGTTCCGCGCTCTGCCCGGTTACATCACCAAGGAAGCTTTCGGCGTTGCTTACCGCATGGAAGACGCTGCTCTGCGCGGCATGATCCAGAAGGCTATTGACGAGATGATTGCCGATGGCACCATGGGCAAGATCTCCCGCAAGTGGTTCGGTGAAGATGTCACCAACCCTGCCAAGTGGTAGTCGACTGTCGTGAAAACAACGATTGACTCAATATTGAGGAGCGCCGTTATTGCGGCGCTCCTCGTCATTTCCCTGCTCGCCCTCGGTGCGCAGGCTGCTTCCACCGCGACAGAAAATGCCGACGCGCTCATACGCAAGGCCAACGATGTCATGGTCACAGGCGACCTTGAAGCTGCCATCACCATCTATCTGCAAATCCCGGCCCCTGGCCCGGAAGGTGATGAAGGACAATTTGCTTCTAGCCGCATGCAAGCCGCCCGTCTCGAATTCGCGGTCAAGGACTACCCTGCCGCCATTGCTGTCGTAGAAGAGCTTTTAGCCGTCTACCCGGACAATATCGAAGCACTCCAATTCCGCGACTCCGTAAAAGAAGCCATGTTGCCCCAGTGGAAACGGTTGATGAACGACACGATAAAATTCATGCCGCATCTTCTGAAGGGCAGTCTCATGACCCTGTTGCTCGTGGTCTTTACCATGATACTCTCCCCCATCGGCGGACTGCTTATCGCGCTTGGCCGGATAGGTGATTTCAAGGCCATAAACAGACTGTGTTGGTTCATTATCTGGCTGTTCCGCGGCACCCCGCTTCTACTCCAACTTTTCTTCATCTATTATGGGTTGCCCGCCATCGGTATCACATTGAAACCCATTCCGGCGGCACTCATCGGGCTTGGTCTGAACTACTCGGCCTACCTCGCGGAAATTATCCGTAGCGGCATCCAGTCCATCGACCAAGGACAGATGGAAGCCGCCGAAGCCATGGGCATGTCCAACTGGCAGGCCATGCGCCGGATTATCATCCCGCAGACATACCGCGTCATTCTGCCGCCCGTGGGCAATGAATTCATCGCTCTCATCAAGGATACTGCATTGGTCTCCACCATCGCCATGGTCGAATTGATGCGCACGGCAGACCAGCTGTTCAATGCCTCATTCAACATCACCGTGCTGGGGTTGGCCGCTGTTATCTACCTTCTTTTCACCACCGTCTTCACCTTCACCTTCGAACGACTTGAAGAGCGCGTGGGCGCATACGAGAAACGCTGATGCAACCGCTTTTGGAACTCAAAAATATCGTCAAGACTTTCGGCACTCACCGAGCCGTGGATAACATCGACCTTACAATGCAGGCTGGAGAAAAGACCGTTATCATCGGTCCTTCCGGTTCAGGAAAATCCACCTTGCTACGAGCCATCAACATACTGGAAACCATCGATTCCGGCTCCATTCTGTTTGAAGGCAACGACGTGGGGTATCGTCAGGTCAAGGGCAAGCAGGTGCTCGACAAACCCAAGAACATCTGCAAACTACGCACCCAAATCGGTATGGTCTTTCAGCACTTCAACCTGTTCCCGCACATGACTGTAATTGAAAACGCCATGGAAGGTCAGGTCACCGTCCTCGGCATCCCCAAGGCAGAAGCCCGGGCTGTTGCCATGAGCATGCTGGAAAAAGTCGGTATGAGCAGCTTTGCAGACCGTTTCCCGGCCTCGCTTTCTGGCGGACAAAAACAACGTGCCGCCATTGCCCGCGCCCTATCCATGAAGCCGAAACTAATGCTCTTCGACGAACCGACATCGGCACTAGACCCGGAACTGGTTGGAGAAGTATTTGCCGCCATCAAACAATTGGCTGACGACGGCATGACCATGATCATCGTCACCCACAACATGGGCTTTGCCCGTGAAGTTGCAGATCATGTCGTATTCATGGAAAACGGTTCGTTTCTGGCCAAGGGCGCACCGGATGACTTCTTCTCCAAACAATGTGAAGACCCGCGCATCCAGAGTTTTATTGATCGAATTTTCTAAAATTCACACATCGACGAACAATAGCTATTTCAACGGCTCGGTAGAATATCCTTCCGGGCCGTTTGCTTATCCATTTCCATTAAAATGCCAGCCAGATTACTATCGACTTCACGCCATCATTTGCGGTAGCCTCAATGAATGAATCATCGGGCACTTTGCTCCCGTCACCATCAGGGAAGACAATGAACATACTCTATTATGACTGCTTCTCCGGCATCAGCGGAGACATGAATCTTGCCGCCATGATCGCGCTCGGCGTGGAACCGCATTCCCTGACGAAAGCACTTTCACGGCTTGGCCTTGATGACGAATTTTCCCTCGAAATAATTAACGATTCCCGCAAGGGTATCCACGGCACCCGTGTCGAGGTGATTCTCAAAGAGCACTTGCATAAACACCGAAATCTTGAAGACATCGAAACAATCATAGCCACGAGTTCGCTCAAAGAATCGATCAAGGCAACCAGCCTTGCCATATTCCGTTGTCTGGCTGAAGCCGAAGCCACTGTTCACGACAAGGATGTGTATGAAGTCCATTTCCACGAAGTCGGTGCAACTGACGCCATTGTAGATATTGTGGGCGCGGCCATCTGTTTTGACCTCTTGAAAATCGATGCTGTCTGGTGTTCTTCCATAGAACTGGGCGGCGGCTTTGTCACATGTTCTCACGGCACCATCCCTGTACCAGCACCAGCCACCGTCGAAATCCTGCACGGCCATCCAACCACTCATGGAGCCGTAAAAAAAGAAACAACGACCCCAACCGGCGCGGCCATTCTCGTCACACTTGTCGATCACTTCACGGACACACCGGCTATGATTGTCGAAAAGACAGGATACGGCATAGGCCATCGGAACACGGACATTCCCAATGTTCTGCGGGTGCATCTGGCTTCTGTCGTTGAAGAGCCAATGGGCCTAAAAACTATCCCGGCGCGATTGCTCCAGTGCAACATCGACGACATGACCGGTGAAATGCTCGGCGCGGCCCTTGACCAACTCATGGATGACGGGGCTATGGACGTCCACTTCACCCCCATAATCATGAAAAAGAGCCGTCCAGCCACAACTCTTTCGGTACTTTGCGGCATCGAAGACGAAGAGAAATTCAAGCGTCTGCTTTTCACACACACCACAACGCTGGGTATTAAATCCATTCCACTGGACAAAACAGAGCTCAATATTTCATTTGAAAAACTGGAGACACCGCTCGGCACTGTGACCATAAAAAATGCGCATCTCGACGGACAGGTCCTCCGCTCCAAGCCGGAATTTGAAGACTGTCGCACACTCGCCCATAAATACAATATTCCCCTCAGTGACGTTTATCTCGCAATCAACAAGGCACGCTCGAAATGACAACGAACATCGTGGTTTCCCCCGGCGCCATACAACGGTATCAGACACTCCTCAGCCTATTAACCGACACAACAAGCGCACTCGTAGCTTTTTCCGGCGGTGTTGACAGCACGCTGCTTCTGTACGCAACCAAAGAAGCTCTCGGAGACAAAGCCATGGCTGCCACCATCTCCACCCCTTACACTCCCAAATGGGAAATCACGGAGGCACGAAAATTCGCCGCATCCATCGGCGTAAAGTACAGTGAGATTGACCTCCCTTTCCCCGAAGCATTGCGCATGAACCCGCCGGATCATTGCTACACCTGCAAAAAAGCCCTATTTAGCATGTTACTCAAAGTGGCGATGGATCGGGGGCTATCCAGTGTTCTCGACGGCACGAACCTTGATGACCTGGGCGACTACCGCCCCGGCTTGAAAGCACTGCGCGAACTGGGTGTCATGAGTCCGCTGATGGAAGCCGAATTGTCCAAACAGGACATACGGGAGCTATCCCACCACTTCAATCTGCCAACATGGGATAAACCAGCCTTTGCCTGTTTACTCTCACGTATGCCGGTCAACAAACGGGTCACCGAATCCGCACTGACACGAGTAGAGCAAGCCGAAATCTACCTCATGAAAAACGGATTCCCAGCAGTCCGTGTACGCCATCACGGTGACGTCGCTCGCATCGAAGTTCCACACGATCAAATTGCCACTCTCGTCTCACACGGTCACCACATCAATGCCAGACTCCGAGAACTTGGCTACCGTCACGTAGCCGTGGATCTGGCCGGATATTCCATGGGCAGTCTCAACCGTCCGTCCGAGTAGGTGAAGACCATGAATAACAACATGTTAAAAAGTATTCTGCAAGGTGTGCAAGACGGTACTTTGCCCATTGATCAAGGACTGGATAAGCTTCGCGATCTTCCGTTTCTGGACATCGGTCATACCAAGATCGACCTGCATCGATCCCTGCGCAACGGTTTCCCGGAGGTCATCTACGGTTCCGGTAAAACACCTGAACAGGTGGCAAATATTTTCGCGCACATGCAGGAACACGGCAATGTTTTGGCCACTCGCATTACCGAGAAAACAGCCGAACATGTCTGCGCACAATTCCCGGAAGTCCAATACAACGCCACGGCCCGCACCCTCACATGGGTCAAGAACGCAATCAGCTACGGCACCACTGAAATCGCCATTATCACAGCCGGGACTTCAGACCTGCCCGTGGCCGAGGAAGCCAAAGTCACCTGCGAGATACTTGGCACGCGAGCCTCGATCCTCTCGGATGTTGGCGTTGCCGGTATACATCGTCTGTTCGACCGTATGGAGGACATCCGCAAGGCTTCCGTGCTCATCGTCATCGCGGGTATGGAAGGTGCGCTCGCCAGCGTTATCGGCGGGCTGGTGGATCAACCGATCATCGCAGTGCCAACCTCTGTCGGATACGGTGCCAATTTCTCAGGCCTGTCCGCCCTGCTCGGCATGCTCACGTCCTGTGCCAGCGGCGTGACCGTGGTCAATATCGACAACGGTTTCGGAGCAGCCTGCGCTGCCTGTAAAATAGCCAGACTTATTGAAAAATAGCAGATACCACCTTCGGTGGAATTATCAGGTGATTTCGTCTCCGACGGCCAAAGGGTAACACCCTTTGGATTCCCACTATCGCCTTCGGCGAATTGATTCCTTTAAATAACACACCCATTTCCATCTCCCTCCTCGCGAAGCGACACAAAAAGTTTTGAAAAAGGATGAGATAAGGGGGGCTGGAGGCACTCCCTACCCGATCTTACGAACGGAGCGGCGTTCCACCAGCGTGGGTTCGATCTTGATGACCTTACCCTTGGTGCGTTTGCTATCCAGCCTATCGATAAGGGTATCCACGGCCATGGCCGCAATTTCATCCTTGGGCTGATGAATGGTCGTCAAAGGCGGTGCGGCATGTTGCGCGATATAAATATCATCGTATCCGATAAGTGACAGATCGCCAGGGACGTTGATTCCCATACGAGAAGCTTCACTAATAATACCAAGAGTCATCATGTCGTTGCACACGAAAAGGGCTGTAGGACGGTCGGCGAGATCATTTAAACGCTGCATGGCTCGAACACCACCTTCGCACTCGTAATCTCCTTCCACAATCCACTCTTCTCGCACAACCAATCCGGCATCATGCATGGAACTCCGAAATCCTTCCAACCGTTCTTCGGCAGACCGCCTGCCCATGGGCCCGGTCACGCATCCAATGGCCGTGTGCCCCATGGAAATGAGATGTTCAGTCGCCAATCGCGCTCCATAGGGAGAGTTGTCGTAAATACGATCCACGTTGTCGGATTCCGGTCCCCAATCAAAAACCACAATGGGTACACTGCGCTCGGCTTCAAGCAACTTGATCACGTCATCGTTGACCTCGCTGCACAACAAAAGCAGCCCATCCACGCGCTTTTCTTCCAAAGCGTCGAGGTTGGTCTCCATTCGATGGATGTCCCCTTCTGTATTGCAGAGAAATAAAGTGTAACCACGCTCGTAACATCGCCGCTCTACACCATGTACAACTTCAGCAAAAAACGGATTTCGACTGGTCGTAACGAGCATCCCGAGCGTTCGGGTCTTCTGCCCCTTGAGACTGCGCGCGATGGAAGACGGCCGATAGTTCAACTCTCGCACGGCCTTCTTCACCCGATCGCAGGTATCTTCCCTGACAAACCGAGTCTTATTCAAGACATGCGACACGGTTGATGTCGACACTCCAGCAAGCTTTGCTACGTCTTTGATCGTTGCCATAGTATTTTATGCGTTCGCTTTCATAAACGCGTGGACCTCTTTAAGGGTCGGTATGGATGTTTGTGCGCCCAACCGTGTCACAGACAGGGCCGCCGCCGCATGGGAAAATTTGATTGCCGAACGCATGTCCTGCCCTTCTTGAAGGGCCGCGACCAATGCGCCATTGAAAGTATCACCCGCTGCCGTGGTATCCACAGGATCGACTTGATAACCGGGAATCAACTCGGAAGCATCTGGGGAACTCAAATAAGCACCTTGACTCCCGAGCGTAATTAAGACGGTTTCAACGCCTTTGTCATGTAAAATTTCTGCCACTTTACGTGCATCACTTTCTAAGTTGACCGTGATACCGGTCAAAACCTCGGCCTCTGTCTCATTGGGGGTAATCATGGCAAGATCAGCAAGCAAAGAATCCGGCAAGGCACAGGCCGGAGCCGGGTTCAAAATCACACGTATCCCAGCCGCACAGGCTTTTCGGGCAGCCAGAAGCACGCTTTCCAACGGGCTTTCCAATTGCATGAGCAAAGTATCTGCCGCCTGCAAAAGAGACAGGTGCGGCTCAAGTCGTGCAGGGGTCAACGCCGCATTAGCTTCAGGAGATATGGAAATGGAATTCTCACCACTGGCCGCAATCTGAATAAGCGCGATGCCAGTAGGCGTGTCATCCACAGTCATAACACCAGTGGTATCCATGCCGTCCGCCTGAAATCTATCGATCATGTAACGGCCAAAATCATCATCACCGACACAGGCAATAAAACCGACATTCGCGCCAAGACGTGCGGCTGCCACGGCCTGATTCGCACCCTTGCCGCCGGGAATAACCTGATACCCGTGTCCCGTGACGGTTTCACCGGGACGGGGGAAATCATCCACTTGCAGGACGTGGTCGGCATTAACACTGCCGAGGACAATCAGTTTCGGTGAAGCCATAAAAAATACTCTCTTAATTCGAAAAAAGGCGCACCGAGACTGCTCAGTGCGCCAGACATATCGAGTTATTGGACAACCATCAGGGGAACGGGAATATTTGCTTCAACCTTCTGGCCTTTGAGGACCTTGTCGGCTGTCTCAACACCGAGAGAACCGATCAAAGCAGGCTGCTGGGCAATGGTACCGGCCATGTCGCCACGCTTGACAGCGGCAACGCCATCATCTGTGCCGTCAAAACCAACAATAACGACCTTCTTGCCTGCGGCCTGAAGAGCACGCATGGCACCGAGGGCCATTTCATCGTTCTGGGCGAAGACACCCTGCACATCACCGTAGTTGGCAAGCAGGTTTTCCATAACGTTCAAGCCCTTGGTACGGTCAAAGTCGGCAGGCTGGGAAGCCAGAACCTTAAAACCATTGGCCTTGACAGCCTGTTCGAAACCAGCACCACGATCACGGGCGGCGGAAGTACCAGGCAGACCTTCGAGCTGAATAACCATGGCACCCTTGCCAAGCTTTTCAGCCATGAAATCACCGGCCATCTTACCACCTGCGACGTTATCGGAAGCGATGTGAGAAGCCACTTTACCATGAGAAGCGCCGCGATCAAGGGTCAAGACCGGAATACCGGCAGTGTTGATCAAACGAATGGCGTTGGAAACAGCATCGGAATCAGTGGGATTGATCAGAATAGCCTTGACGCCACGAACGGTCAGATCTTCTACATTGGCAAGCTCTTTGGACGGGTCATTCTGGGAATCCAAAACGATCAGCTCGTAGCCCATCTCATTGGCTTTCTTCACTGCACCGTCTTTCAGGGTCACGAAAAATGGGTTGTTCAGCGTGGAAACCACCAGGGCGATGGTGTCCTTTGCCTGAGCAGAGACACCAAGAGCCATGGTCAACACCAAGGCCAAGGCGAGGGTCAAAAGTTTTTTCATCATACACTCCTTATGTTGTTTACTCCTTGCTTTTCGTATCAACCAGGACCGCTAACAGGATGACCAGCGCCTTGGCGATCATCTGATAATAGGAAGATACATCAAGCAAGTTCAATGCATTATTGAGAAATCCAATAATAAGAGCACCGAGCAGGGTTCCCATAATGGTTCCCTTGCCGCCCATAAGGCTGGTGCCACCAAGCACAACCGCCGCGATGGCGTCGAGTTCATATCCATACCCTGCTGTGGGCTGGGCGGACGAAAGACGGGAGGTCACGATCAGACCAGACAATGCCGAAAGAAAACCGGCGATGGCATAAACCGTGATCTTGATGGTATCCACGTTGATACCAGACAAACGAGTAGCGGATTCATTCCCACCAAGGGCATAGATATACCGGCCCAGACGGGTGTGATTGAGCAGGTACCACGCTCCGGCAAACGTGACGGCCATAATCCAAATGGGGACGGGAATGCCGAACAAATAGCCGGTTCCAATGTAGGCGAAAGCGTCAGCAACATCAGTGAACCCAGTGGATATGGGTCGACCATCAGTATAGACAAGCGTCAGCCCTCGAACCATGGTCATGGAAACCAATGTAGCGATAAACGCCTGCACCTTACCCTTGGCTATGATAATGCCACTGGCTGCGCCGAGCAGCGCACCGGCTCCAAGAGCCACTCCCACGGCCAATACGACAGGCATTTCTGCGGCGATAAGACTCGCCCCGATGGCTCCGCACAGGGCCAACACCGACCCGACGGACAGATCAATGCCAGCCGTCAAAATGACCAGCGTCATACCCACGGCCATAATGGCGTTGATGGCCGTCTGCCGCAGAATGTTAAGGATATTGCCCGTGGTAAAAAAATTGGGATTCAAAAAGGAAACAATGACAATCATCACAACAAGCGCAATGAGAGATTTCTGCTGAATCAACCGTTCCTTGATGGATACGGATTGCTCCTGTCCATTTGACATGTTTTTTGCTGCGCTCATGCAGCCTCCTTGCGCGCCCTGCCGATAGCACAGGCCATAAGTTTTTCCTGATCCGCTTCCTGCGCCGTGAATTCACCGCAGAAACGGCCTTCGTGCATGACGGCAATACGATCACTCATACCGAGAATTTCCGGCATTTCTGATGAAATAAGAATAATACTCATACCTTCCGACTTGAAGGAATTAATCAACTGATAAATTTCCTTTTTGGCACCTACGTCCACACCCCGTGTCGGCTCATCGAGAATAAGCACCTTGGGGCGGTCCATGAGTCCCTTGGCAATGGCGACCTTCTGCTGGTTGCCGCCGGATAAATTGCCAACCTCCTGCCTACGGGAAGGCGTTCTGATATTGAAAGCTTTGATATACTCGTCTGCGGCCCGACGTTCATTGATTTGGTCGATATGACCTATGCCGGAACAAAACCCCGTCAGCGCAGTCAATGTCATATTCTCCTTGACCGACAGGCCAAGAATCAAACCGTCCGCCTTTCGATCTTCACTGATATAGGCAATGCCAGCGTGAAGGGCATCGCCGGGAGTCTTAATATCAAGTTGCTTTCCGCCCATGAAGATTTGACCACCATCCATGGGATAAGCTCCATAAATAGCCTTCATCAGCTCGGTACGCCCTGCGCCCATAAGACCAGATATTCCAAGGATTTCACCTTCTCGCACAGAAAATGACAGCCCTTCGAGGCGAGGTCCGATGAGGTCTTTTACCTCCAGACTGACCGCTCCCAATTCCACATCAACACGCGGATACTGCTCTTCCAACCGACGTCCAACCATCATCTCGATGAGTTCGTCTTCGGTGATATCCACCACGGAACTTTCACCGATAAACTGCCCGTCACGCAGGACGGTCACGTCATCACAAATTTCAAAGATTTCCTTGAGACGGTGAGAAATGTAGACCACGCCATGACCGGACTCGCTCAACTCGCGAATGACGGAAAACAACGCTTTTGTTTCGGTGTCTGTCAGAGTGTCGGTTGGCTCATCCATAATGATAACACGGGACTCGAAAGACAGGGCCTTGGCGATCTCTACCATCTGTTGTTCGCCAATCCCCAGCGCACCAAGCCGTGTGTGCGAAGTCCGTGTCACCCCGAGTTTAGCGAGCAGTTCGTTCGCCATCCGAAACATTTCCTTCCAACGGATATGTCCTAGAAAGCCGACCTTTTCACGACCCAAAAATATATTCTCAGCAATGGAGAGTTCCGGCAACAGGTTAAGTTCCTGATGGATGATACTAATGCCCGCTGCCTGCGACGCACGAGGCCCACTGAAAGTACATTCTTCACCCAGATATCGAAGCGTGCCAGCGTCACGTTTGTAGATGCCGGTCAGCACTTTCATGAGCGTTGACTTGCCCGCGC
This sequence comes from Pseudodesulfovibrio nedwellii, assembly GCF_027923765.1. NCBI lineage: Bacteria > Pseudomonadati > Thermodesulfobacteriota > Desulfovibrionia > Desulfovibrionales > Desulfovibrionaceae > Pseudodesulfovibrio > Pseudodesulfovibrio nedwellii. The sequence goes on along the minus strand of NZ_AP026709.1, from coordinate 3,331,838 downwards.
CATTTTCGCCAACCAGCCCCATAACCTTGCCGGGAGTCACCCGCAGATTGACGCCATCCAGGGCCTTGACGCCGGGAAAACTCTTTTCGATATTCTCAAGCCTGAGCAATTCGTCCATGATTCTCTCCGCTAGAAAGCGACGCCTGCCTTGATGGTGACATTGGCATACGGGGTAAACTCTCCCGTCCGCACCACGGCCACACTCTCACGCGTATTTTCCTTGAATACTTCATGACTCACATAACTCACAGGAATGGGTTTGCCACGCTCCGTCTCAACAGAACGCAAAAAATAAAGTAATTCCCTATGTAAATCAGGACTGACGCTCTTAAATTCTTCGGCAAATTCCACTTCCTGAACTTCCATTTCAGAAATAATGGTTTTGACCACATCCATAAAAGACGGAACCCCTTCGGTCACCGCCAGGTCAATGCGCTGTACGTCTGAGGGAATGGGTAACCCTGCGTCGCAGATGGTCAATCCGTCAAAATGACCGAGACTGGCCACGACATATGATACTTCGGCGTTAATAAGTTTTGAATTTTTCATTTTTCCACCGTGGCGCCTATGCGCCGGTTGCCGTGCAAAGTCACCCGCTTGTAACACGAATCGAAACGTTTGCGCAAACGTTTCGATGGCGACAGCAATACACATCTGTGACGGCTTGATTTGCTTGAAAAAACCCAAAAAACACTTTTGAAAATTGAACTATACTCATTCAAAAGTGAAAATGATCCCATGAAAGCAGTGTGAAAACCGGGGGAAATGCGATTGATTTGATTCATGCGAATTGCCTCCGTAAAGAAAGGATACAAGGGAAACGATGTGCGGCTCCCATACCGCAACACCGGGAGGAACAATCATGGATTCTTTCAATTACGAAATACACGAATACAAAGCGGGCTTTGCTCGGACACCAATCAAGTCCATCCGTGAGGTACCGCTGACAATTCACCTCAACGGAAAAGAGGTCGTGACATTGCTGTGCACGGCCAAGCATCCTGAATACCTGGCTATCGGATTTCTCAAATCCGATGCATTTCTGTCCAGCCCGGACCAGATTACCGACATGACCGTACGAGATCTAGGCGACCGCCTCCTGGCTGAGGTGGAGACCTGTCACGACCCGTGGAAAAACCGAGTGCTGGAGCGTTCCATCACTTCCGGTTGTGGCAAAGGTACTAATTTCGGACGCAACACGGCCACTATTTCCAAACGTCGTGTAAACGGTAACGTCAAAGTCACACCTGAACAGATTCTCTCTCTGGCAAAACAACTGCACGAACGCTCTACCCTGTACAACGCCACGCGTGGCTGCCACAATTCATCACTGTGCACACCGGATGAAATGCTGCTTTTTCGAGAAGATATCGGCCGTCACAATGCCATCGACATGATCTGCGGCCAGTGTTTTCTGGACGATGTATCAGTGGATGACAAACTCATCGTGTCCACCGGACGCATCGCCTCTGAAATTCTGCTCAAGGTCATCCGAATCGGCGTCCCCATTCTCGCTTCCACGGCCGTAGCCACGAGTTTTTCCGTGGAACTTGCACGCAAAACCGGCATTACGCTTATTGGCAACATCAAAGACGACAGCTTCTGGGTGTATAATGATAATAAACGGATTATCGGGTTTTAAACATCTCATACCGAACATCTATAGACAAAAACGGCTCAAAATTGATTGCCAGCACACTGTGCTCCGGGCTTATTTTTCCCCGAAATAGGGTAAATCTATAGAAAGACCGCCTTTCTATCGACTTTTTTCATTTCTTCGGAACATACTGAATTGTAGACCTTTTCATCTCGCTTTATGCTCAAAAAGACATAATATTATACTGAAATTAAATAATAATTTCATGACAATGCGTCTTTCTTGTGTCAAAGCTTGAGTAAGTCTCAAGCCTTTGGCATCATAGACAGGCGTCCATACTGTTTTTGTAATCGAACAATCAAAAAGGACGCACCATGGAATTTAATGTGGAACAATATCAACGACGGCTTGAAAAGAAGATCACCCAGTTGAAAGGCAAGTCCTATATTTCCGAAGAACTCGTGAACTTGCTGGCCGACGTGGCACGACTGCAACTGACGGCACGCATTGACGCAACCGTGGTGTTACCGGACGACAGCGAACTTGCTCCGCCCGAAGCAGTGTTTCAGGGAATGTCTCTGATCGGCCGAGAAAACTTTCCACACGACAGTACTCAAGCTGCAAATTTGCTGTTCGACCTTATTACCCTGCTCAAAAAGGCAGGCGGTCCCTTGGGCGACGGAGCCAAAACTGTTGCCAAGGCCATGAAAGACGACGAATTCACCCCGGCAGAGTTGTTCGATAAATTCTTGAACGACGATACGAAATTTTTCGCTTCCTGGACTGAACGCATGCCAGATGCACCCAAAACCATTGCGTTCCTCGCTTTTGCATCGCTCAGCCCGTCCATCGAAGCGGCCGCCGATATTCTGGCTGAAAAACTACCTGACATGAAAGTCCCAGAAGTAGGCACCTGTCCCATTTGTGGCAGTCTGCCGCTCATTTCTTGTCTCAAAGAAAAAGAAGGATACCGGCACGCCACCTGCTCATTCTGTCGCCATGAGTACCGGATCAAGCGCATTGCCTGCCCGGTTTGCGGCGAAGACGACCAGAAAAAGCTGACATTCTTTACCGTTGATGAAGAGCCGGGATTCCGCGTGGACGTCTGCGAATCCTGCAAAACGTATATCAAGACCATTGACTTTCGTAATCTGGACCGCGTAGCCGTACCTGTTCTTGATGATCTGGACTCTTTAGCACTCGACTATGTAGCCGCTGGTCAGGGATACAAGCGCGCAACACTCTCCGCCTGGGGATTCTAACAAAGAGGTGACCATGTCAGCCTTGAACCGAAACAGCATGCACAAGACATCGCATATCATACCCGCAGACTGTGCGCCGGACATTGCCGGTGGATTCGATGCGCTCCTGCATGACGACAAAAAAGCACGTGACTACCTGCTTGAGCTGACATGGCCCACGGGCGACCCTTTCTGCCCGCGGTGTGGTCATCGCAAGGTCTACACCCTGTCCGGCGAACGCCTGCGGTGCGCCAGTTGCAAATACACCTTCCAGCCATTCTCAGGCCGATGGATCAACAACGGAGCACTCAGTCCTTCCGAATGGCTACGACTCATCGTCCTATTCGTGCAGGAATGTTCGGTCCATCAGATGAAGGACCAGCTCGGCCTGTCCTATAATACGGTATACAAAGCCCTGACCGCCATCAGGTTCGCCATCCTCGGCCACGCACTGGATGCACGGCAACTCATCAGCTCGGCCACAGGGCTTGATTCATACCTCAAGGGCAATCGACTAACAGGCGGCCCACGTGACATGCACATGGACACCATCCCAGTCTACGGCATCCTGCGTCGTGACGATATAGTGTTCATCGACCTCGTGCCGGGCTTTCAAGCAGAAACGTTGTTCCATTTCCACATGAACTTCCACCTGAAGCTCATCCGCACCGGTAATCTCGTCTACACGGACAGATACAAGGATTACGACACGCTCATTTTCTGTGGCAACGATTCACTCCCATATGAAATCATTCGCCGCTATGACGAGCCGCCGCACATCGACGCAGTGCAGGACGAATTCTGGGATTACGCCCAGTCCCGGATCAAGAAATTCCGTGGCATCTCCTGCCAGCGGTTCCCCCTCTATATGAAAGAACTCGAATTCCGGTTCAACAACCGGGACAAATCCATCGCCGAAATGCTGGCCGCATACCTTTGTGCGCTAGTGCCCACCCAAGAATAATGCCCTTTTGGTGCAGAACCATGGGGCAGATATCATTTTATGTCCATTTTGACATAACGCAATCGCCCTAACCCCAGTGGGTTTGTAAAAAACACCCCATTTCACCCTGTGTGAAAACTCTGAAAAGTATCCTTTCTTTGAACAGTTCCCTCCAATCCCCCATAACAGGGATAACGGAATTAACTGGGAGAGGTACGCTTATGCGTTTTTCACACAACCATTCGTCGGCTGCAAACGCGACAAGTCCAATGCCCTTCGACGGCCTTGGATTTGCCGCGGACAATGTCCATGCGGCGGCGCAGGAAATGGTCCTGACACCTCTCTGTCATCGCGACAGATCAGGAACCAACCTGCCCGCCCCGGACCAAATCACGCAGCCAAGCGGCTATGAGTTACTCGTGACTTTAGGTTGCGAGATTCGCGGGCGATGACTCGCACTCAACTTTAGGAGGTCGAATGCATACTAACCGAAGGAACTTCCTCAAGCTCTCCGCTGTCGCGGCCACGGCCACGGCTTTTGGCGGACTCGGGCTTGGCTGTACCGCGAAAAAGGCACCCATTGCCGATCGCGCCGAAGCCATGAAGCCCAAGTGGAGCAAACAGACAACGACTATCTGCTGCTACTGTGCAGTGGGTTGCGGTCTCGTCGTCAACACGTCCCTCAAGGACAAACGGGCCATCAACGTTGAAGGTGACCCGGATCATCCCATCAATGAAGGTTCTCTGTGTGCCAAGGGCGCATCCATCTGGCAGTTGGCTGAAAACGACCGCCGCCCGGATTCCGTCCTGTACAGAGCTCCCTATTCCAAAGAATTCACCAAAGTCTCCTTGAGCTGGGCACTGGAAAAAATCGCCCACAACGTCAAGAAGAGCCGCGACGAAACTTTCACCTACAAGAATGCGAAAGGACAAATGGTCAATCGCTGCGACGGTATTGCTTCAGTCGGTTCCGCCGCTCTCGACAACGAGGAGTGCTGGGCTTACCAGACAATGCTCCGCAGCCTTGGTCTGGTGTATGTGGAACACCAGGCTCGTATTTGACACAGCGCAACTGTTGCGGCTCTGGCAGAGTCGTTCGGACGCGGTGCGATGACCAATCACTGGATTGATATCCAGAACTCCGATTGCATTCTTATAATGGGCAGTAACGCTGCCGAAAACCACCCCATCTCTTTCAAGTGGGTGACCAAGGCGCAGGAAAAGGGTGCAACCCTGATCCACGTCGATCCCCGTTTCACCAGGACCTCGGCCAAGGCCGACATGCATGCCAATCTCCGTTCCGGCTCCGATATCGCCGTACTCGGTGGCATGATTAAATACATCCTGGACAAAGACCTGATCTTCAAAGAATACGTTGTTAACTACACCAACGCTTCCTTCATCGTCGGCGACGACTACAAATTCGACGATGGTATCTTCGCCGGTTACGACCCGGAAACCAGGACCTACGACAAATCCAAATGGGCCTTTGCAATGGATGCCGAAGGCAATCCCAAAAAAGACCCCACTCTCAAAGACCCCAAATGCGTTTACCAGATGCTCAAGAAGCACTATGAACGCTACAACATGGACCAAGTCACTTCCATCTCCGGTATGAAGAAGGAAGACCTGATCGCCCTGTACGAGACCTATGCTGCAACCGGCGTAGGCAACAAGGCCGGTACCATCATGTACGCCATGGGCTGGACTCAGCACACCGTTGGTGTACAGAACATCCGCTCCATGGCCATGATCCAGTTGCTGCTCGGTAACATTGGTATAGCTGGTGGCGGCGTTAACGCCCTGCGCGGCGAATCCAACGTTCAGGGTTCCACTGACCACTGTCTGCTGTTCCACATCCTGCCCGGCTACCTGAAGACACCCAAAGCGGGTCAGGATACGCTGGCAGCATATGACAAGGCATACACTCCGGTCTCCAACGATCCCATGTCTGCCAACTGGTGGCAAAACTACCCGAAATACTCCGCATCTCTGCTCAAATCCATGTGGCAGGATGACACTCCAGCAGACGCATACCAATTCCTCCCCCGTTTGGACTCCGGTTCTGCCAGCGAATACTCTTGGCTCACCCTGTTCGACAAAATGGAAAAGGGACAGTTCAAAGGTCTGTTCGCATGGGGCATGAATCCGGCTTGTTCCGGCGCAAATGCCAACAAAAGCCGCCGTGCCTTGGGCAACCTCGACTGGATGGTCAATGTCAACATCTTCCCTAATGAAACCGGTTGGTTTTGGGAAGGTCCCGACATGAAGCCCGAAGAAATCAAGACTGAAGTCTTCTTCCTGCCCTGCGCAGTCTCCATCGAAAAAGAAGGCTCCATCACCAATTCAGGCCGCTGGATGCAGTGGCGTTACAAAGGACCTGATGCACCGCATGGCCTCAAGCCAGACGGCGACCTCATGTATGAATTGATGCATGAAATTCAGGCTCTCTACAAAAAAGACGGCGGCGCATACCCCGAGCCGATCACTCGACTCACTTGGGACGGCATCGCCACTGACGGCGAATTCGATCCGCATAAGACCGCCAAACTCATCAACGGACACTTCACCCGTGACATCGAAGTCAAGGGGAAGCAGTTCAAGAAAGGCGACCTCGTACCGAGTTTCGCATACCTCCAGGCCGATGGTTCAACCGCCTCAGGCAACTGGCTGTACTGTAACTCGTACACCGACAAGGGCAACATGGCCGCTCGTCGCAGTTTGGCGCAAACCCCGGAACAAGCGAAAGTCGGTTTGTACCCGAACTTCTCCTGGTGCTGGCCGGTTAACCGCCGCGTGCTGTACAACCGCGCTTCCGTTGACCTTCAGGGCAAGCCGTACAACCCGGAAAAGCCCGTTATCGAATGGGACGGCAAGAAATGGGTTGGCGATGTGCCTGATGGCGGATGGGCCCCCGGCTCCAAGTACGCCTTCATCATGCGCAAGCATGGCTTCGGCCAGCTGTACGGACCCGGCCGCGCAGACGGCCCGCTGCCCGAATACTACGAACCGCTGGAATGTCCGGTCAAAACACACCCATTCTCCGGCACACTGCATAACCCGACGGCCCTTACCTTCGATTCCGAAGAAAAGGCTGTCTGCGATCCCAAATACCCGTTCGTCGGCACCACATATCGTGTCACCGAACACTGGCAGACCGGTCTGATGACCAGAAACTGCGCATGGCTCACAGAGTGTGAACCACAGGTGTTCGTTGAAATGAGCCCGGAACTTGCGGAACTCAGAGGTATTGAAAACGGCGAAAAGGTCATGGTCGATTCTATCCGTGGTTCCATCTGGGCCAAAGCTATCGTGACCAAGCGACTGAAACCGTTCGAAGTTCAAGGAACGACCATCCATCAGGTTGGCCTGCCTTGGCACTTCGGTTGGACATGGCCCAAGGACGGCGGCGATACAGCCAACATCCTGACTCCGTCCGTCGGCGATCCAAACACCGGCATCCCTGAAACCAAGGCCTTTATGGTCAACGTCCGCAAGGCGTAAAGGAGGAATGACACATGAGTAAGACATTCTTCATCGACCTGACCAAATGTACGGCCTGCCGTGGTTGCCAGGTTGCCTGTAAGCAATGGAAAAAACTGCCCGCTGAAAAGACAGAAAACTGGGGTTCCCACCAGAATCCCAAAGATCTGTCGGGCGTCACCCTGAAACTGGTTCGCTTCGAAGAAGTAGAAACCGACGGCAACATGGACTGGCTGTTCTTCCCCGAGCAATGCCGCCATTGTATCGATCCGCCGTGTCTGGATGCTATGACTATTCCCGGCTCCATCGTGCACGACCAGGAAACCGGTGCAGTCATCTACACCGAACTGACCGCTCAGGAACCGGACAAGGAAGCCTTTGGCATGTCCTGTCCCTACGACATCCCCCGCATCAACGAAGAAACCGGCCAAGTAGTCAAATGCGACATGTGCGTTGACCGCGTCAAAGCCGGCATGCTGCCCGCCTGCGTGCAGACCTGCCCCACCGGGGCCATGAACTTCGGCGATCGGGATGAAATGCTCGCCCTGGCAGACAAACACCTTGAGAAAGCACTGAAAAAGTACCCTGATGCAGAACTTGTCGACATAGACAGCGTACGCGTCATCTATCTGGTGCAGACCGACCCGGACAGCTACTATGAGTCCCTGTCCGCTGACGCTTCCTCCATCCAAAAAAAGGGCCCCTTGTCCAGGAAGCAGTTCCTGGCAAAACTGGCCAGCCCTCTCAAACGGATGAACGGATAACACCATACCACCCCGGCGCGGGTTGCACGCCCGCGCCGGGACTCCTCTCATGGAGAACACCTCCGTAAGAATGTCGCTCGGACCTGCGGCACACAATGCACGGAGTTTTTCAGGCCCCGACGTTCACCGTGCGTCGGGGTCACTCCGTTCCAAGACACTGCTGACAGATGCAGTTTCGTGGGGTTATGAGGATTTCTTGTCTTTTCGGAGCCAAGCCAGTAACGAAGAGTGGCAATACGTTGTTACAAGCGTCGAGCACGGAGCCGAATCATGCAAACCCGACTATGGACACTCATATTTCTCTGCCTGCCCCTGGTTCTGGGCATGAGCGGATGCAACTCCTCGGACGAATCCGCAACCACGGGAGCGACTTCTCCCGGAGTGACCAACAACCAGATCGTTCTCGGTTCATCACTGGCTCTAACCGGTCATGCAGGATATCTCGGCACACAAACCCTACGCGGGGCTGAAGCCTATATCCGCTCCGTCAACGCCAACGGCGGCGTGCATGGTCGTTCCATCAAGATCAAGGCCGTGGACGATTCCTATGATCCACCCAAATGCCTTGCCAATACGCAAAGATTCATCATCGACAACGATGTCTTCGCCCTGTTCTGCTATGTAGGCACACCGACCACAGTCAAAGCCCTGCCACTGGTTGAAGAAGCGCGTATACCTCTTGTGGGAATGTTCACAGGAGCCAACGCCCTGCGTCAGCCTTTCAACCGGTACGTCGTCAACATCAGGGCTTCCTACTATCAAGAAACAAAAGATGCCGTGCGACACATGATCAAGGATCTCGGACTGCAAAAAATCGCAGTTTTCTATCAATATGACACCTACGGATTTGACGGACTCATCGGCGCGGAATTGACACTCAAGGAGTTCAATCTCGAACCTGTGGCCCGCGGTTGGTATATCAGAGGCACCGAGGATATTGATGAGGGGTTGGAAAAAATTCGCAAATCAAAAGCTGAAGCCGTTGTCATGATCGGCACTTATGATGCCTGCGCCCGGTTCATCAACAAGGCTGGCGAACGCGACTATACTCCAACATTTTACACGGTCTCCTTTGTGGGAGCTGAAGAGTTGGCCCGACGCATAAAAACCAACGCCCCCGCCAAAGTACTCATGTCGCAAGTTGTGCCACCGCCGATCATCAACCTGAACAACGACATTGACGCTGCCAGCGAATATGTAACGCTCCTGAATCAATATTTCCCCAATGACACTCCAAGCTTTGTCGGATTGGAAGGATTCCTCAATGCCAGAATCATGGTGGAAGGTTTGCAAAAGGCCGGACGATTCCTAACCCGCGAAAAATTCATCGATGCCATTGAATCCATCCGCGATTTCAAACTCGGACCGGGCATGTCGATCACCTATGGACCATATGACAGGCAAGGACTTGAAGCCATCCACTTCACCCGCCTTCAAGATGGTCAGTTCATGCCATTTTCCGACTGGAAGGGATTGAAACAAGAATTGGGGGTCAAGCCATGACCATGGCCAAGAAGCTGGCTACTCGATTCGATAACATCGGCTTGCGAGAAAAGCTGCTGTTTTCAATGCTTGCGGCTATTCTGTTCATTTCCATCACGATTGCACTAGTTTCCAGATATATCCTGGTCAGTTCCCTGACCCACGAACTGGAAATGCGAGGTTTCGCCATTGCCCACTCTGTGGCAGAACGCGGAGGCTCATACCTGTTGGATAACGATGTGCCCAAGTTGTTGGCCCTGATTTTCGATGAAGGACGCCTTCGTCAACGCAAGAATCTGGTCGCCTACATCTTCATCGAAGATCAAAACGGTAAAATTCTGGCCCACACGTTGACACGAAAACTCCCAGACACCCTGCGCGGAAACACACTGCCCAAGGACAAACACGATTCCATCAAACGACTCGATCTGGGTGGACTGGAAGTCTATGATCTCGCCGCTGCCATCAATGAAGGGTTATATCGCATTGGCACGGTCCACGTAGGGCTAAATAAGAGTCACATTGACTCTTTGGTGGGTAAATTACGCGTAGCCTTTCTCGGCTTCATCTCCGCCGTGGTCCTGATCACCATTTTTCTCAGTTCCTGGCTCTCCAAGTACATCACCAAACCCATTTCTGACCTGACTCGACTGTCCGACGAAATAAGTCGAGGCAACTTTGAAATTCCCCAACACCTCGCGCCGAACGAAGACTGGGATACATCCCGATGTCCAGCTTTCACCAACACAGACCTCCCATGCTGGCACTTCGACCAATCAAGAAGTGGCGAAAAACCCGGTGAAGCTCATCGCAAATGCGCGGACTGTGCCTTCTATCGCAAGCATTCCCTCGGCGATGAAGTCATCCAACTCGGCGATTCATTCCGCAACATGGTCTGGTCCATCAAACTCTATCGTCGCAGACTGCGCGAATCAGAAGAAAAATATCGGTCATTGTTCGACTCCGGTCCGGACCCAATCTTTGTCGTGGAATGCGAATCCGGTATCATCCGAGATGCCAACCCACGCACCGTCGAACTCTATGAATATTCCATGGAAGATCTCATCGGAATGAAATTCCTAAAGCTTGGCCCTGAACACAACCTCGGCTGTCTGGAATATTTCGTTGAGGGAGGCGGGGGATGTGTCTACTTCCCGAAACTACTCCACTACAAACAGGGTGGCGAACCGTTCTTCGTAAACATGCACGCCTGCCCCATTTCATATCGAGGACGGCACGCTATCATCATCGCGGTCACAGACATCACGGAACTCATTGAAAAGGATGCCCAACTTATTCAGGCAGGAAAGATGAAATCCTTGGGTGAAATGTCTGCGGGTGTGGCCCATGAGGTCAACCAGCCGCTCAATGCCATCAAAATGGGCAGTGAATTCCTCTCCATGATGCAAGAAGAAGGCGTCGAAGTTCCCAGAGAAGACTTCCTGCAAGTCGTAAAGGAAATCTCGACCCAAGTTGACCGTGCTGCCGAAATCATCAACACATTGCGATCTTTCGGACGCAAATCCGACCTCATTGAGGAACGTGTCAATCTCAATCAAACCGTCAATGCGGTTCTATCCATTCTACGTCGACAATTCGAGCTGGACAATATCCGTTTCACCCTTGATCTGGATGAAGATTTGCCACCAATAATGGCCCATTCGAACAGATTGCAACAGGTCATCTTCAATCTGGTGACCAATGCCCGGGATGCTCTAAACGATATTTCTTCCCCGGCTGATGGCGCTGAAAACCGACGCATCATGATCCGCACCGGAGCCGAAGGAAAAACCGTCTATGTCGAAGTCGAAGACACTGGCTCCGGTATTGATGAAAAAGACAAACGAAAGATTTTCGAACCGTTCTTCACCACCAAGGAAGCCGGACAGGGCATGGGACTCGGTCTGGCCATCACGTATGGTATCGTCAAGGATTATGGTGGAGACATCCGCATTGACAGTAAACGCGACAAAGGCACGGTTTTCCGCATGGAATTCCCGATAGCCAACACGCGAGGAGAAACCAAGTCATGAAAGAAAAAGTACTGGTCATAGACGACGAACAACCCACCCTAAAAATGTTCACACTCCTGCTTTCAGCTTACGGGTATGAAGTTCTCACAGCGGAAAACGGACAGGAAGGGGTCAGGATTTTCAAGGAAAAAAGCCCCGGTCTGGTCATGACCGACATCAAAATGCCCATCATGGATGGCATTGAGGCTCTCAAGGAAATAAAGAAAATCAATCCGCACACCGAAGTTATTGTCATAACCGGTCACGGCGACATGGATTTGGCCATTCAAGCCCTAAACCTTGATGCCACGGACTTCATCAACAAGCCACTCCAACGCGAGGCATTGGAAAAGGCCCTGACTCGCGCAGGCGAAAGGCTCGCCATCACCAAAAACGAGGAAAGTCAGGTCTCGCTGGAGGACCGCCCCGGAGCCGTGGTCATTGGCGTGCGTGGCAATGTCTCCACACACACCATTCCGCACCTGGCAGACGCCCTGACCAAAGCCAAAGCTCTTGATAAGCCTGTGATGCTCATCGATTTCGAAGAAAACGCATCCATCAACGGAGCTGGAATCACCGGCCTGACCGAATTGCTCAAGGAAAACCGGGAGCAAGGCGTTCGTATCGTGCTGGCTGGACTGTCCAGCAATTTCAAGTCGGTCTTCGAAGCTGTGGGCATCACCCGCTATGCAGAACTCTTCGACAATGGGGAAGAAGCACTAGCTGCACAGTAGAAAGACTACTCGGCGTTCATCTTTTCCAAAGCCTGCATGAGCATGCCCAAATCCGGGCGCTTGTTGATGTCGCCTACATGAATAAAACGAATCACGCCTGTGATATCAATCACGAACAAAGCGCGTTCCGTAAAACCTTCCGAGCGCAACACACCATACTCCGACGCCACCTTGCCATGAGGCCAGAAATCGGACAACACAGGGAAATTGAGTCCTCCCATGGCATCAACCCACGCTTTCTGGGTTGGGGTATTGTCCACGGTGATACCGATAAGTTCCGCATTGTTCGCCTTGAACAAATCCATGGCAAGACGATATCCTGGCCACTGATCTGAGCAGACCGGCGTCCATGCCGCAGGGACAAAGGTCAGCACCACGTTCTTTTTTCCACGGTAATCGCTCAACCGCACTTTTGCATCCGCAATGGACGGCAATTCAAAATCCGGGGCCATATCGCCTTCAGAAACCTTGAGTACGGAATCCACCGGTTTGAGCTTCCCGGCGGAATAGGTCGTCATCTTCTCCGCCATGACAGGCGAAGCCAAAAGACACACCACAAAAAATACTAAAACAAATCTCTTTTTCATATCCTATTCTCGCTTATTTCTCTGTCGTCTCCACGACGATCTTCACAAATTCGTCAACGTCCTCAATCTCACCAATCTGTGAAAAAAGAATAAGCAGTCGCCCTTCCCGCAGGTCCAACAGATAAAACGCCGGGGTCCCCACTTCACCGACCGCTTTGTGCTGCACGTAATCAGGATCTTCCACGAGCGGGTACTCTACCTTGAACTTCTTGCGATAGAATTCGACTTCATACGGCGTATTCCCTGCTGCAACACCGAGGACCTTGATCTGTTTGTCCTGCCCGGTCTTGGCCAATTCCTGATACAAAGTATTCATTTTGGGAGCATCACGTTGGCAGATGGGGCAATACATGCTGTAAACTTCAAGCAGAACGAAATCCGCCTTGATATCCGATATTTTAAACTCACTTCCAGTCACTGAAAGATATTTCATATGGGCTGGAGACATCTTGGCGGTCATGGACAAATCGGGAAAAGTTTCAGCTGCCTGCGCCGGAACAGCGATCAGAAGCACCCAAGCCAGAGCGATCAGTGTCATTTTTTTCATAGGTCTTCCTCATGATATCTGGTGTGTATGCAGACAATTCATCTGCTCTTTTTCATAACTTTATCCTACTCTCAAATATGCCCGAAAAGGCAGGCCAAAGCAATTTTTTCAAACTGTGCAATGATTCCACACCGCCCACAGAATTCCCGCGCCTATAGTGTCAAACCATGGACCGTTTCTCCTCTGTTGACGAATTATGTTAGAGAGAGCATATAAGCCTCATCAATTGAATATATGACTATATGTCTAGGAGGTTTTATGCATTCTCTCTCTCATCAATGTGCCTTGGCCCTGTGTGTCTGTTTAGCAGTCGTCCTCTGTACGTGGAGTCCTGCCTCAGCCGAGCCTACCGGCAAACTGGTTATTTTTCATGCGGGCAGCCTGTCCGTACCCTTCGACGCCATGGAAAAGGCTTTTGAAGCCAAATACCCCGGTGTTGATGTTCAACGGGAATCCGGCGGCTCCACAAAAATGGCCCGCCTTATCTCCGAAGTCGGCAAACCTGCTGATATCATGGCTTCCGCCGACTACGTGGTCATCAACAAGAACCTGATGCCCAAGTACGCATCCTGGAACGTGCGCTTCGCCACCAACCAGATGGTGCTCTGCTACACTGACAACTCCAAGTTCGCCAAAGAAATCAACAGCGACAACTGGACTGACATTTTGCAGAAAAAAGGCGTTGTCTGGGGACATTCAGATCCCAACCTCGACCCATGCGGTTACCGTTCCATCATGGTCCTGCAACTGGCTGAGAAATTCTACAAAAAGCCAGGTCTGGCTGATGCTCTCATCGCCAACCGTCCTGAAAAGAATGTCCGTCCCAAGTCTGTCGAGCTCATTTCACTGCTCCAGTCCGGTCATATGGATTACGCATGGGAATACCTTTCTGTCGCTGTCCAGCACGGCCTCAAATACATCACCATCGACAACCACATGAACTTGAGCAACTACACGTTGACCGACTTCTATTCTCAGGCCCGTGTCAAAGTCACCGGCAAAAAGCCCGGCACTTTCATCGAACGCGTCGGCAAATCCATCACTTACGGCATCACCATGCTCGATACCGCCAAGAACCCGGAAGCCGCCGAGGCTTTCCTGGCATACATGTTCGATCCTGAAGGTGGCCTCAAAATCCTGAAGGATATGGGCCAACCACCTTTCGAGCCTGTTCGCACTGACGAAGCCGGCATGGCAAAACTGCCAGCCAACCTCAAAACTCTCGTGGAAGTCAACTAATAACCATGGCTTCACCCAGCACCGCATACCAGGGAGGCTCCGTTTTACGGGGCCTCCCCGGCTCACTCTTCCAGCTCTGGTTTCTGGGCTCGTCTGTCCTGATCCTGTTGTTCATTGCGGCACCGCTGGCCTCGACTATTGCCGCTCCCACTTGGGAACGACTTGTCGAAACACTCGTCGATCCTGCCGTAATCCAGTCGATCTGGCTTTCCATGTCCACTTCGGGCATGGCAGCACTCATTGCTCTCATTTTCGGAACCCCTCTGGCTTACATTCTCGCCAGACACGAATTTCCGGGGAAAAACGTGGTGGAAAGTATCATCGACCTGCCCATCATGATCCCCCATCCGGTGGTCGGTATATCCTTGCTCAGCCTGACAGGCCGCGACACGTGGTTCGGTACATTCATCTCGGACCTCGGCGTGGAAATCATGGGGACGACCACAGGAATTGTCTCGGTATTGGTTTTCGTGGGACTGCCCTTCTACGTCAACACCGTTAAGGGTGGCATTGAATCCATTCCGCCACGGCTCGAAAATGTTTCCCGCTCTCTGGGTGCCGGTCGTGGACACACATTTTTCCGCATCACACTCCCGCTGTCATGGCGATACATGCTCGTGGGCATGATCATGTGCATGGCCCGCGCCATCAGTGAATTCGGCGCAATCATCATCGTGGCCTACCACCCCATGACCGCTCCTGTACTCATGTACGAACGCTTCACGGCATATGGACTTGGCTGGTCACAACCGGTAGCCGTTATCCTGATTCTGGTAAGCATGCTCTTTTTCCTGCTCCTGCGGGCCTTTTCTCTGCCCAAAAGGAGCGGAATATGATTGATATTCGTAACTTGACCATCCAATTGCCCGGATTTGCCGTCACCGACATCAACCTGCATGTGCGACGCGGTGAATTTTTCACATTGATAGGCCCCACCGGATCTGGCAAAACCCTTGTGCTGGAAAGTCTGGCCGGACTGGCTCCCCAAGGCACGGGTAATTTACTCGTTCATGGTCGAGACGTTGCCAAACTCCCACCGGAACGCCGCAAAGTCAGCCTTGTCTATCAGGACCACTCCCTGTTTCCGCACCTGACCGTCTTGGATAATGTCACCTATGGTCAACGGTATCACGGCGTCGATGCCCGGACAGGTAAAAGGGAAGCGCTTGAACTACTAGAACGCCTCGGCCTGTCCCGCGTGGTCAACCGAAAACCAGACAAGCTGTCCGGTGGCGAAAAACAACGCGTTTCCATTGCCCGCGCCCTTGCCTGTCACCCACGCGTACTCTTGCTCGACGAGCCTATGTCATCGTTGGACCCCCAATTCAGAGCCGAATTGCGACAGACTCTCAAAGAACTACATCAGGACACTGGCCTAACGATCCTCATGGTCACCCACGATTTTGTAGACGCACTGACACTGGCAGACCGCGCCGCCGTCATCCGCAACGGTCGACTTGAACAGGCTGGAGATGTCACCGATATTTTCCGTCAACCTGCCACCCCATTTGTGGCCGAATTCGTGGGCATGGCCAACGTCCTGCCCGCATGCTTCCACAACGGACAATGCTCATTTGCCGGACACACAGTCTCGCTGGACAGAAAACCGGACTGGGACGATGGATACGTCGCCTTCCGCCCAGAAGACATTCTGGTCTCACAAACAAATCGGTTCCCAGACGACTGGTGCACGCTCCGGGGTAACGTCACCCGAATCGACCGCATCGGATTCCATTGGACCGCACAAATCCGATGCGACGACCAGACCGTCACTGCTACCGTCGACCAACTCACGGCTCTGGAACATTCGACAAAAAACACGACTGTACATCTCGGCATAGCCAAGCCACATCTACACTTCATGCCACCTCAGACAATTTCAGCCTGATTCAATTTTCTATCTTTTCCTTTAAAAAAAATACCTCTTGAAAATATAAAAACTGAATCATTCTCAAATGGACGCTTCGAGGTGGTACAAAATGCCTCGCCTCCATTTTTCTTTCATTCTCACCTTTGAAATCAACGGTTTTTCGCCCCATTTTCTCCCGGCGAGGCGTTTTGTACCACCGAGACAAAATGTACCAATTCAAAAGAAAAGCTTGAACTAACTCTCTTTAATTCCCCCTCTCACTTCATCCTGAAGGCTCAATGATGCTCTCTTAATTATTAAAATAAATTCTTTTATTTCAATGAGTAAGAGACGGTAACCCCTATTACCCTCTTTATAGTCGACCATCCATCCAATGGCACACCATTTGCTTTTTAGAGGGTGAGACTCATTGATCTCATTAAAATACGTGGAACCTCGACAAAGACATTGGAACCAGCCATGCACCCTGAAAAGAACGTCTCGTACGACAAACTGTCCCGCAACATCGCGCTGACCATCATCGCGGTTTCGCTGGCTCCGTTGATTCTGGTGGGTGGCCTGATTTTCGACCAATTCCGTTCCATATATCACGAAAAAGTATACGCACACCTTGCCGAGCTCGTAGACAAGCACAAGCATGAGATCGACAGTTTCCTCAAGGAAAAACTCTCGGAAATTCAATACCTCAACAAGGTTTTTACCTACGAACAACTCTCTGACCCCGTATTCATCGAAAATACTCTGAAGGGATTACGTCAGCAGTATGGTCGCATCTTCGTGGACCTCGGAGTGATTGATGAAAACGGCAAGCAGGTGGCATACGCCGGGCCACTCGAGCTGCTCGGTGCCGATTATTCACAGGCTCAATGGTACAAAAAGTCTCGAAACAAGACCACGTACATCAGTGACGTATTCATGGGACTGCGCCAATCTCCTCATTTCATCATCACCATAAACAACATGGATAAACAACAATGGACACTTCGTGCATCCATTGACTTCCTGGCCTTCAGTTCCATCGTTGAAAACATCCGCATCGGTGAAACCGGCTGCGCTTATATTCTCAATCGAGAAGGCGTGTTTCAGACAACACCCCTGAACAACCAGAAAATGGCCTTGACCCCAATCAAGTCCACTCTCATCCCGGCAAGCGTCCGGGGTATCACCATCCGTGAAGCCCTTGCTGAGAATGACGACACATACATCACAGTTTCCTCGCCCATGAAGAACGGCGACTGGTCACTCGTATATCAACAAAATTACGCAGACGCTTTTTCTGCCATGACGCGCAGTGAAATGGTCACACTCATTATTTTCCTGTTGGGCGGCGTTGCCATCGTTGCTACAGCAATCGTCATCTCCCGCAAGCTCGTGGTCAGACTCAAGTCCATGGATGTGGAATCCGAGTTGATGAGCAAGCAGATTGTGGAAACCGGTAAGCTGGCAGCTATCGGCGAACTTGCGGCGGGAATTGCTCACGAAATAAATAACCCCGTTGCCATCATGATCGAGGAAGCGGGATGGGTCAGCGACCTCTTGGAAGATGAAAAGGCCCAAATAAAGGCTTCGACCGAAATCGACCGTGCTCTGCATCAAGTCCGTACTCAGGGACAACGGTGCAAAGACATCACCCATAAGCTCCTCAGCTTTGCCCGACAGTCTGATTCTCGCGCTACTGAAATATCTCTGCCGGAGCTTGTTGAAGAAGTGGTGGACATATCCATGCAACAAGCCAAATACGCCAAGGTGGACTTTTCGCTGGATCTCGACACGGATCTACCGAGTATCAATGCTTCAACCACGGAATTGCAGCAGGTGCTCCTCAATCTCGTGAACAATTCCATCCAAGCCATGGAACCTGTCGGGGGCGTTCTGTCCGTCTCGTGCGGAACCGAGGATAGTCAGATCCTCATCTCGGTGGCCGACACTGGTCCCGGTATCGCGGCTGCCAATCTGAATAGGATATTTGATCCATTTTTCACCACCAAGCCCGTGGGCAAGGGCAGCGGACTTGGACTGTCCATATGTTTCGGAATCATCCACCAAATGGGTGGAGAAATAGATGTTGAAAGTACCGTGGGGAAAGGAACCAGATTCAATATCCGGCTCCCCATTCCTCCTCACCACACCAATCAGGAAACACCAAAGGAGATGCTCCATGACTGATGCCACCGTATTGATAGTGGACGATGAAGTGGGCTTCGTGGAAGCGGTTGCCAAGCGACTCGGTAAGCGAAACATGTCTGTCTTCAAGGCGTTCAACGGCGACGAAGCCATGACTCGGCTTGCAGAAAATCCAGGTATTCAAGTCGTCATTCTGGACATGAAGATGCCCATCAAGGACGGCCTGACAGTCTTGCAGGAAATCAAGGAAGCGTACTCTCTGGTCGAAGTCATCATGTTGACTGGCCATGCAACGGTCCCCACAGCCATCGAGGGAATCCAGCACGGGGCATACGACTATCTCATGAAGCCCTGCGACTTTGAAGAATTGAATGCCAAGATCCTTGAAGCAGTGGCGTTGAAGCAAGACCACGAGGCCGAGGCAGTGGACGCCCGGGTCTCGGACATCGCCCAACGCATGGCGTAACAGTTCGAAGGCGGAACAAAACATGACAGACATCAAAGAAATCAGATTGCTCATCGTAGACGATGAAACCGGCTTTGCAGACGTACTCTGCAAGCGCATGGAGCGGCGAGGCGTCAACGCCTGCACTGCTTCCAGCGGCGAGGAGGCTATCCAAATTCTCCGAAACCGTGATTTCGATGTCGCCATCGTGGACCTTAAGCTCGAAGGCATGGATGGAATCGAAATCCTGAAAGTCTTCAAGCTGCTGATACCGCAAATGCCGGTCATCATGCTGACTGGCCATGGATGTGAAGTGGCAAGAGCGGCCTGTATAAAAAACGGTGCCGCCGGATATCTGTCGAAACCATTCGATTTCAGCGCACTGCTGGACATGATTTCCCAGCAAGTCAGCCTGGAGAGAGCGTCATGAAACAAATCAGGATTCTGCTGGTCGATGACGAAATCGATTTCAGCGCACCTCTTGGCAAACGACTAGCGCGGCGTGGCATGGACGTCCACACCGCCTCCAGCGGCCAAAATGCGTTGACCGAACTCGACAACCGTCCAGTGGATGTCATCCTGCTTGATATTAAAATGGCAGGCATGGACGGACTCAGAACCCTGAGCGAAATCAAACGGACTCATCCACAGATAGCTGTCATAATGCTCACTGCCCACGCAGACACGGACATGGTCCTTGCAAGCATGGGACTTGGAGCCTGCGGATACCTGATGAAGCCGGTAAATATTGACGAATTGGTTGACAAAGTGCGTGAAGCAAGCAGAAATGATACGTGAATCAGGATTTCCATACTTTAATTAGACGGAATCCAGACGATACAACACCTAAAGGAAGTGAGGATACACATGAGATTTTTCAGTCAGTGGGGGAAGTTCATGCTCGCCGGGGCTGGCGCCATGGCAGAGTGGGAAATCGCCAATGCCAAGTCCATCGTGAGCAGCCGAAAGAAGCTTATGATTATTGGCTTGATGGTCATTCCCATCATTCTTGGCGGCATTGCCTTTGCCGATGACATCGGACCGTTGTTGCCCGATCTGCTCGGTGGAAAGAAAGCATACAGTCCGGCGTTTTACAGTCTGGGCATTTTCCTTGTGTCCATCGCCATCGGCGTGGGGGCAGGCCTGATTACCGGATGTATCGGCGCGGGTGGCGGATTCATTATCGCCCCGGCCCTCATGTCCGCAGGCATCAAAGGCATTCTGGCAGTTGGTACAGACCTTTTCCATATTTTCGCCAAGGCGATCATGGGCAGTGTCATTCACCGCAAACTCGGTAATGTCTCCGTCCCTCTGGCCGCAGTGTTCCTTATTGGAGCCGTCCTTGGAGCCACGGCTGGCGGTATCATCAACCGTGTATTGTATGAAATAAATCCGGTCTTGAGCGACGCGTTCATCACCACTATTTATTCCGTCATGCTTGGATTCCTCGGCATCTATGCCCTGACCGACTTCCTTCGTTCTCGCAAGGCTGATAAAGGCGGCGGAGCGCACGGTGGCGAAGAGGGTGTAGAAATTGGCGCCATGTCCAAGTCCCTTCAGGACGTCAAGTTCCCGCCCATGATCAAGTTCGACCAAGACCTCATTCCCGGCGGACGCAAAATCTCCTGGATATTCCTGGTTCTGTCTGGTCTCCTCGTCGGTCTGGCTGCAGGCATCATGGGTGTTGGTGGTGGGTTCCTGACCTTCCCGATCTTCGTCTACGTTCTGGGTGTGTCATCCATGACAACAGTCGGTACTGACATCTTCCAGATTGTATTCACTGCAGGTTTTGCATCAGTCACCCAGTACGCTATCTACGGATTCATCTTTTATACCTTGGCTATGGGTATGCTCATCGGCTCCCTCCTTGGTATCCAGATCGGTGCTTTGGTCACCAAAGTTGTTCCTGGCATCACCATTCGCGGCTTCTACGCAATGGCTGTCCTGGCCGGCTTCATGAACCGTATTTTCGCCCTGCCGGGCAAACTTGGTGAGATGGGTCTCATTCCCATTTCGCCCGGATTCGGATCGATACTTAACGATATCGGTATATGGGCGTTTTTCATTGTGATCGGAGGATTCTCCGTCTGGGTCATCGGAACGTTCCTCAAGAACATCTCGTCGCTCAAGCGAAAGGAGGCGTAAAATGATTCATAACAAAAAGGAATTCTATGGAGGCGCAGGTCTCCTGGTAGCCTTCTTCGTTGTCCTGTTCTTCATGTTCCAGCCATTATTTAATGGTCACAATGCAATGGAATATCTAGATAACCTTTACAACTCAATCTCAAAGGGATCCGTGGAATATGCCCCGGCTCTCAAGAAAGAATTCAGCAAGTATGCATCCACGGACATTGATTTAACGCTGAACTACGACAGCGAGATCGAAGCCAGTCAGGCCACGGCCCTGTTCCTGACAGCCGGTGTCAAAACCGCTCTGCAGGGAAAGGCGTTACACGTCAACGGTTCTTTGGGCAGCATTCTGGATGCAACCCTCACGGACTGCGACACCATGTATCACAACAAGGGTGACGTACTGCAAACAAAATACAACCTGGAACCCCGGCGAATCATGTTCAACTGGTGGACCAGCCTGAAGCTCATGGACAAGGAACTCACGGACCAAGGTCAGTTTGAAGCTGCCAAGGTTATCAACACTATAGAAAAGAAGGGAGTGGAAGCCGCATACAACTACTTCAAGATTGAGCCCATGCACATCATGGATAATCTTGGTCTGGTTATATTCTCACTGGTCTTCTATGTCTTCTATACCCTGTGGTACGGCTTTGCCATTCTCTTCGTCTTTGAAGGATGGGGACTGAGACTCAGCCATTAATTCATTGTAAGTACATACCCTATGCCGCACGGCCCGACCGTCCCCGAGAGGTCGGGCCGTGCACCCTTTACGCCCTTTCTGGTCACGGGTGTTTACTCATCACCGATTTCCATATATTTTATATCCATAAAGGAAATATGATGAACCTCCACAATTATTACGAAACGGTCATGCAGCTCACCCACGGCATCGTGGTCACGCTGGATATTAAGGGGAGGATCATTCACGGTAACTCGGAACTTGAATTCCTTTCCGGCTACACCATGCAGGAACTGGCTGGGCGGGACTGGTTTGAAACCTTCATCCCAGAAGAAGATCGAGAGGCCGCTCGACACGCCATCACTGACAGTTTTCAAGAACTCGACATATCCGCCTTTGCCGGAGTCATTTCAGCCAGAGACGGTGATACAGTTTACGTCAACTGGAACCTCAAACCCCTGACCGACTCCAACGGCGAAATTATCAGCCTGTTATGCGTTGGACAGGACGTGACTAACCTCATCCTGCGCGAAAAAGGACTGCTTCGTGAAAGGTATTCCCTGATCGAACGCAACCGGGAACTCGACTGTCTCTATAAAATCAGCCAGATCATGACGAGTATGCAGCCGAAGCTCGCCTCTATGTTGGATCAGGTAGTCCACCTTCTGCCACACGCTTTCAAGGACCCGGCTCGGACGCATGTCCGAATCAGTCTGGATGGCGAAACCTGGAAAACCGTAGGAATTTCAGAAGATATCCATTCCTTTGCAGAACCACTACTTGTCAATGAGGAACATCGGGGTATGCTGACTGTATCCGTGGATAACAGCGAAGAGCACCCTTCCCCTGCCATACTCAGACACAAAAAAGGCTTTCTGGTCATGGTGGCAAAACAAGTCTCAATCCTCATCGGAAAAAAGGAAACCCGTCGAGCAAAACAGGCTCTCGAGAGCCAACTCCGACAAGCAGACCGATTGGCAAAAATCGGCCAATTTTCTGCTGGCGTAGCCCATGAAATCAACGAACCACTGGCGAACATTCTCGGATTTGCTCAACTGGCCCTCCAGACACCAAAACTGCCGGAACAAGCGACCAATGATCTTGGAAATATCGTGGACTCATCCCTGCACGCACGCGAGATCATCCGCAAACTCATGTTCTTCAGCCGCCAGTTCCCACCCCAAAAAATCGCTGTAAATCTCAACGAATTGGTGGATCAGGCCTTGCATATCACCTCGGCCAATGCCAAACGTTCCCATGTCGAAGTCCGGTGTGAATTTGACGAAGCCCTCCCCCACATAATGGCTGACCCTCAACACATCAAACAGGTCGTAGTCAACCTGGCAGCCAACGCCATTCAGGCCATGCCCGATGGCGGCACTTTGACGGCACGCACGGTGGATAAGGGCGATGTCTATCTCATAGTAGAAGACACTGGCTCAGGGATGAAGCAGGACACACTCAAACAGATATTCAGCCCGTTTTACACCACCAAAGATGTGGACAAAGGAACCGGATTAGGCCTGTCCGTAGTTCACGGAATCGTCAAGGCACACAACGGATTCATTCAGGTAAACTCCACCCAAAACAATGGTACGCAGGTAGAAATCGCCTTCCCCAGTCAACGCAACACAACGGTATACCCATGAGTGATCATATTAGGATTCTGGCCGTGGACGACAGCGCCAACACCCTTGAAGTTCTCAAGCGCAACCTTCAGTCCGGCGGATACGAAGTCTATACATGCCAGGCCGTGGCCGAAGCCCTGCCCTTACTTGAGGAACTGGACATAGACCTTGTCATCACGGATTTTCGCATGCCACAAGCGACCGGTCTGGACCTCATCAAACACGTCCGTGACAATCACCAGCACACGGAAATCATGATGATCACCGGCTACCCCTCCATTCCCGGAGCGGTCAAAGCCATCAAGGACGGCGCCGGAGAA
Organism: Pseudodesulfovibrio nedwellii; assembly: GCF_027923765.1. Taxonomy (NCBI): domain Bacteria; kingdom Pseudomonadati; phylum Thermodesulfobacteriota; class Desulfovibrionia; order Desulfovibrionales; family Desulfovibrionaceae; genus Pseudodesulfovibrio; species Pseudodesulfovibrio nedwellii. The sequence continues at coordinate 3,308,010 of NZ_AP026709.1, read as the reverse complement.
TACCTCGCCAAACCTTTCACAACAGATGAACTGCTTACGGCTGTACAGCGCATTGTGGATCGACTGCTCCGGCGCCGCATCCTAAGTACCGGCGACACGCCACCCGACAACTTTGGTATCATCGGCGATTCCCCGGAAATGAAAAGGGTCTTCCGTCGTATAGAGCAGGCCGCCAAAAGCGATGCCAACGTCCTTATTTCTGGCAATTCAGGCACAGGTAAAGAGCTTGTGGCCCGTGCAGTCCACTACAACAGCGACCGCCGTTCCGCCCCGTTCGTCCCGGTCAACTGTACCGCCATCCCGGAAGGACTCGTAGAATCCGAACTTTTCGGCCATGTCAAAGGAGCCTTTACCGGCGCCAAAAACGGTCGGGCTGGTTTTTTCGAAATAGCACACAGCGGCTCAATTTTTCTGGACGAAATTGGTGACGCCAGCCCCAACATGCAGGCCAAAATCCTTCGGGTCATCCAATCAAAAGAATTCTGCAAGGTAGGCTCCAGCAAGGTGCTCACTGCTGACACTCGTATTCTGGCCGCCACCCACGAAAACCTTAAACAACTGGTAGAGGAAGGCAGCTTCCGCGAAGACCTCTATTACCGCATAAACATCGTAGACATCCCGGTTCCCACTTTGCGAGAACGTGGTGACGACATGCTAGCGCTCATCAACCATTTCCTGAACAAATTTTCAAAAACCATGCGGCGCACTGCACCTGTCCTGAGCGACGAAGCCCTCAATGCCCTCCGCAATCATCCGTGGCCCGGCAATGTCCGCGAAATGGAAAATCTCATCCACCGTCTGGTCGTCATTGTAGACCGAGACGTGATCGAAGTCGCAGATCTCCCGGAAGACATGCGGTTCAGTCTGCCAGCAGGCGGACGCGTTGACCGTTCCCTCGATGAAGTCGAAGCCGAACACATCCTCAACGTGCTTGCCATGACCGGCGACAACAAGACCCGAGCCGCAGAAATCCTCGGAATCAACCGAAAGACCCTGCGCGAGAAGCTCAAACGAATGGACGCTCAAAAATAAAAAGATGCCTCCGGCGGCCAGAAGGGAAACCTCTTTCAAGAGGTTCCCCCTCTGGACTCCCCTTCCAGAACTTTTTGTCGCGCCTTCGGCGAGGGGGATAGACATCGTTGTAAACGTATGCCCCCGAGCGTTGCGAGCGACAAAAGATTTTGGAAAAGTCCAAAGAACCTTTTCCAAAAGATTCTCTGGTCCCGCTAAAAGCACCGCCGAAGGCTACTTAGTCAAACAAAAAAAAGGCCCCACGATAAATATCATGGGGCCTTATTCTTCACAAAATCGCACTTTCTAGGAATCCAGATGGCATCGAGCATACCGGCCGGGTGCGATTTCACGCCGAGTCGGGGCCTCTCGCTTGCAAATATCCATGGCATGCGCACAGCGCGGATGGAAATGGCAGCCAGTTGGCGGGTCCAAAGGAGATGGAATCTCACCGATAAGCGGAGAAAAATCCACACCGCGTTTATCCAGCCTTGGCACTTCGTTCAACAATGCCTGAGTATAAGGATGAAATGGGGATTTGAACAACTCGTCCACGGGCGCGGTTTCCACGATACGTCCAAGATACATAACGGCGATACGGTCGGAAATGTGCTCAACCACACCAAGATCATGAGAGATGAACAAACAAGTCAGATTGTGCTGTTCCCTCAAGTCCATAAACAGATTCAGAATCTGGGCCTGAATAGATACATCCAAAGCAGCCACGGATTCATCGCAGACCAGACATTCCGGTTTCACGGCCATAGCACGAGCAATGCCGACACGCTGCCGCTGTCCACCGGAAAACTGATGTGGATACCGATTCTTGAAGGAGGTATCCAGACCGCATTGTTCCATGACTCCATCAAGATAATTATCCAATTCTTTAGCCGTGGTCATACCGTGATATAATGGGGCTTCGCCAATGATCGCCTTGACGCGCTTACGCGGATTGAGCGAGGCAAACGGATCCTGAAAAATCATCTGAACATTGATGGCATAGTCGAGCTTTTCCTTGGCGGTCATCTCGACAACATTCTTACCCTTGTAATAAATATTGCCGGATGTCTGCTGCATAATGTCGCAGATCATGCGGCCAAGGGTAGACTTTCCGCAACCGGACTCACCCACCAACCCGACTACTTCGCCGGGCATGACGTACAGATTCACGTCGTCCACAGCCTGTACACGCTCTTCGAGAATCTTCGCACCAAGCCTGCGGGCCGCTTTACTGGCAAAGTCCAGTTTTTTCTCAAAAACCTTACTGATATGTTCACAGCGGATGAACGGTGTCTTTACGTCACTCATAATACTATCCGTTGCTCCTGTTATATTTGCCCGGATGAAAACAACAAACCTTGCGGCCATCGTCCATAATGGTCACGGGCGGCTCCTGAAAACACTTCTCTGAACTCCGGGAACAACGCATCCTGAAAGGACACCCTTCCGGCAGATTAATCAGGGACGGAGTTGTCCCTGGAATCTGATAAAGTCTTTCGCCCCGCCGGTTGCGACTCGGTACCGAGCCAATCAACCCTTCGGTATAAGGATGCAGTGGTTTATCAAGCACATCCTGCACAGGGCCTTCCTCAATAATTGTCCCTGCGTACATAACAGCGACCCGATGAGCCAACCCAGCGATGACAGTCAGGTCATGAGTAATCCACATAAGAGCCATATCCGTTTTACGACAGAGCTTCTGCATCTCTGCGAGAATCTGACTCTGAATAGTCACGTCGAGCGCAGTGGTCGGCTCGTCCGCAATAATGAGGTCGGGATTATTCAACAGCCCGGTCGCAATGGCAACACGCTGACGCATACCACCAGAGAACTGGTGCGGATACGCCTTGATGCGCTCCTCGGGCGATGGAATTCCGACCATACCCAAAGCCTCGACGGAACGACGACGGGCCTCGGCCTTGCTGACATTTTCATGAGCTCGAATAGCTTCGATCATCTGCGTGTCGATACGCAAAACAGGATTCAAGGTCATCATGGGGTCCTGAAAAATCATGGCCACATTATTACCACGAAAGGAACGCCATTCAGGCTCGGTCTGATCGACCAATTCCTTGCCCTTGAACTTGATGGACCCACCAGCCACACGACCTGGAGGATCAACAAGTCCCATGATGGAAAAGCCCATAACGGATTTACCAGAGCCGGACTCGCCGACAATGCCGATAACCTCACCCTTGTTCACGGTGAGAGATATGCCGTTGACCGCCTTGACCACACCCGCACGGGTATAAAAATAGGTCTGGAGGTCTTTCATTTCAAGAAGTGGTGCGCTCATCGCTTCAACCTCGGATTCAACACGTCGCGTAACCGGTCGCCGACCAGATTGATGCAGACGATGAGTATTAACAGGGCTATGCCGGGATACACACTGATCCAATAATACCCGCTTTGCAGGAATTTGAATCCGTTGGCGATAAGCAGACCAAGCGACGGCTTGGTGATAGGCATTCCCAGACCAAGAAAGGACAAAGTCGCTTCAAGAGCAATAGCCCCGGCCACCTTGACTGTGGAAATAACAATCAACTCAGGCGTACAGTTAGGCAAAACGTGACCAAACATGATTCGCCGCTTGGGTAGCGCCAAACATTTGGCCGCTTCCACGTATTCCTTGTTGCGCTCCACCAATACGTTGCTTCGGATGGCGCGTGCGTAATACGCCCACTGAACCATGACCAACGCCAAAATGATCTTGTCGATACCCTTGCCGAGAATGGCGAGTAGGATCAACGCCACCAAAATGGCGGGAAAACTCAGTTGCAAATCCACCGTTCGCATGATGAAAGCGTCAGTCTTCCCCCCTTGATACGCAGCCCAAAGGCCGATAATCGCACCTATAATGAGCGCGATAACCGTGGAAAGTACTCCCACGCCGAGACTAATGCGCAGTCCGTACAGAATGGAGCTGAGCATATCGCGCCCCTGACTGTCCGTACCAAGATAGAAGGTGGTAGCTCCGTCAAAAGTCGTTTCGCCCGGAGCAAGCTTGGAATCCATGATATCAATAGACATGAGATCATACGGATTTTGCGGCGAAATAAACGGTGCCAACAAGGCCACCGCAACAATGATTGTCAAAAGGATAAGCCCGATGGTCGCCACCCGGCTCTCGAAATATTCCTGAACAGTCTGCCAGAACAAGGATTCACTTTGTTGTGCCATGTTCTCCCCCTATCGCTCGTCGCCCAGGCGAACCCTGGGGTCAAGGACCGAGTACAAGATGTCCACGATCAAATTGATGAGAATGAACATGGTCACCGTAATGAGCAGATATGCCACAATGATAGGCCGGTCCAAAACTCCGATGGAGTCAATCACCAACTTGCCCATACCGGGCCATGCAAAAATTGTTTCCGTAACAACCGCGAATGCGATCAGGTTACCAAACTCCATGCCGAGAACGGTAATCACTGGGATCATGATATTCTTCATGACATGCAGCCCGATAATACGAGTGTTTGATAAGCCCTTGGCCCGTGCAAACTTCACGTAATCCATCTGCAAATTTTCCTGAACTCCGGCGCGACTGAGCCGGATGGCCAGGGACGTCTTGAACAAGGCCAAATTGGACGCTGGCAAAATGAGATACGACAACCCTTTCCACGACAGAAAGCTGAAGTGCATACCAAGAAATTCGACAGGCTCGCCACGGCCACCTGAAGGGAGCCAGCCGAGCTGCACGGAAAAAATGATGATGAGCATGAGCCCGACCCAGAATGTAGGCAGGGAAAATCCGAGGATGGAGAAGCGCATGATGTTACGCCCGATCCAGTTATCATGCTGGATACCAGCGATCATGCCCAGCGGAATACCCATGAACACCGCCATGAACATGGCAGTGAAGGCGAGTTCCAACGTGGCCGGAAGTCGATCAAAAATGATCTTGAGAGCGGGTTCGTTGTATACGAACGAATTGCCGAAATTGCCATGCAGGGCGCCTTTGAGAAAAATGAAATATTGTTCCCACAGCGGTTTGTCCAAACCAAACTCGCTGACGGCACGAGCGTACTCGGCCGGAGAAGCGTCGGGTGCGATCAGAATGTCGATCGGGTTGCCGATGTAGTACACACCGACAAACACAAGAACCGACATAACCAGAAGCACGACTGCGCTCTGAGTGATGCGACGAATAAGAAACGCGAGCATTTCTGTCCTTTATTTACGTGGAAAACGAGGGAACGCGATAACGCGTCCCCCCGTTGTACACAATTGAAACGGTTTTATTGAGCCTTGATTTCGTAAGGCAGCGTGTAACCGTCGGTACGACCATTGTAAGTCAGACCCTTCTTGGTACCCCAAACGGAGACCTGGAAGTGGATGGGCACGATGCCAACGTCATTCATACCGGCTTCAACGCATTCGATGACGATCTTGTTGTGCTCAGCAGGATCAACAGTCACCAAAGCTTCTTCCAGCTTCTGGTCAACCACGGGGTTTGAATAACGACCACGGTTGGCAGACCCGAAGCCCTTTTCCTTGTCGTAGGTATGCAGCAGGGAACCGACGCAGTTGGTGTGCTCACCGGTATCAGTGGCCCAACCAAGCAGCATGAGGCTAAATTCCAGCGCGGATGCCTTACCAAAGTACACGGCCTTGGGCATGGTGTTAACTTCAGTCTTGATGCCAACCTTGGTCAACATCTGAGCGATAGCCTGAGCAATGTCGCCATCGTTGACGTAACGGTCATTGGGACCATGAATAGTCAGCTTGAAACCTTCGGGGTAACCGGCTTCGGCCAGCAAAGCCTTGGCACCCTTGGGATCATATTTTTCGGGCTGCAAAGTCTTGGAAGTCCCTTCATAGCCTTCGGGCAACATCTGTGCTGCGGGAATGGCCAGACCTTCCATAATGCGAGCAGCAATGGCTTCGCGATTGATGGCCTTGGAAATGGCCTTGCGGACGCAAACGTCCTTCATGGGATTCTTGATCTTGTTACCGTCATTATCGGTAACCATGGGAGAATCGTCACGATCGGAATCAAGATGCAGGTAGATCAGACGGGTGGACGGAGACTGCGACAAAGCGACACCTTCGGCGGCCTTGAGATGCTTCACGTCTGCCGGGGGAACAAAGTTGATCAAGTCAACATCGCCAGACTGAAGAGCAGCCACGCGTGTTCCATCATTGGAAATGGGACGAACGATGATCTTTTCCCATGCGGGCTTCACACCCCAGTAATCATCATTACGTTCGTAGACAATTTTGTCACCACGAACCCATTCGACCAACTTGTAGGGACCGGTGCCGATACAGGCTATACCTGAGTTGAAATCTTCGGTGGCCTTGCCCTCAGAGGCTTTCTTGGAAACAATGGTGAAAGATGCAAAGTTACGCGGCATCAAAGGAGCCGGTTTTTCAGTGTGAATACGCACGGTGTACGGGTCCACAACTTCGACCTCGGTGATCGCACCCACAGCACCGGTAAAGGAAGAGGGGCTGTTAGGAACATTGGGGATGCGCTCGATGGTGTATTTCATATCTTCTGCGGTGAACGGAGAACCATCATGAAATTTGACGCCTTGGCGGAGCTTGAACTCCCAAACGGTGTCGCTGACAGGTGTCCAAGATTCGGCCAGACCGGGATACAACTTCTGGCGGGAGTCCTGAAGAATAAGTTTGTCAAAGACCCACAGGGCCATCTGGTTGTTCTGGGTGACATTGTGGAAATGAGGGTCGAGAGAGGTAGGCTCGCCCTTGAGGCCGATGGTCAGATCCTTGGCCATCGCAATGGATGCGCCGAGGATCAGGCTCGCCATGATGACGAAGCTGATCAACAGTTTCTTTTTCATGAATATCTCCTTGTGGTTTTTACCGAGAAAAGGCTCACAAAAATGTCATAAATTCTACAAAAAATCAATATATTCGACGAAAAAACTCCATACATTGAATTCCTTGAACAAATATTTGGCTGCCTGTAACATGTCCACCGTTTTACACCGCCAACCAAGTACAGGAAAAACCATCATGGACATGATACAAACGCTCAAAACGTACCTTGAAGACAACAAAAACGAAATGTTCGACCTGCTTGAACAGATCGTGAACATCAATAGTTACTCTGGAAACAAGAAAGGAGTGGACAAGGTCGTGGACGTCCTTGAAGGCACCTTTAAAGACATGGGCCTGACAATCCGCCGTCAACAGCGTGATGTCACTGGCGATAATCTGGTGGCCGAGAACGCCGCTCGCATTTCCGGCGGCGGTCTGCTCATGATCGGTCACATGGACACGGTCTTTCCGCCAGAAATGGGGTTCGATACTTATAGAAAAGATGGGAACACCATATACGGTCCCGGCGTCTACGACATGAAAGGTGGTCTGGTCGTCGGTATTTTCGCAGCCAAGGCCATGCAGGCTGCCGGGTTGCTAGAAACAATCCCTGTCGGATTCACCTACAACTCTGACGAGGAAATCGGCTCACCCCACTCCCGCGACATTATTGTAAAAGAAGCAAAAAGAAGCGACTTCTGTTTTGTTATGGAAGGCTCTGGTGCCAATGGCGGTGAAATAGTCACAGGTCGCAAGGGCCGCATCGTCTTCGATTTTGAAGTCACCGGTAAAGCCGGACACGCTGGCAACGCAGCCTTTCCTAAAGCGAGTGCCATTGCGGAAATGGCGCAGATGGTCACCGCGCTTGAAGCATTGAACGATCCTGAAGCCGGCACGTCCCTGAACGTTGGGCAGATTGAAGGTGGCGTTGGCCCCAACACGGTCGCCGCAACAGCAAAAGCACGAGTTGAAACACGATTCACAACCATGGAAGGACGAGACAAAGTCTGGTCCGCCATCAACAAAATCATCACCTCGCCGACTCTTTCCGGCACATCAGCGACCCTTAAAATTCAGATAGAACGTCCGCCCATGGTTCCCAACGAGGCAAACCTTGCGCTGTTTGATTCAGTGGAACAGGCTGCAAAAGAATTGGGATTGTCTGTCAAATCCAACTTCCGGGGCGGCGGGTCCGATGCCAACATCGTCTCCGAGGCGGGTGTCCCCGTATTGGACGGCCTCGGATCATCCGGCGAAAAGCTCCACACCCCGGACGAAAGCATGCGGGCAGACTCGATGGTTCGTCAGGCATTGCTGACCGCTCTGAGTGCAGTCAGGGCATACGAAAAATACGCGTAGTTTTCTACAAATGAGACCGACTGCCATATTATTACGGTGGTCGGTCACACATTTATCCCTTTTCTGGATCAGGATGTTCTTTGCGAACAGCCATGATTGCCGGAAGGCTGTCCAAAAACACCTCGACAACCGTAGGATCAAACTGCGTGCCGGACGACTCTTTGATGTAGGCTACTGCTTTCTCCACAGGCCACGGTTCCTTGTAAGGACGATGTGACATCAACGCATCAAAGACGTCACTAACCGTGGCTATTCGGGCGCACAACGGGATATTTTCACCTTTGAGACCATTGGGGTAGCCGTTACCATTCCACCATTCATGGTGACACAGGGCCAACTCCGACGCCATGAGGATAACATCTGACGGATGGTCGCCCATGATGTCACTTCCAAAAGTCGTGTGGCCTTTCATGATCTCCCACTCAGCCTTGTCGAGTGGCCCCGGCTTGAGCAGGATGGCGTCCGGTATGGCTATCTTGCCCACATCATGCATGGGACTGGCGTGAAGAATACGCTCGCACATTTCATTTTCCAAACCCAAACCCCGCGCCAGAATTTCAGCCACCTTGCTCATGCGTATAACATGCGCCCCGGTTTCATTATCACGATATTCACCGGCTCGACCAAGTCGACGAACAATCTCAAGCTGTGCCTCGCTCAAGGCGCGCGTCCGTTCCCGCACCTGTTCTTCAAGGAGATCTCCACGAACTACCTGCCGCTTATAATAATGTCTTGTGACCAACATATTGCGAATCCGAAGCAGGACTTCCCAATGATCAAACGGCTTGGTCAAAAAGTCCTTAGCTCCGGCTTCAAGCGCCCGCTGACGAGTCTGTTGATCCGTCTGTGCCGTCAGAACCAAAATAGGCAAGTAGTCTGACTGATTCTGATCGCGCAACGCAAGCATGACCTCGATCCCGTTCATATACGGCATACGTATATCAAGAAGCAGGAGGTCAAATTTTTCCTTTGCATGCAATTCGACCACCATGCGCGGGTCCGTGGTGGAGGTATAATTATCATACCCCTCTTCTTCGAGAATATCTTCGAGCAGGGCTATATTGGTGGGATTATCGTCAACGATCAGGATACTCGACGAGTAAAGTGTTGTTTTATCAATCATCGTCCTTTCCTTGACTGGCATTATATACATCAATGATGTCCTGCAAAGACACAGGAGAACACAAACTCCCATCTACTCCGACCGCCGGTACCGGGACTTCATCTTCTCCCAGCGTCAACACTGTCGGCGAGATATCACTCCGATTTTTCAACTCCCGGACGTACTCGGCGTAGTCCTGCCCGGCAAAAGCGACGTTGACAACAACTATTTCCGGCTTGAGCAAATCGATAGCCGTGAAAGTTTTTTCCCAGCTCCTTCGAATGACAACGATTACATCAGGCCAAGCTGCCACAAGTTCTCGCATGGAACTGATGCGTTCAGAATTATTATCCACATACAAAATACAAAGATCAGCCGCTCCTGAATCTTTTAACACCATATCCGGCCCCGGCCCGGATATAATTTCTTCTTCACATGGCAAAATGACAGTGAAAGTAGACCCCTCACCCTCCGTGCTGATAAATTCAATGGTTCCATGCATAGCTTCCAACAACTGCTTGGTGATCGTCATACCGATCCCCGTCCCCTCGATGCCGGAGTGCTCTGCCACCATCCGGGTAAAGGGAGTAAACAGCTCACCCTGCTTGTCTGCCGGGATACCGATCCCCGTATCAACCACACGAATTTTAGCCGAACCGCCATGCACTTCAGCCGAAATCCTCACTGCCCCATCTTTGATGTTGTACTTGATCGCATTCGACATCAAGTTGACCAACACCTGCTTGAAACGAATCCGATCGACAATAAGACGCGGCATCGCATAAACGGAATCTTCCACCGAAAAAACGACCCCATTTTCTCGGGCCATATTTTCTGTAAGCATGAGGCATTCATTGACTATTTCCGAAGGAAACACTGGCTCCAGCCGGATGGAAAAACTCCCTGTCTCGATACGAGAAAAATCGAGTATTTCGGAAATCATCTGCATAAGGTGGTTACCGGCCACATGAATTCGATTGGTCTGCTCAATCTGCTTAGGCAATAAATTACCAAACTTGTCCTCCATAAGCAGCTTGGAAAAACCAATGATGGCATTGAGTGGTGTACGAAGTTCATGACTCATGCGAGACAAAAATTCCATTTTTGCCTTATCCGCACTTTCCGCCTGTTCACGAGCCTTCTTGAGTTCGGTTATATTTTCTTTGAGTGCCACATAATTGGTCACCTCGCCCCGATTATTCTTGATCGGAGCCACGATCACGTTTTCCGTGTAAAATTCACCGGCTCGATTTTTATTGATAAATTCTCCCTGCCAAACTTCTCCCCTGCCGATGGCTTCATACATAGCCACGAAACGCGCGGGGTCTGTCAGTCCCGAATTGAGAATGCTCGGATTCTTCCCGACAATCTCTTCCCGGCTATACCCGGTCAGTCGTTCAAACTGCGGATTGACATATTCAATATTTCCAGATGTATCGGTGATAACTATACTAGAAGGATTCTGCTCAATAACCATATTGAGCCGCTTCTGCATCTCCTCGGCCTTGTTGCGGGCCGTAACATCTCGACAGGTAACCAAAAGCCCCCCGATGGCAGGATCCTGAAACATATCCTGCACACGGGACTCCATAGAGAAACTCATCCCGTCCGAACTCACCGCCATATGCTCCAAAGGCTCATCGAGATTCACGGCATCGAGAAAAAACGTATCCGAGGGTTTTTCCAAATGAGTATCTTCACCCACCCGTACGAACTCCCTGAAAGATTTTCCTAAAAGCAAATCGGGAGAATATCCGTAATTCGTCTCAATTGACGAAGATACATAGGTAATGATCCCGTCATTGTTCAAAATAACGATAACATCTCGAATACACTCAATAAGTGTACGAAAATGACGTTCACTGGCTTCAAGTTCCTGCTGAATTTCAACCCGCTGAATCACTTCCTTTTCCAAGCGAAACGTCCGTTCACGAACTTTGCGCTCGAGTTCATCCCTAGATTGCTCCAGCGCACGCAATGCTAAATGCTTCTCCGTAATATCCAAACTGTATTCGATCATCTGAACGACGTTGTCCTGACTATCAAAAATGGGATACCCATGGACCTCTAGGTATTGTATCCCTCTGTCTGACGTTGAAATCTTATGCTCCAGAATAACCGGTTTCTTGGTTTTTCTTACCTCATTAAGCGGACAGCCTCGTTCGATAGCCGAACACGGTTTATGCAGATCGTAATTCATCGAATAACAATGGTCCCCCGCACCAAGAGCTTTGTCTCTAGCTGCTTGATTAGACATGGAAACCGTATAATCATGGACATTGATGACATGAAAAGGGTGCCCGAGAGATTCAATAACTGTTGTCAAAAAATCTGCCTGACGGGCAAATCGCTTTTCCGCCAATCTTCGTTCCGAGACTTCCTGCCGTAAGGCCTTGGTGCGTTTGAAAACCATTCCTTCAAGATTTTCTTTGGTCTCGGTCATGGAGGCCAAAGCTTCGGCTCGTTCATGGATAAGCCGACGAATGTCACGGATAATCCACAACGCAATCAAACCCGTCATAACCAAAAAGAAAGGGACCACAATTGATGCGACCCAATTATAAAAATGAACCTGTCCCTTGCGCTCTTTCTCAGCAAATTTTTCGGATTCAAGGCTTTCTATATACAAACGGTTGGAACTCTCCACCAACCGAGTAAAAAACGGGGCAATCTTTTTGTGATACAGGGCCAAGTCACCCTCTTCTCTTCCATTGGGACTGAGCACCGCTTGCTGCATCACGGCATAATATTCTGTCCGCATCTCTTCCAATCGTGCAAGATTAGTCCGCATTTCGATGGCAGACAAACTTACCTCTCCCTCATTTTCAACTACATGCCGAATCGGCCAGGCAATAATATCCTTATTTCCAAAGTTTACCGAGACCTTGGTAATATACTCACCGCCATGTTCAATGACCGAAACAGCAGATTGCACCAATTCCAGGAGTCTGCCGATTTCGCTGTTTGCGTTGTCCAGCTCTATAACGGATGCAGACAGCAACATATATTGAAACTGATTTTGTAATGAACGGATTTCCTGCTGAACAATAAGGCTGATATGCGTTTTAACACGCAGATTCTGCTCAAAATCAAGAGCATTTTCCTGACTTTTTTCCAAAAGGAAATGAGAAGCAAGAGTCAGGAAGATGCACGCACCGGTCAAAAGGAAAAAGGAATACATCTTCCGTAAAATCGGTTCTCGAAAACTGAAAGCCATTATTAAAAACCGAACCTTTCAAAGACCGCACGGCCTTCGGGAGAGACACAGAGTTGCAAAAAGGATTTGGCCAGTTCTGGATTGGCACTATAGATAAGGCTTGCCATGACCAACGGTTTTGGAGCGATACCTTTAACGGGGATCACGTCAATATAATCAAGATTGTCCTTAAGTTGGGCTACAGCCTTCCAGTTGAGCACGATATCCGCTTTGCCTTCTCGAATTGCGGCACTCAACCCTTTCGAATCCGATACCATGAAAACCGTATTTCGTACCACCTGCTCATAAATATTCATGACCGACAAAGCCCTCTTGGACTCTTTTCCGACAGCACCAAGATCCTCATGACCGATGACAACTGCCAAAGATGGGTCCACAAACTGAACGAGGTCACCCGTTAATTCCCTAGGATTACCCTTGGCCACAAAAATTACCAGTTCATTATGCCCGACCATCCCGCTATCGACCACTTGCCCGTCGGCTTCCATGGTATCAACAAATGTCTTGAAGCCAGGAAAAAAAATGTCACCCACATGGTTTACCTCAATGGATTTGGCTAAATCCTGAGAACCACCAGAGGTCATCTTCACTGTAACATCGTGTGTTGCCTCAAACCGCTTGGCAAGTTCCATTATCGGAGAAATCATCGTAGACCCACAAAAGACTATCAAGGTCTTCCGATCTTTATCCGCATCAGCACGACGGCTGCACCCAGTCCCGCCCTGCCACACGAACAGAAGGAGTACGAAAAATCCCAAAGCCGTGCTTTTTCTCATTGAAAATATACAATCCATTTAACCAACTCCATAACTCCGTGCTATTTTCCGGGCCGACAATCCAACACCCGGCATGCTCATGCACATCAGGTTGCCGAAAAGACACTCAGCGATACAAAACCTCAAACCCAAATTATCGGGCTCCTCACATAAGCACGGTGCAAATAACCATTGAACCTATCAATTATATTATTCACTTAAAGCACAAACGCCCGCACCTCAACATGGCGCGGGCGATATTTCTGTATATCAGATAATTTCAGGGGTTACATGGAGCCTATATACTCCGCGATGGCATTGATTTCCTGCCCTTTGAGCTTGCTGGCAATACGTATCATGGTCTTCTTTTTCTTTCCGCCATACGAACCATCGGCGTACCCATTCATTTTCATCTCGATCTCCCCACTACTCTGCCCTTTAAGAACGACACCGCCGCCGGATTTAGACGATTCGGATCCGTCACGATGACACTTGGCACACCGTTTTTTGTACAAAGCTCCACCGTCAACGGCAAAAGCTGCGGTCACGCCGAAACAGAAAATCACGGTCAGTATTGCAAGAATCTTCTTCATGGTGGCCCTCAATATATAATATGTTAACGACATTTCACTATAAAAAGTAAATCAAAACCACTTTTACTGTAAACAGGATTATTTCCTATATACCCACAATTCATCCGATCTACAACTCCCAAAACACCATTGGTTGTCTAAAACACACTCCATCCAAAATAGAGCTCTCATCAAGGCGACTCTATAAATGCTGGATTTTATAAAGCATTCACATGAGGAGCTCCTCATATATTCTTAAAACATCTTTCATTTCAAGCAATTAAAATTTCCAAAACCCCAACAAAACAATGGCATGTCTCTTGCTTATTTTACATTAAATAAAGTCGCATTACGACAAGCGTCGTAACCAGGAGCAACAATGAAAAAGAACAGACAAACTCAGTCCAAACAAGGATTAGCAGCCATAGAAATGGCCATGTTGTTCCCGATCTTCATGATGTTACTGGTCGGCGTCATGGATACTGGCCGATTATACTGGACACAAAGTGTTGTCCGTGACGCAGCCTTCGAAGGAGCTCGTACAGCCATTCTTCACGAAAGCACCACCAGCCAAATTGAATCGGTTGTTACCGAAGAACTGGTGTCAGGCGGAATTAACCAGTCTTCATCTGTCGTGATCAGCGACCGCCAGGCGTCACAACCCGTTGAAGTCAAAGTTTCTGTCCCCTTCGAGTTTTATGTCATCGATAACCTGCTTCCATCTCTGGAAGGGCCGACCAACATTTCGGCTGCGGCTGTCATGATTCATGAGAGGTAACCATGCGCAAAAATAATACAAAGAAACAAGGCGCCATGGCCCTTGAATTCGCCCTTCTTATGTCACTCTTACTCATCCCGCTAATTACAGGCATGTGGGATGCGTCTCAATTAATAGACATGAATCAAATTTTAACCCGCGCAGCAAGAGAAGGCGTAGTCATGGCCTCACGTGGGAATGACCCTGTTGCCCAAGTGCAGGCCTTTGTCGAATCTGCAGGGCTTGAATCAAACAACCTTGTCGTGGAAATAGAGCTCGGACAGGATGACCCTGAACTCGGTCAGGAAATTGCCGTAAGGCTAAATTACAACCTCTCTGGAAGCACCGTACTTCCATGGGAAGAACTCATGCCGGACGGCATCTCCATAGTTGCCTACGCCAAAGTGGAGTGATGCCATTATGACCATTTTACGTAATCTTTTTTCCCAACAACACGGCGTGGCCAGCATTCTCGTCGGTATGTGCATGGCCGCCTTGATGGGGATGTGTGCCTTGGCTGTAGATATAGGTCGAATCTATATCAAACGTGGCGCAATTCAGACAGCTGCCGATGCCGGAGCACTGGCCGGAGCCAATTCTCTTATGGCCGAAGGAAGCGACATAGAAAAACTCAGGGCCATTGTCACAAAATACGCGGAACGAAACCTGACAGCGACGGATATTCCGAACGAATCAGTGACGCCGACAGACATCGTTTTCCTGAGAGATGGCGTGCCTGATGAGGACCAGCCTAATCAAGTCGAAGTCACCGTCACTCTCAATGAAGCCCAAGGCAATCCATTCCCACTGTATTTTGGTAAGGCTATAGGTATTCCCTTCGCAAACATTCAAGTCGTAGCCCGTGCAGGTATCGTCGGCATCTGCTCCAGCAAATGCATCAAACCTTTTGTTGTTCCCACCAAATTCACATGGAACGATTCGGCTGCCCCTGCCACCAAGTACTACGAAAACGACAGGATGGACGTGGAAAGCGTTCAGGAACTCGACTCGGTAGAAGTCCTCGGATACACTCAGGACGACGTCGGCACCCAGATCATTATCAAACCGGGCGACCCAAGCTTGGCCATCGCTCCCGGGCAGTACAATCTTATAGATTTGCCACCCATCAACAAAGGCAATCCGACAACGGGTGCGGCTATGGTCAAAGAAAATATTGAAGGGTGTACCGGCTCCAACAGTGAATATCCTGTTGAACCAGGCGACGAATTGTTGATCGAACCCGGCAACTCGGCTGGCCCGGTCAAAGCCGGAACCAACAACCTCATTGGACTTGATCCCTACGCGGCATGGGACACATCAACTAACTCCATTGAAGGCAGCTCCTTTAGTGATCCTCTCGACAGTCCTCGCGTCGCCATCATCTCCTTCTATGACCCTCGCTACCCGCCAACAGGCGGTAGAAATGTCATTACAGTCTATGAGCTTGGTGCCTTTTTCATCGAAAATGTCGACAGCAATGGTAATGTGACAGCCCGATTCATGAATACTGTAGCGGTTGATCCAGAACCAGGTGGTTCTTCGGACTGTCTTCTACGCATAAGCCGACTCATGCTCGACTCCAGTCGACAATAGGGACAGTACTTTATAACTCGAAGGGCGATTTTGCATAAAGCAAAATCGCCCTTTTTCATCGGCAATTTGGCACCGATTTGGTGGGTTTTTATCTCACGCAAAACAGTGCTTTTACTCTGAAAAGAATGGACTATTTACACTGGCTATGGTTATAGAGAACCATGTCGCTGGTCCGCGGGATGACAAGAGCCTTGAATCGTCAGATATATCAGACGATTGAATGGCTGTTCAGTCATGCAAGGATCACGGCTTCAGCTGGAAACAGCCATGGATTGGGGTGCGTTTTTGGGAAGGGATGCACGCCATCGATCCGAAATAGTGAAAACACTGTTCCGATCGTATTAAATCCTCTGATGTTGAACTCGTCATGGATGTGGCCCGGAAAGGTCCAATTATGACGATTTCTACCACACTGCTTTATTGGTCTGCCTTGCATGAGCGAGGCGCATTTGCCGTAATAAACACGGCGTCACACACAAGGGGGTGCTATGGGAAAAATCTCCTCATGGGATTGGGAAACCGGCCAGAAAACGGTCGTTAAATCCCTTTCCCCGCTCGAAGGGCACGGATGGCAGGAAGAGCCTTATGTTTCACCTGATGGCGAAACACTGGCCGCAATCGTCAAAGTAGGCGACGGCGAATTCTCCGTTCGAACCAACGACTCGGTATGGGAAAACGTTTACGAAAAGATCTGGTATCCGAAATTTACACCGGATGGAAGACTGGCCACTATCTGTCAACAAGACATGGAGTGGGCTCTGACCGTGGACGACACAATGGTCGGCGAAGCAACCGATTACATCTGGGACACACTCATCAGCGAAGACGGCTCCGGTATTGCTACCATGCACAAGGGCATGGAACGGTACTCCATGGCCTTGAACGGTGAGCCGTGGGAAGAAACCTATGACAACGTCAACCAGCCTGCACTGTCTCCAGACGGATTGCACACAGCTGGCGTTGCGCAGGTAGAAAAAATGCCTGCAGCTGACATTGAAGCTTTCAAGCGCGGCGCATATTCTGTCGTCGTTGATGGAAAGCCTTGGGCCGGACGCTATTTGAACGTCTGGACTCCGACTTTCAATGCAAAGGGTGACACTGTTGCCGCACAGGCACGCGTCACTGTTTACGAAAACACCATCGTCGTAAACGACAAGCCGTGGGCCCAAACCTTTAATCAGGTATGGGAACCCAACTTTAACCCTAAAGACGGCACCATCGTCGCTCCTGTCCGTATTGAGGGCAAATGGGGCGTCGCTCGTGATGGCGTTGTTATCTGGGAACCCCGTTACGCCCAGTGTCTGGAACTCCAGCACTCGGAAGACGGCAGCAAGCTGTGGGCTATCGTTGCCACTGGCTATGGTCAATTCACCGCTGCCTGCGATAACGCCCCTTGGGACACCACGTACTCCACCGTTACCGATCTGGTAATCAGCCCTGACGGCAAACGGGCAGGCGTACTGGGAAGCGAATACAGCGCAAACTTCGAAGTTGTGGTGGATGGTAAAGCCTGGGCCGGCTCGTACGAAATGGCTTGGCCTGTCACTTTCTCCGCCGATTCCAAAAACGCTGCCACCATGGTCGAGAAAGACGGCAAACGCCGCATTCTGGTCAATGGCAAGCCGTTCGAACGAGACTTTGATCATGCATGGCCTCCGGTCTTCAACGAAGACGGAACCAAAGTGCTCATCCGCGCCATCGAAAACAACAGCTACATCCGCATTGTTGCGGAAGTGGATAAATTCTAAGCGAAGGGAGACGCAATGACTGATTTGTATACTTTCGTCACCGGCCCCCTCGCCTGGGTTGCTTTCGGCATCTTCATCATCGGTTCCATTTACCGTCTGGTGAGCATGTATGCTTTGGCCAAGGCCAAAGACGGCTCCTCTCTGGCTTACATGAGCTGGTACTACGGACTGCGCTCCATCCTCGCATGGATGGTGCCTTTCAAATCCCAGGGCTGGCAATCCGACCCCCTCGCGACCGTGACCACTTTCGTGTTTCACATCGCGTTCCTTTTGGTGGCCGTGTTTCTGAACGCCCACGTGGTTCTTTGGGACACCGCATTTGGTATCAGTATTCCGAGCCTGCCCTCCTACATGGGAGATGTCATCAGCTTCGTGGCCATCGCTGGCTGTGCGGTTTTCGCATACCGCCGATTGACACTGCCTCACGTCAAGGGCGTGACCCGCTGTCAGGATTGGTTTGCCCTGATTCTTGTTGTGATGCCATTCATCACTGGCGTTCTGGCCTACCATCAGGTGGGTCCGGTTCTCCTGATGACTACCTTGCACGTAATCTTCGCAGAACTTCTTATTGCGCTGATTCCGTTCACCCGCCTGAGCCATGCATTGTTCATCCTGTTCACCAGGGCGTACATGGGTTCCGAGTTCGGTGGCGTTCGCCACGCCAACGACTGGTAGGCCACAACTAATCAAAGTAACGCGAGGTTATGAATAATGAGTATAACTGACAGAATAATATCCGATGTCGGCCTTGAAGCCGGTATCGCCGGTCTGACCACCGAAAGAATTCAGGAAGTGGTCACCAAAACGCTTGCCGGCGAAACCGGAGCAAAGCTGAAAGCGTACAAAGAGACGTGCATGCGTTGCGGTCTTTGTTCGCAAGGCTGTCACTTCTACATGTCCCACGATGAGGATCCGAGCTACTCCCCAGTGAGTAAAGCTACGGAGACAATGTACGAATTGATGGACACCAAGGGAAAGGTTACCCCTGAGCGCATCTACGAGATGGCCCAGATCGCCTTCACCGAATGCAACCTGTGCAAACGGTGTGCGCATTACTGCCCAGTGGGCATTGATATTGCGTACGTCATGATCACAGTCCGCCGTATCTGCTACCTGCTGGACGTTGTCCCGCAGTACATCCGCGATACAGCGCACTCTCACTCCTCCACCATGAACCAGATGTGGGTCAAGGATGATGAGTGGATCGACTCCCTGCAATGGCAGGAAGACGAAGCCCGTGATGAGTTCCCGGACCTGCGCATTCCTCTCGATAAGGAAGGAGCAGACGTCTACTACTCGGTCATCGGTCCCGAACCGAAGTTCCGTACCCAGCTCATCTATCAGGCTGCCGCCATCATGAACGCAGCCGGTATTGACTGGACAATGCCGTCCCATCCCGGTTGGGATAACTCGGACATGTGTATGTACGTGGGAGACTGGGAAAACATGGGTCGCATTAAACGCGCCCACTACGAGTCTGCTCAGAAGTTGCGTGTTAAACGCATCGTCATGGGCGAATGTGGTCACGCCTTCAGGTCTATCTATGACATGGGCAACCGCTGGCTCGGCTACAAGGAAATGCCCATTCCTGTCATCCATGCCATCGAATTCTACTGGGATTTGATTCAGGAAGGCAAACTCAAGATCACCCATAAATACGAAAAGCCTGTCACCATTCAGGACCCGTGCAACGTCATTCGTGGCCGCGGTCTGATGGACAAGCTCAGAGACGTAGTTCACTACCTCTGTGAAGAGGTCGTGGAAATGACTCCCAACCGTGAGCACAACTACTGTTGTTGCGCCGGTGGCGGTGTCATCAACTGCGGTCCGCCGTTCAAAAACACACGCATGAAAGGCAACCGGGTCAAGGCTGAACAGCTCAAGAACACCGGAGTCAAGGATATCGTTATCCCATGCCACAACTGCCACGGCGGCATTGAAGATATCATCGGTTATTATGATCTCGGCATGCACGGAAAGTTCATCGGCGATATCATCTACGAACTGATGGAAAAACCGGAAGTGTAAGGAGGACGCCATGCACAAAAGAAATACCATTAAGCTTGCGGCCTCCATGCTGACCATCCTTGCGCTGGTCATCGCATACATGGCTCCGGCCGCCTTTGCTCAGGACGACATGACAATGATCCCCGTGGACGCATTCGCCAAACTCGAACGCCCGCAGGTCCCCTTCATGCATGACGCCCACAATGAAAAGGCAGAATTGGAAGACTGCGTTGTCTGTCACCACGGTATCACCGATGACGGCAAGCAGGACCTTGAAAACTCCAGCGAAGGCGAAACCTGTGCATCCTGCCATGAGGTAGAACGCACTGACGGCGGCACTCCGCTGATGCGCGCCTACCACAAGCAGTGCATTGATTGCCACAAGCAGCAGGCCAAAGGCCCGGTTGCCTGCGGCGAATGCCACACTAAGTAGACGATAGGCTTACTGAATATGAAAGGCCCCGGAAGCATCGCTTCCGGGGCCTTTTTCTTGCTATATGACCTCAAGACAATCAATCAAACATCGCAAAATCCTTGAGGAACCGAGCCTTGCGTCGTGCGACTTCGGCCTTATTGGTCATGATCATATCAAGCTGACGGGTGTGCGTGATGAGATAGCCAAGAATTTTCAACCGCCTGCCCATGGCCTTCCGAGGAAGCCCTTCAGCTCGGGCGAACATATTATCCTGACGAACACGGACACGAAATTCCAGTTCTTCCAATAGATCTCCCACGAAACGAGCACGCAGAATGCGCCGTTCCACATTGGCAGCTCCACCCTTGAATTGAAAACTGGCGTAATTCTCGCTGGTCCGATCTGACACCAGAGATTCGACACCACAAAAATGAAAACCGAAACGAGATTGCAGCGAACAATAATTTTTGGAAATCATGAAATAATTTTTCTGCGTATACCGAGTGCCGGATGACGGATTCAAATCCGGATTCATGGTAGCCTCAAACATGACCGACATAAGCCCCTTGGTATGAACCGGCGGGGGGCCTTCCCACTGAACTGCCTGCATCCCTTCCCACAAGGCATGCATGGGGTATGAGTCCACATGTTTGAGCAAAATACATTGGTCAGACCTGTTCTCTCCTTCCGGCAAGAAACCGTCGTCAAGATTTAACACCCAAAACTGTTTGGGGACATCGCAAATAAGCTGACGACTCGCAGCTTCAATAAAATCGTTGTCCGTGCCAAACTCGAACATTCCAGCTACGCCCTTTTCATGACAATACCGCATGATGTCGTGCAGGGTCTTACAATTCTCCGGCTTGAATTCCGGGGATTCCGGGTTAGTCAGATTAAGACGAACAATATGACGCGCCGCTTTCCTGAGGGCTCCCTGCACAGGACTCCCGCGCATAATCCGTTCTCTCGGTTTTTCCACGAGCAATGGTTCAACCGCTCCATCATACACCGCGTGGCCATCGGCATCCACTGTAAGGATATGACCGTTCTCAAAATTCCCGACCACACCTTTCACACCAAACAGCGCAGGAACGCCAAATTCTCTCGCAACATTCGCCAAATGACCGGCCATGCCACCCTGCTCCGAAATCAACGCACTGCATCGATCAAGCAACGCCGCACGACTGGGTAAAGCATGTTTAAGAATTAACACCCCGCCGTCAGGGAAAGACAAAGCATCCACGTCTTTCCTTACAGAATATGCAGGACCAACCCCAACACCGGGACTGGCTGTTCGTCCACCGGATAAGACCGGCTTTGGCAAATCGGCAGCGGATGGATGGGCAATTTTGGCGGACTCGATCTGCATAAGCGGCCTGCATTGCAACAAATGGAAGACGCCATCCGGCGTCATGGCCCATTCTATGTCTTGAGGTGTGCCAAATTGTTCTTCAATCCGTACAGCCTCACGGGCAATTGTCGCGGCCTGTTCATCAGTCAAGGAAGGTTCGCACCGTTGCTCCTCCAGCAAACTTTCGCGACAAACGCCTTCCTTGGGGCTACACACGAACATATCGGGCTTTTCAGCAACAATACGGTCGTTCACAACCAGAGAATCACGATTCACCAAAAACACGTCAGTCTCAGCCGTGCCATCGACAACTGGCTTGGGTAAACCCCAAACAGAATGAATAGAAACGGAATCGTCCCGCACGTTGACCGGATTCCGGGAATAGGCCACGCCCCCGGACATGGCGTGAACCATGGTCATGCACCCCACACTCATGGCGACATCTTCGTCCCTGATGCCGCGATTCATGCGATAGGCCATGGCTTGTCTTGAAAATTTAGATGCCAACACTTCCTTATAGGAATCCAACAATGCTCCACGGTCCACATTGAGGACGGACCGATACTGCCCAGCATATGATGAACCTTCGACATCTTCACCCAAAGCACTGGAACGAACAGCCAGATCCGGCAGTTCGCCAAGTCGCTCGCTCAACCGATCATAAGCGGCCAAAATTGTTTCAGCCAAATCATCGGGCAATCGGGTTTCCATGACCAGTTGCATTATATCCGACGAGGTTCGAAACAAAGCCTCTCTATCGTTTCCATCAGTAGCCTGAATGAGTCGCGCCACTTCCGGCCGCAATCCGCCGGCTTCAACAAACCGTCGATACGCCGCCACAGTAACCACGAATCCAGCAGGAATATTCAACCCGAGACTGCTCCCTGCCTCACCGAGCATGGCCATCTTGGGACCGCACAAATCCGCATGATCCCGTCCAATTTCTGACAAATCAAAGACGAGCTCTCCGCTCATCACATGTTCTTCCGGCGCAAGCGCTGTCATGATACGCTCGTTGATGGACTGCATGGCGATCATAAGCTCGTCGTGCCCTTTGTGATCCAGTTCACCCAAATGACGGACCATTTGAAAAATAGATGTTGAAATTCGAGTGCACAGAGTGTTGACGTACTCCATTCCATAAGGAGTAAAACCGCGCAGGGCTTCCTCCAGCTCACCTATCAATTCATGGGCGCGCGTGTTGGCCTGAATCAAAAGACGAAAATGATCATATCGCGCCGCAAAGACCCGACGAATCTCTGACAATTCTTCAGGGGTTTTCTTTCGCGCTCTCCACGGCAACCAGTCAAGAAAGCCCATATGGCCTCCGTCGACACAGAAAATACATTTTCAGGGAAAAATAGATCATGATTGGCCGCTACTGACTGTGTTCCTTGGCCGTAATTTTTTCTTCATGATGCCGTTTACGAATGGAGGCATCCTCAAGCTTATACAACAACTCCTCGAACTCCACAGGCTTCATCAAGTAGTCAAACGCCCCCAGTTCCATACCGTTGATGGCAATATCCATGCTAGCGTGTCCGGTAAGCATAACTACTTCGACCAATGGGTTGATCAGTTTAAGCTTATGCAAAGTTGTCAGGCCATCCATGCCGGGCATCTTGACATCAAGCAAAACGACATCCGGCTCAAATGATTCGAGAATTTCAAGAGCTTTTTCGCCCGAGTCTGCTTCCTCAACAGTCATTCCCCGCCTGCCGAGCCTTTTACCCAGCGTCTTACGGAAACCCGCTTCATCATCCACGAGAAGCACCTTGATGCCTGCCATATACACTCTCCATCATTTGCCAATTATGCCTGATCAACGGCCTGGCGAATCTTTTTCAACAAATCATCAAGGTCACACGGCTTAAGCATATAGTCGAATGCGCCATATGCCACACCTTCCCGCGCCGCCTGTTCACTCCCATGACCGGTCAGCATGATAACCGGCAATTCAGGAACCATCTTCTTAAATATCTGCAAGACTTCAATACCATCCATGTCCTCCAACTTGAGGTCAAGGACAGCCACATCGAAATCCCTCCCTCTCAAGACCTGTATGCCTTCGGCCCCACTGATGGCAATGGTCACGTTAAGCCCACGCTTCCCCAAACGTTTCTGTAAAACTTCCAGAAAACCGACTTCATCATCCACCAAAAGAAGGCGAATGGGCGCATCACTCATCAAGCATCCCTCCTAATCGCCCCTTCGCAGGACAATATGTCTGGCACGGGCTTCATGAATTTTGGTTTCATGAGTTTGTTTCTTGTCATAGGCCTCATCGACTTTGACCAACAATTCTTCAAGATCACACGGCTTCATCATGTAGTCGAATGCACCGGACTTCATACCCTCGATAGCGGACTCCACCGTTGCATGACCGGTCAACATGATGACCTCCACCAACGGGAATTCCGATTTGACCACCTTCAAGGCCTCATTGCCATCCATACCGGGCATCTTGACGTCCATAACCACCACATCAATAAAATGATTAGCGGCCAAGGCATCTATACCCTCCTGTCCGCTGTAGGCGATGGTCACCGTCAGGCCACGATTGTCCAACCGCTTGGCCATAGTGTCAACAAAACCCTGTTCGTCATCGACGAGAAGAATATTCGCAGGCATATGTTTCCTCCAGATTCACCGGGACCTCGTCATGATGCCCCATGTTCATTCATTTTAAAATCACACGCACCTCCATCCTCGCCTTCGGCCACCGGCAAACGGATGGTAAATTTCGTTCCTTGATCCACAGCGGAATTCACCGCAATGGTGCCGTCCATCTTGTTAATAATACCGTATATTATGGACAGCCCAAGGCCAGTCCCCTTACCCACGGGTTTCGTCGTAAAAAACGGATCGAAAATACGCGACAGATTGGCCTGCGGAATACCGCAACCGGTATCGGCAATGGAAACCATCACTGTATTATCTTCCACACGAGTCATAATGTCGAGATTACCACCGCCCGGGTCCATGGCGTCAATGGCGTTGTTGACCAAATTAAGAAAGACTTGCTGCATCTCTGACGGACTGGCTTCTACCGGAGGAATGCTGTCACCAAGACTGGTTTCAATCACTACATTGGCATACTTGGCCCGCTGCTCGGAAAGCTGCACAATTTCAAGAACCAGTTCGTTGAGGCAAACAGACTTAACCGTGGGATCGATCTTCCGAGCGAAGCTGAGCAGTTTATGGGTAATTTCCTTACATCGCCCCCCTTGAGTCCTAATCTGATTCAAGGCGCGTTGTACCTCTCGCTCATTATCATCCTCATCCAATCCCTCTTCAAGCAAATCCTGAATCCACCCGGCTTCTTCCACCATGATTGCTACTGGATTATTGATCTCGTGGGCGATACCTGCGGCCAATTCTCCTACAGATGCCAGCTTGCCAGCCTCAATAACCTGTTCATTCATGATATCCTTTGCCGCATCCGCCCGGGCCACCTTACGCGCCATGCGCTTGCTCATGAGATACGCCATGACCGCAATAGAAATTCCACCAATTAACAGAACTACCAACGCCAGATTCCTGGATCGGTTCAAATCGGACATGGCATCTGCCACATCCTGTTGATACACCATAATCCAATCGCCATTCTTGATAGGACTTGTCACGAATATTGTCTCGCGCCCAGTGGCTGGATTGGTCTCGACAGTCATGGCCGCCCTGCCTCTCACCAGACCGGATCGCTCAGTCATGGCCACAGCCATCTGACGCAGGAACGGGACCTCAGCGGTCATATCCCGACGCGGGGTGGTCTGAAACTCAGCCTGTCTATTAATGATATAGGCCAAACCGGTTTCACCGATACGGATATCTTCAACCAGCTTGTTAAAAGCAATAAAATCGAGGGTGGTCCGTAAAACCCATTCCTGCCCATCTTCATCAAGCAACAAGGCGATAGTAAAATGTGGTACTCCGCGAAGCCCCAGGCCCACGTCACTGACATGGACCTTGCGCTTTTTGGCAGCCTTGAACCATTCCTCTTCGGAATAGTTCACACCCTGAAGCTTGTATGGCCCTGCATACGCGACCTGAATTCCCTCACTGTTGACCATGCCCAAATCCACAAAATCACTGCCATGACCACGAACAAGCGCATCATGCAAGGCCTGAAGGCTGGCTGGATCGTAGAGTTTACCCAACTCAATAATTTCAGCAAGAACCTGAATTTCAGCGACTTTTTCTTCAAGATATGAAGCCACCGATTGGTCGTGCTTCAGCACCAACTCACGTAAATGAGCCTCAACCTTTTCTTCATAAACAATACTGTATTGATAGCCAGCGATAAGAACGATGCACAAAAGTGGAGCAAAGGAAACGAGTATGATGGTAAACATCATACTCTTGGCCAACCCATGGTAATAATGCGTATCAGACATTCTCACTCCGAATCACGGGGAAACGCCACAGGGGGTAGGGGAGCCATGTCAAAGCAGTCAAAACACCACATGGATTCCTTCACTTAAGTGCATTATAAAACCATTTTACCCCATAAATCAACAACCCCTACTTTTTTCTCACAAAAACAGCGTCCCATACTCGGAAATACAAAATAGTACTTAACGGATAAAAAAAAGGCCCACGCACACAAAAAATATGATTCTTTCAACAGACAAATGTTCAAATATATGTTTAAAAAATAGTAAATAATGGTTGCATATTTCCTATCGCATGATGAATATACTCATAAAAATACATCATTCAGAGCAAAGTATACGGACATTCGCCATGAAACTACACCTGCCAATCCTGCTCATGACACTGCTTATCCTTTTCGGATGCGGAGGGGGAAGAAGTGTAAACAGCCCCCAGCACCCCAAGCCTTTTTTCGTGACCAAAACGACCAAGGAAATCGAAAATCCGGAACACATGGGGCCACAGGAGCTCCAGGCTGCCGTCATGGCGTACGCCGATACAACCAACACACTCATGGGTGAAGCCGCTGCAATCATAAACGCAATTGGCACGCCACAGGCAAGGCTGACCGCAGCCCGAATGTTGGTTTTCAACCTTTCCAGTAATACGGAAATAGCAGCCGGTCCTTATCCGGGCGTGTCTTTACTGGACATGACTGTCATTGCCACCCTTCGACGCATGGTATGGGAAGACTTCTGGATCCCCGAAATTTTCGGCGAAGAAGGAAAACCCGCCCTCTCCATCATCCAAGAGGCTGAAAAAGATATTTGGGAAGTGGCTAATAGGATAATGCCACCAGCACAAATAGAAGAACTCAAACGAGTTATTATGGCATGGCGTACGAAATACCCAAACAAAATCAGTGTCAACTACGTTCGTTTTGAAGACTTCGGCGAACTCGGTCTCAAACCGTCCATGCGTAAGCTCATCGCGCCGGGCGGACTTTTTGCCAGTGTCGAAGAAGCCGCACGGGTGGCGCAAGACATGAAGCTAGCCATTGACCGAGCCTTCTACCTCGTTTCCCGGATGCAACTTCTGGTTAATTTCCAAATCAGACTTGCCTATCTTGAAATGGTCTTCCAACCGGAAGCAAACGGACTCATTACTTCCACGGAAAAGATGGTCGGCCTGTCCGAAAGATATGCTGATATCGCTGAGAGTCTCCCCAAAGAAATGAGCGCCGAGGCCTCCAAGCTCATCAACCAACTCTTTGTGAACCTCTCGAAGCAACGAGATGAAACCCTGACCCAAACCTTAACTGGCCTGACTACATGGCAGGACGACATGATTCACGACGTTATGCTCAATGTTTCCGTAGAACGTGAAGCAGCAATCAGCCAAGCCATGGCCGGACTGATCAAGCAACAGGACGTTTTGTTCGACAGGGTCGACGAACTGGTCGACCAAGGCAGTGGAGAGATGGAAGAGATGCTGAACCACGCATTCATGCTCGGCGTCATGCTCATCGTCATCTTTTTTGTATTATTGACCTTGTACAGAATATTCATCGTCGGAATAATTGGGAGGAGATAAACCCCACTCACTCATAGACTTCCCGTTCTTTGTCGACCTCTCAATCAAGCTATGCCTCTTAATCTGTATGCTACCCCAATAATGTCCTTTCTTCGTCACACCAGAAGCATGGATAATGAGAACAATTTCGGGTAAGGTAAAAGACTTCCCAGTCAAACACCTTCAGTAGGTAGGTCGAACATGCTGTCATTTACTGATAAAATCCATATTAGCTCTCCCAAATTGCGTCGTATTGCC
Organism: Pseudodesulfovibrio nedwellii; assembly: GCF_027923765.1. Lineage (NCBI taxonomy): Bacteria > Pseudomonadati > Thermodesulfobacteriota > Desulfovibrionia > Desulfovibrionales > Desulfovibrionaceae > Pseudodesulfovibrio > Pseudodesulfovibrio nedwellii. The sequence goes on along the minus strand of NZ_AP026709.1, from coordinate 3,280,135 downwards.
TTTTGGCTTTTGGCGTCCTTCATTGCCTACACCCTATCCGGCTTCTTCGCGGTACCGCCCATACTGAAGAATGTGATCATGGGCCAAATCGATGATGGCTTGAAAAGGCCTGCCCAGATCGAAGAAATCTACTTCAACCCTTTCACCTGCCACCTTGAAATCATCAACCTCAAGGTCAACAAGCTGGAAGGTGAGGGAAACCTGCTTTCCGTGGACAAAGTCGTAGCAGCTCCGGGTATCTCCACACTATGGAAATTTGCCCCGGTCATAGCCTACCTACATCTTGAGAATTTCCAGTTAGACATCACATTCTTTGGGAACGGGAAATACTCCATTTCAGACCTTCTTGGCACGCCGGATGCCGTAACCGAAGAATCAACAGACACGCCACCGGAAGAAAAGGCAATTTTCCCCTTCGCGCTCTATGGCTTTGAGATGACCAACTCGAAAATTACTTTCGACGACCAACCTCATCACAAAAAACATATCATTTCCGACCTTTTCCTTCGTGTTCCTTTCACCTCGTCTTTTACGAGCATGAAAAAAGAATTTACCCAGCCTAAATTTACAGCTGTAATCAATGGCGATCCAGTCGAACTGAAAGGCAGGACACTTCCTTTTGACGAAACCCTGCTCACAGAATTTGAACTTGGAGCCGTGGACATTGATCTCAATCAATACTGGCAATATGTACCAATCAAAACACCGCTTCAACTCAAAGACGGTAAATTCACCTCGGACATTTCTCTTTTTTTTGAACGGCCTGACGCGCAACGACTCAATCTATTCCTCGGTGGTGGTGGCAAGCTGACCAATATGGAATTGACTGATCCCAACGAAAATTCAGTACTCTCGGTAAAAGAACTCGCTTTTGAAATGGAACGGTTCTCTCTGGGAGACCGGGCCTTGATCCTCACCAGCATAAGCTTGGAGAACCCCTACTTCAAAGTTATCCGCAACAAAGACAACAGCATCAATTGGGCGCACTATTTCCCCGGCTCAAAAATGAGTGAAGCCGGCCCAAAGGTCAAAACCAAATCAGAAACGGATTCAGCCTTTGTTCTGGATATTCGAAAAATAGATATAATTGAAGGCGCAGTTGATTGGGAAGACCGCCATGTAAAAAACGGCTTTAAACGAACCTTTGCTCCTCTCTCGTTCACAGGAACGGAAATTACAACAGCAGGAGACAGGCCTAGTCACATAAAAGCTACGGCAGGCAAGGCTCAGGGTATCATAACAATAGAAGGCATAGCCACTGTACAACCCCTTGCAGCCTCCCTTTCTGTGACCGGAAAGAATCTCCCGATCCCGGCCTACAAATCCTATATCAATCATGCGCAACCACTCATTGTGGACACAGGTGTTGCAGGCTTTTCGGCCAACATCGACTTTAAAATGGAAGGGGACACCCCTTCTCTGGATGTCACAAACGGGACAGCCTCGTTGCGAGATATTTCTATCCGCAAACCAGATGCCCAAAAACCAAGTCTCGGACTGACTGCATTGGATGTATCCGGTGCTTCCATGAGCTTGAAAAACAAAGCTGTGACCGTCGCGAACGTCACAATTACAGGTCCATTCGCCAAAGTCGTCATGGGAAAAAACGGCCAATTTGACCTGGGTAAACTCTTGATCAAAGAAGAAAAGATATTGCGTGAATCCAAAGTCGTCGAGGTTGCAGAAAAAACCTGGGCAGGCGGATGGCATGCTGAATTTGGCCGCATTCTTGTTAAAGGAGGTGTCGCCGACTTCCAGAACATGGCACTCAAACACCCGGCCAATCTGGGCATCAAAGAGTTCACACTGGACCTACAAGCCCTTTCAACACAAAAAAACGCCACCATGCCTTTTTCCTTGAGTGGAACATGGACAGGCAATGGATCATTTTCAGGACAGGGCAAAGCCTCCATTACCCCACTCTGGTCTGAAGGAACCATGCGCGTCAACGGCGTTGGACTACGTCCATTTGATGGCTATCTGGCTGAATACACAGACCTACTCATTGCCAAGGGCGCAGCTTTTGCCAACCTGAAATATTCATTCAAGGGAGGCGAAAAACCAAAACTCACTGTCACAGGTGATACAGCGCTCGGCGCAGTCTCCATCAAAGACACTCTCAGTAAAAATGAAGTGGCTGGCATCGACAAATTTGAAATAAACTCCATCGCCTTTGCCAACGACCCAAACACGCTTTCCATCGGTGAAATCAACCTGAAAAGTCCACGCGGACTCATTCATTTCGATGAAAAAGGACGCATGAACATACTGCGAGTCTTGCGCGTACCCCAACCACCGCCCGTGGTTGAAAACGAAAAAACAGAGCAAATTGTCCCAGAAGAAACAGCTCAACCGACGGAAAGCCAAGAAAAGTTGTCATTCTTCCAATCAGTTAAAATTGGCGCAATCAACATAACAAAAGGCACTGTCGCCTTCAAAGACGAGAGTGTTCACCCGGACTTCTCTACGGAATTAACCGGTATGGATTTGCGACTCACTGACATCGACCAATCGCCCGAAGCGAGACCCAAGATGGATTTCAAATCCAACATCGGCCCCACTCCCATGTCAATCACGGGCGTGGTCAACCCGGTCATTTCCCCAATTTATTCGGACCTGGCAATCTCTATCAACGGCATGGAACTTGTGCCGCTCACTCCCTACACGCTCAAAAGCCTTGCCTACCCAATCGAGAAAGGGCGACTTTATGCGGACGTGACCTTCAAGACTGAAAACTGGGTACTCAACGCTGAAAACAAATTCTACATTGAACAACTGGTGCTGGGAGCCAAAGACAAACGCCCTGATGCACCCAATGTTCCCGTAGAGTTCGGTCTGTCCCTGCTTCAAGATGGCAATGGCAACATGGAGTTGAACCTGCCCATTCGCGGAGAACTGAACGACCCGGATTTCCGTATCGGCGGTATTGTTTTCAAGGCCATTGTCAGCCTGTTATTCAAGGCTTTGGCATCGCCATTCACCCTGATCGGCTCCATGTTCGGCGGTGGTGAAAATATGGATTTCGTGGTCTTTGAACCCGGCAGACACGCATTGGATGCCGGTGGGGTAGAAAAAATGGAGACCATCATCAAGGCGTTGAGTGAACGTAAAAAACTCACGCTGGAAGTTGACGGCGTCATTGATCCGATGGCGGACAAAAATGGCTTGATCGCAGCAATCTTCGAAGACAAGATCAAACAACAAAAATACGACACACTCACCCGTTCCGAACAAGCTGAACAAAACGTGGCTGACATGGTCATAACACCCGAAGAATATGAAGCCCTCCTATTTGAAGCGTATGCAGACGAACCGGACGAAGAAGATATCAAACCGACGACTCTGTTCATGACAGACTTACAACCAGTTGATGTCATGGAAAAATTCATTCGTGACCGCATCGTGATCACCGACGAACTGCTCCATAATCTTGCCATGGATCGGGCCAACACTGTCAAAGGCTACATCATCGAAAAACAGCCGGAGTTGAAAGAGCGTGTTTTCCTTCTCGACCGGCAAGATGCCAAAGGCAAAACCGGCGTCCCGGCCCACAGGGCGGACCTCGGCATCAATTAACCCGCTGGGACATATAAAAAAGACCTGCTTTCATTTGAAAGCAGGTCTTTTTTATCATTAATACCTAGGGAAAAACTGTAGCCTTATACTACTGCAATCCCCGGTCAACGAAACAGATTCGGTTCCTATCCGCCGATGGAAGCCATACGAGTTTGGCAGACACCCTGCCCTGCGGGCATTTTCTTGAGCAGTTCATGACCGATAGGCTTATTTCGATTCGCGGCACGAATAATACGCTCCACAAATTCTACACCGAGTTTGGAATTACGCAGAGCTGGACGAAGATTGTACACCTTGTCCGAAAAAAGGCATGTCCTGAGCAGCCCATCCGAAGTAATACGCAATCGGTTGCAGGTGGCGCAAAAATGATTGGTGTATGGCGAGATCAGACCGATGCGTCCTTTACCGTTCACGATATCAAACATACGTGCAGGTCCATGCCCGTGCTTGCTTCCATTAACGGAAGGCCGCAATTCAGTCAGTTCACTGGCCTCGTTCAATATCTCATCTGCGGTCCAGACAAGATCATCCTTCCAACCCGTTTCCGTGCCCACAGGCATAAATTCGATAAACCGAAAATCAAGATTCCGTTCCGAAGCAAATTCCACGAATCCCGGCAATTCATTGTCATTGACTCCCTTCATGGCCACACTGTTGACCTTAACGGTCATTCCGGCATCCAGACAGCGATCAATATTTTCTCGGACCGTATTATACTCATCCCGCCCGGTAATTTTCTCAAATTTCGCCCGATCCATGGTATCCAGAGATATATTCATCCGTTTCACACCGGCCTTGGCAAGGCGTTCAACATGATCACCGATCAATGTGCCGTTGGTTGTCACGCACATATCGACCTCAGGAAAACGCTGGGCCGCTTTCATCATAAAATCTGCGAATCCTTTTCTGACAAAAGGTTCACCACCGGTAAAACGAACTTTTTCAACACCAAATCCCTCGGCCAGAGAAATGAGATCCAGAATTTCTTCGTATCGCAGAATGTCAGGGTGAGGAATGAATTCCATTCCCTCCCCGGCGCAATAGGTACACCGAAGATTACAACGGTCCGTGACACTGATGCGCATGTAGCTGGCCGTACGGCCATGACTGTCTTGAATAGGAGCGTGCATGGAATTTCCTCAGGCAAAAATCTCTTTCTTGGTAACAGCCTCTGCCTTGACCCTATCAAGGAAGTCAGCGAGGGCTGCTTTCACATTTTCACGAATATCACCGGCCACGATCAAAAACAGCACATCGTCGCCGGGCTGCATACGACCCGACAAAGCGAATGCCTTGGCTCTGAAAATGCCTTCATAAGCTTCGATCTCTTTGCGAATTTCCTCGATCTTTTCCAGATCAGGTGTCACTTCAATGGCTGTAACTTCGCTCCGATCCTTACGAGACCAGCCGCGCACGATACCATTATGAACAAGTACCATTCCCACGTTGTCGGCAAAACCGGGTTCTTTTTTCAGGTCTTCAAGCGCCTTGTTGATGTCCATGGCATGCTCCTTTTTTGATCATAGAATGTTCTCGTCGCGACGGTATGCCTTGCAGCCCTCGACCACAAGCCATTTCCTTTTACCCCCGGTCAGGCACCGTCCCTTTTCAAGGACATAAAAATAATACCAGCACGAGAGGAAAGGCGTATATCTACAGCATGCGAAGGAATTCCACCGCATGACAATTTTTTCTCATCGAAGCCGCCACCGCCGCATCCTCATGACCGCGACCAGTGCGGTCCGTCGACCAACGCCCTCCACTGCCCTGGTCGACAAAAAAGGACGGATTGGTGTGGCGTGGCATAGGGCATGGGACCAGGGTCAGCTTCCGGAAAGCTCTTTCCATCCGGGACCGCCTGGTCCCTGCTTTTTGCTCATCAAGGACAAAATTACTCAACTCGATTACAAAGAACCCAGGCCATCAAGCACCTCATCAATGAGGACTCGCGGAGTGGATGCTCCAGCGGTAACCCCTATCCGAGAATAGCCGACCAAATCCTTCAACGGCAGTTCGCTCAATATTTCGATATGCTTACACGGCGTCCCCGCATCGGAAACAACCTGAGCCAATCGGCGGGTATTGCCGCTGTTATATCCTCCGACGACAACCATGAAATCAACTTCAGAGGCGAGCTTTTTTGCTTCGGCCTGCCTGAGCTTGGTAGCGTCACAAATAGTACTGAGCACGGTCACTTCAACATCTTCATCCGAAGATAACCGTTCGGAAATCTTGTCAAATAAAACACGATCCTGTGTGGTCTGTGCGGCCAAAACATATCTTTTATCTTTAGCCAGCTCATACTGTTCAAGCTCTTCAGGAGTGCTAAATACGAAAGATCCATTGCCTGCATAACTAACCAAGCCAGCGACTTCTGCATGGTCCGCTTCACCATACAACAACAGGACTGAATCCTTGTCAGCATGACGCGCTATAAGCAATTGCGCTTTTTTAACCCGAGGACATGTGGCATCCTTGATGTGTACATCGCGAGACTTGAGTCCTTCCTCGACTTGCCGGGTGATGCCATGGGCACGAATAACAACATATGCGCCACTCGGTACTTCCTCGGGGGTATCCACCATGACTACGCCCTTTTCGGCGTACTGCTTGAGCACCTGCGGATTATGAATAATAGGCCCCAAAATATAAATTGGCCTCCCATTCGCATTGGCGATCAATTCATCCAACCGCGTCAGCGCGAGATCGACTCCCATACAAAACCCGGCTGTTTCAGCCAAAACAACGTCCACAATCTTCTCCTTGCCTCACACTATGCAACATCCGACAAAATATCGTCGACAAAATACGCTTGACTTAAACCCTGTATTTGCTATGGAAATTAAAACAACTGTTTCAAGCAATCCAAAATCAAATACGCCAAACAGATAATAAAGATATGAACGAACCACAAGACGTCAACACCAAGGCAGCACTTTTGTCCGCAGCTATTGAAGTTTTTGCAGACAAGGGTTTCGACTCGGCAACCGTACGAGACATATGTGGTCGTGCCAAAGCCAATGTCGCCGCAGTCAATTATCACTACGGCAGCAAAAACGGCCTGTATGCCACCGTACTGGAAGAAATTTTCCCCAAAGGAGAAGATTGGCAAAAAGTTGGCAGTGATGCCCTGCAACCAGAAGAAAGACTCCATGAATTCGTTCGCGGTCTGATCGCAGAAATCTATCGAATGGGCAATGGCATGACCTCGCATAGATGGTCGATCTTTCTGCGAGAAATGGCCAAACCGAGCAAACATCTCGACTTCATTGTCCGCCGACAGGTGCAGGCTCGCGCCAACGAACTGCGCCAAATCATGAAAGACATCATGGGACCTGATACTCCTGAAATGACCATGGCTTTTTGCAGTGCCAACGTCTGGGCCTTGATACTCGACCAATTGCTCATCCAGCCCATTCTGGAACGGTTGACGCCGAACCGGCCAAGCATGGATGAAAACATTGACGCATTTGTTGACCACGTCGTTAAATTTGCACTCGGCGGCATCAATGCCGTCAAACAATAGCACGTTAGGAAGCAGCCTTCCGGGTCCACCCTCCCACTACGAGACCCGACTTCCTGCCTCCTTTCCCCCAGGTCGGAAAGACACATCCTCTGATGTTTCTTTCCGACCTGCCATTCGTAAGGATATCCACTCAATGCGCCGATCGACCTTCATACTACTGATTATTCTGTCTTTTCTGATTTGCCCACATACAACCTATGCCGAAACAGAGGCTCACGCCTGCACTCTTATTACGGAATTTCCACATAATCCGGCGACGTCGACGCAAGGTCTTTTTTTCCATGAAGGAACACTCTACGAATCATCTGGAGGCTATGGACGTTCTTTTCTGGCAAAAGTTGATCTGAAAACAGGCCGCCACCTGCAAACTGTTCCGCTAAAAAATAGATACTTTGCCGAAGGCATGGCTCCATGCGGAGACACTTTTCGTTTGCTCACATGGCGCTCCGGCACTGGTTTCATCTATGGTTTGGATGACATGAAAAAACGTACATCCTTCGCCTATCGCAAAAAATCCGAAAAAACCGAAGGATGGGGACTAGCCTTTGATGGGACAGATTTCATCCTCTCGTCCGGCACAGCCTCACTGCACTTTCACGCCCCTGAAGACTTCGCCCAGATAAAGACAGTCACTGTTACTGACAACAACACACCGGTCCGATTTCTCAATGAGCTTGAGTACGTAAATGGTCTGCTCTACGCCAACATCTGGAAATCCGATATCATGGTAATCATCGACCCGGAATCAGGTCTGGTTCAAGGGCGTATTGATCTGTCCCCCCTGCGACAACGACTGTCAGAAGACAGCGGTGTCGCCAACGGCATTGCTCTCAACGCGCAGACTGGTCGGTTGTATGTCACGGGCAAGCATTGGAACAAATTATTCGAAATTGAAATCCCAAAGTTCTAAAAGAGACCGCCCGCTAACGGCATCATAGAAACTTGTCGTGAAGTTTGTGAGAGTGATGCAGGTCCTCGACGAAAAAGTTCGCGTTTCCCACAGCCGTACTCCAGTACAACGAGGACAAGCGCAACTTCCCCAACCATGAAGATGCGCCGCTATCGCAAACCGAGTTACACATCATTCCGATAGGACCACCATATCCAGCCAATACCGAAAAGGATCATTGGCATGCACAACAATTGACCCATAGACATCCAGTTCAAAGCGATAAAACCGAGATGTCTATCCGGCTCGCGGGCAAATTCCACAAGAAAACGGAAACACCCGTAACCGAGCAGGAACAACGCACCAACGCATCCCTTGGGACGCGGCTTGGAAGAATACCACCAGACCACAGCAAAAAGGACGAGTCCTTCGAGAGCGGCTTCATAAAGCTGAGAAGGATGACGGGGCAGTCCTCCCGCGCCGGGAAAAGGCATGGCCCAAGGCAAATCTGTATAGCGGCCCCACAATTCAGCATTGATAAAATTGCCAATACGACCAAAGAAAAGTCCGGGAGGAACTAATGGGGACACAAAATCGCCCAGTTCCATAAACGTCATGTTGTTGGCCCGACCAAACAGCCAAATGGCCACCAGCACACCAAGCATGCCGCCATGAAAAGACATACCGCCTTCCCATACCGCGAATATCTTAAGCGGATTGGAAAAATAAAAACTCGCATTGTAAAACAGAACATACCCGATACGACCACCGAGCACGACACCGAGAATCGCCCAGGTGATGAAATCATCCATGAGTTTGGGTGTCATCTTGTTCCACGGCTTGGTCGCCCTGTACCGACCAAGCAGCCAGCCGGACACGATGCCGAAGATGTACATCATGCCGTACCAGCGAAGCTCAAGCGGCCCGATGGACACCATGACCGAGTCGAATTGTGGGTATTCCAACATAAAAGTGCTCTCCGTATGCGGTATGTCTCTTTGTTTTCTTCTGAAATTCAGGTACACTCGCGTGTAATCGACAGGGTGTCTCTTTTTTTATTGCCCCGTCAACCCAAAAGCGCACCACCATGGAAAAGCCTCAGGAACTTGATATACTAGAGATGCCCGTCGAAGGGCTGGCCGCCTATTGGTTGTCCATTAAAAAGATAATGGATGCCAAAAAAGGCCGTGCCATTCTGGATGAAGAGATCGCCAACACTGTTGAACCGTTCATTCTGCATCTACTTGAAACGGCTTTCTCCAATCTCGATATCCCATTGATCCGTCGCCTGACGCAAGCCAAACGGGAAATCCAGCTCGATGATTATCGTACCAAAATTGACCTCATGCGTCTCGCCATATATGCCATCGCATCCGGCGAGAACCCCCGCATAACACTGGTACGGATGGATTCCAAATTTGCCCATCCGCTCATGACCGAGGATCGGGCTTTCGACATGGCCACCGCTATGTTTGACGCTATCCGACCACGAGGCGTCAATCTCGACACGCTATTATCCGTGGACCACAAACTCCAAGCAGACAGACTGCTGGTCAAACTCCTGTTCTTCGTCATGTTCGCACGCCGGGAAGGACGACAGAATTTGGAACAATTCATACCGCATACAGGTTCCCGTTTTTTTTCCGAAGGCGTATCACTAGCCATCGACAACTTTGAAGCGGACTTCCTGACCTACCACATGAAAGGTATCAGGGACCGAGTGTTGGTGGAAACCGGACGCAAAATGGACATGGCCATGGAAATGGCTCTGGCAATCCGCAACAAGTATGCTTACGACGACATTTTTCGCATAGCCAGGGCATACATGCCTTGATCAGAAAGGAGTACAATATGCACAGATTCACCATAACCATCCTTACAGCAATCCTGCTGCTCGCCACCGTTGCTCCGGCACAAGCCTGGAGATCAATCCAAAATGGCGACAAAAACTTCGAACGCGCATGGCGTACATATACAACTCAGCAGACAGCCAAGTCAGACGGATATTTTGTCAGATCGGCAGATGCATACAGTGACGGCCTAAAAGCAGATCCACCGAGTAGGACCGCTCGGTTCCCTTCTACTCTGGCCAAAGCCGGCATCTCCTTTTACTACGCAAAACGCTATCAGGAATGCGTGGACACCATGAAAGTAACACTGACCAGAGACAAACGCATGTGGGAGCCAGCCCTCTATACGGCTTTATCATACGCCCGCCTTGGAGACTCCGAAAATACGATCAAGACATTACAGACTTTTGTCACATCCCTTTCCTCCCAGCGCATCATAAGCGATGCTGCGGTTTTGCAGGTCAAGGATTTGGAAGCGGGCACTGCAAATCTTGACAATGTGGCTGACGCACTGGATGCCGCTACACAAAAACAGTTTATTGAAAATATCAGCCGCAACAACAGCCCCAGAGATATTGGCCTGACCGCCGAACGATGCAACGGGGCATACTGGTGGCGCAGGAACATGGCACCATGTCACTCTTCCGGCATCGTGTCGGATTAACGGCAAACACCTATTGAAAATCATATTCAGCGGAACCAAGGCTTGACGAACGGGCTGTAATGTACAAATATCGCGCAACTTCAAACAGCAAAGCACTGCACCAATGACCACGGACGCCACAGACATATCGCAGGAATACCTCCGCGCCTTTACAAAGGATGAGATCAACTCCATGCCCCTTCGTCGATACGAAGGGGAAATCAAGGTTGTCCGCACGGAAAAACAACGTGCCCAAGCCCTGAAAGAAATGGCAAGACATGATCTCCTTGGTTTCGATACTGAAACACGCCCCGTGTTCAAGAAAGGCAAAAAACCAGGCCCACCCTCTCTGCTTCAACTGGCAACAGCTGATTGTGCCTATGTTTTTCAAATCAACATCCTCCCCATGGATGAAGATTTGTGTAACTTATTGGCTAACAAGAACATCCTCAAGACAGGTGTTGCTGTACGTGACGACATCCTTGGCCTGCAACGCCTTGCCAAATTCAAACCAAGTGGTTTTATTGATCTGTCCGATGTGTCCGCCAAAGCCAGAATGCAAACGCACGGCTTGCGCAACATGGCAGCCAACCTTCTGGGATTTCGTATTTCCAAATCTGCGCAATGTTCCAACTGGGCCAAAGAAAAGCTCACGCCGCAACAAGTCAATTATGCAGCCACCGACGCCTGGATTAGCCGAGAACTCTATGTCGCTTTGGATGAATTAGGCCTGACATAATCCCATCTTCGCTTCGCCTTACCTTTCGCAAAACACCTCTCTCCACAAACGGGGGAGAGGCTATGGCATATTACGTGCAATCTTTCTTCAAATAGGTAAATCATACCCTGCTCTCGCCATTTTCATGACAGACTATGGCGAACTTTTGAATGCAAAAACTTGAATATATTGGATTATTTTCATGAAACAGCAAAATAGCCCTGCTTCGAATACCACCAAGAGCAATCAAGCTGTCCACGGATTGAACTACCAATTCAGCCCCAAGATCGTCGTCATCGCCGGACCACCAGCTGGCGGGAAAAGTTATGCGGCCAAACTCCTTGCCGAAAATCACGGCTACGCTTTGTTACGACTGGATGCCATCACGCCGCTGGTCGCCAACAAATATGGAGGGGATATTGAAACGGTTCGTCAGCCCGGCACTTATCAAGATTTCAAGGACCACTTTGCCCAACTCCTGAGAAAACATCGGTATCAAAACATTGTTCTTGAAGGCTGTCGTATGAGCCACCCGCATATCCACCAAGGATTCATAGATGCTCTGCACGATATATATTCGCCATATACCATTGTTCAAAATTTCTATCTGAATCCATCCAGAGAAGTCCGCATGGAGCATTTTCTCCTCCGCAAAATCCGACAGGCCAAGCAGGCAATCAAGGGCGGTAATACAAACGTAAATACCACACAGGTGTTTTGTGACATGCTGGAGCCGGTCCTCCCCTCTTTCTCCGAGACAGAAGATTCCGAGGCCATCACCCAATGGGCTATCGATAATCAGGATGTTGTCCACCCCGGAATCCCCGAAGAAGATTACGAAGTTTTCAAAACGGTTGCCGAAGCCGAATCCTTCAACCCTTTTTACCAGACAATCGAGTACAATGGACGCACCCTTGTTCCCGGTTTCACCCTGTCTCCACTGGCTTGGCAAAACATCCTCAAGCTTGACGTTGACTTCAACGGGAAGAGCCTGTGCGACTATGGTTGCATGCATGGCTATTACACATTCAAAGCCGAGGAAGAGGGCGCGGTAGGCATTGGCGTAGATATGGATCAAGGCGCTGTGGATCTGTCCAACTATCTGGCCTCGGTTAAAAAATCGAACTGCCATTTCATGGTCTACGACATTACCACGCCACTCAGCCAGAAATACGACATAATCCTCGCTTTGAACGTCTTGCACCGGACAGGAAAATTCGAGCTGACCACCAAGATCATGTTCGGACACTGCAACGAATGCATTCTTGAAGTGGGAGAATCGCAGTTACCTATCATCATCGGTGAAGGCACCCGTCAAGGATTCAAACTGAAACGGAATATACCGTCCCATCGACAGCAGTCCTGTATCGGGCCGCGAAGAGTATTGCACATGGTTCGCCAAGAGGGTGGGAAGTGAAGCGCATAGCCTGGGTCGGTGGATATTATTTCAGGCCCCATAATGCCGAAGAACGGGGTGTGGATGTCGTCAACATCCCCATCACTGATCCCACGACCATGACTTGGGACACAATCCTCAACCATTGCAACGGTGAACCGGATATTCTACTGTACGCAGATCGAAGTGTACCACCGCCCCTGCTCGGCATCGAAAAGTTTCCGTGTCCGACGGCTTTTTATGCCATCGATTCCCACATCCATTCCTGGTATCCCATGTATGCGCAGGCCTTCGATCTGACTATAGTCAGCCTGCGCGATCACATGCCCCGTTTCCGCCAACGGCTGACCGACGAGCAGGTTCTCTGGCTGCCGCCATATCCCATACGAGAAGAACACCCACCGACTCAGCCGCCAAAAAAAGACTGGGACCTACTGTTTGCGGGTAATGTGAACAAGGAGACAACACCGGCTCGGTATGAATTCCTCAAAGAACTCAAGGCACGCTTTCCCAATCTCGAAGTCCGGCAAGGAACATTTGGAGAACTCTTTCCACGCGCCAAGGTCGTCTTAAACATCGCCGAACATGGCGATCTGAATTTTCGTGTGTTTGAGGCGTTGGCCACAGGATCCTGCCTGGTCACACCGGAAGTCGGACACGGACAATCACTCCTGTTCACAAACGGTAAGCATCTCGTGACCTATCCGGCTGATGACATGGATCAACTCATTCAAACGGTCTGTGAATTATTGGATAATGATGCACGTAGAAAGGCCATAGCCAAGGCCGGACTGGATGAAATAAATGCCAAGCATCGCCCTACGCACCGATTCAAAACGCTCATGGATGCTCTGGATTCCATCCCGATTGGAACGGTCCAGACTCGACTCAAGGAAGCCGGACACATCCACGCCAAATATCTCAAACTGCTCTACCTGCATCTGGCCGAGGCCTATACAGATACAGAACTCGGTAAAGCATACTTGAAAGCGGCCCTGACAAAATAGGCCGCTTTTAATATTCGCCGTTCAAATTCGGCATTTTTCTTTGCTTTTTCCGCTGACTGGTTTGTTGCTTCCGCTCCATCCTCCGCCGCTTGGACGACTTGGGAACTGCTGTTTTCCTGCGGGGAATCACGGGTTTGACCGCCCACTGCATCAATTCGATGAACCGCTCGATAGCGGAATCCTTGTTTGATTTCTGGCTGCGAAACTTCTGGCTGGTCACACGCAAAACACCACGTTTATCCACTCGCCGACGCAATTTGCCCTTAACAGCCACCTTCTGCAATTGGGTCAAACTTGAGGATTTATCCACATTGAAAAGTAGGGTTACCCGCGTATCAGTCGTGTTCACGTGTTGGCCGCCCGGGCCGGAACTTCGACTCGTGATAAACCGTATTTCTTCATACGGGATGATTATTTTATCAGTAATGCGCAACATGGAGGGGAGCCTGCCACGGAGGGCTTTGGGGTGCAAGTTTCTTTTATTTGTGAAGTGTGGACATTTCCTTTCTTTATGGAATGCGTGCATCCGCAGTGAAAGTTCATTCGTTTTTCTTACTTTGTGTTCCGTTTTTACAACGACCTGCTTTTTTCGAGACGAAAAACGCCTTTTTCATTGTGCGCCTGACAACGACCCAAGAGCCTGTACGCGGCTCCACTGCCCGACACGATTGCCAGTGACACAGACTCAGTCGGGCTACGCTCCGCCGGGTTGGACAGGCTCTAAATCCCGCTATCAATTGCTCGTCGTTGTAAGGACTTTTCCGGTGTAGGTGTTCATTTTTGATATAAGGATCTTCGCTATCCATACATAACTTTTGGATTTTACATTTCATTGCTGTAAATTTGTTTTCGGTAGCAATATCCATTTTGGATTAAACCTCTTCGCTCACCATAAAAGGCCTTGGGGTGTTTAACACCCCAACACCGCTCTACCTCCAAAGACAATTTTCTCCTCCCAATCAGACGAAGACCGAGCTCACCCCTTGATCGACAGCTTAGAAACTGACCAACCGAAGGAAGCGGCTCTTGTAAGAAAATCAAATGCTTTGCCTTAAACTGAGAGGTGACGGGAGAGGCAGAACCTATACTTTTAATCGGGTGGGGCCGACTCGATTGGATCAGATTCTTGCCGCCTACCATGAGGGCGGCCAAACTAGTGCAAGCGACCTTTTTTGCTCCTTTTTTGGGCGCTGCCAAAAAAGGAAGCCCGCCCGGCACCCAACAATGACTCTCGCCAAAGGCGCATCTTCCAATAAAAAAGGCCGCTTTTAAGCGGCCATCCTTATTTTTCCCTCACCTCAACAAACATCTATACAGTAATCCGTCCTTTACGAAGCAAATATTCCAAGGCAATGGCAACCCCAAAAGCCCAAGCCAAATTAGCGGCCAATGTAATCCCCAGCATAATGATAATAATAAAAAGATCAGTCCGCGCTTCTACGTCCTGTATGGTCAAGGCAAGCTGCGTCCCCGAAAAAAACAACAACACCCCAAGCACTCCCATTGGAAGCAGATGAAGCACGTTGACCGAACCCGTTCCAAGCAACACGGCTAACGCCACAAAAAAACCGCCGATAATAAGATTCGAACCGGGTGTCCGTGCGCCAAAGGCATAATGAGCAGCCAGCCCCCCTGCTCCGTGACAAACAGGCATACCACCAACCAAAGCCGAAAAGACATTTGATAACCCCATCGAAATACACAGGGCGCGGTCAGTGACCCGACGGCTTTCTTCGCCGAAATACTCGAAACTCAAATCCCGATTGGCGATAACCGCATTCCCCATAGTCATGGGAATCTGGGGCAAAACCAGAGCAAACAAGGCATACGAGAAATCCACACCCGTAGGAAATCCGAAAGGCAATATCTCCGGGAAATGCAAGCCAGGTTGGATCAAAGTCAACTCCCGCCATGCACCAAAAGCGGCTCCAAAAATCGCCCCGCATACAACGACTACCAATCCGGCCGGATACCGATGACTCCGCAACAAGAAGAGTGTGATGATTCCAAAAATCACTCCCGACACCACCGACATAGGTACCGGACCGAGGCTTTGAATGGTCATGAACGGTTCGACAGCTCCACGCATGGTCTGAAATGAATTGGACCCGACAACCAGAGATGCGCCTTTGGATAAAAGCAACACACCTGTTGAAAGCTGAACACCACGAATAACGGACTTGGGAACGATTTTGGCAACAACTTTGACCAACCCAGTCGCACCGAGAATAAGCAGGAGCGCGGCCAGCAGCATGCCGGAAGCAGTAATCACGCCAGGGGTCAGGGCCAACGCGATACCATAGGCAGAAATAACCTTCATGGGCTGTACGGCTATAGGCACCCGATAATAGGAACCGACCACGACGTACATAAGTCCCACAGTCAAAAAAAGGCCTGTAGCAGACAGACCATTGATCATAATCATACCAAAAGCCAGAGGCAATAATGTCCCCAAATCCCCCACCGAACCGGCCCATTCCATTCTGTTGAAGCTGATTTTCATGGTATTATCCTGCTTATTTTTCATATGGTATGAGGAATTTACAGATTCGACACAATGAAGGCAAGACCGTTTATTGACTTCATCCCGCCTTTGCCTGACAATCTCGAAACAAATTCGAAAAGCCCACGTTTCAGGAGTATCAATGAAAAAAGAGCCCATCAACAAACGGGACATGAAGCGGTACCAGCTTCAGGCCAAGTCCATCATCGAGACTTTGCCTTACATCACGGAATTCTATGGAAAGACTATCGTCATCAAATACGGCGGCAATGCCATGATAGACGAAAAGCTGAAACGTGCTTTCGCCCTGAATATTATTCTGCTTAAATACATCGGCGTTAATCCCGTGGTCGTCCACGGCGGCGGTCCCCAGATCGGCGAGATGTTGAACGCACTCAATATCGAATCACATTTTCGACAGGGATACCGTGTCACAGACAAAGCCACCATGGATGTGGTGGAGATGGTACTGGTCGGCAAAGTGAACAAGGAAATAGTCAACCTGATTAATCTCCACGGCGGAGAAGCTGTTGGACTTTCAGGTAAAGACGGCAAACTCATTCAGGCAGAGCCCAAAGAACTGGCCATTGAAAAAAATGACGCACCGCCAGAAATCATTGATCTCGGCAAAGTGGGCGAAGTGACCTCGGTCAATACCAAACTCATCGACTCCCTGCTGAGCGAAGGATTCATCCCGGTCATCGCACCTGTCGGTGTTGATGAAAACGGCGAGACATACAATATCAACGCCGACTCCGTTGCCGGTGCTGTCGCAACTGCCATGGGGGCCAAACGTCTCTATCTGTTGACCGATGTCCCCGGCCTACTTGATGAAGACAAAGAACTGGTGACATCTCTCTCCGCAAAAGAAGCTTTTGAAGCCATCCGTACCGGCGTAGTGACCGGCGGCATGATTCCGAAAATCAAATGCTGTCTGGAAGCGGTGGCCAATGTCGAGAAATCGGCCATTATCGATGGTCGTGTCGAAAACTGCATTTTGCTGGAACTCTTCACGAAATCCGGCATCGGCACTGAAATTATATACTAGGATATTCATGAACCACGGTTTCTTCACTATTATCAGCCGAGAAGAATTTGTCGGCCTGCTCAAAGGATTTTCTCCGCTCGCACCAGAGACCAAAAGCCTGACACGTGCTTCCGGCCGCGTTCTGGCTGACGACATCATTGCCAAACACGACTGGCCTCTGCTCGACCGGTCCTGCATGGACGGGTTCGCCGTCAATGCACGGGACATATTCGGAGCCACGGAATCCAACCCCGGTTATCTGGAATGTGTGGCAGCCCTGCCCATCGACAAAATGCCCGAGATTGAACTGAATCCCGGCGAATGTGCTCGAATTGCCACAGGTGGCGTACTCCCAAACGGCGCGGACAGCGTGGTCATGGTGGAACACACCCAAACCATGGAAGCCAATACTGACATGGGCACCATTGAAATCCGCAAAAGCGCGGCCCCCGGCGAAAACGTCATGCAACGGGGTGAAGACGCTAAAAATGGAGCGGTCGCTCTAGCCGCAGGCACTATCATTCGTCCACAGGAGATTGGCCTTGCCGCAGCCTTGGGATTTGAAGAAATTTCTCTGTGCCGCCGTCCCCGTGTGGGTATATTGTCCACTGGCGACGAACTCATCGAAATCGAAGAAATTCCGAAACCGGGACAGGTCCGAGACGTCAACTCCCTCACTATTGCCGCACTGGTGAAACAGGCCAACGGCAAGCCGACTCGCTACGGCATCATCAAAGATGATCTTGAAAGCTTGAGTCGTGCCTTAAAAAAGGCCATCGAAGACAATGATATGGTTTTGTTGTCCGGCGGCAGCTCCATCGGCGTCCGCGACCTGACGGTGCAAGCCATCGAATCCATGAAAAACGCCGAAATCCTGGCACATGGCGTGGCCCTTAGTCCGGGCAAACCGACCATTTTGGGACGCGTAGCAGATAAGCCAGTCTTAGGCCTGCCGGGACAAGTGACATCCGCCCTGGTAGTCATGCACGTATTGATCTTGCCGCTCATTCGTCATCTCCAAGGTGATGACAAGGGATTCACGGCAATGAACCGTACAAAACGCAAGGCCGAACTGGCTCGAAATGTGGCATCCAAACCGGGACGGGAAGATTACATCCGTATCAAACTGGAAGAACGGGACGGACAACTGCCTCTGGCCCATCCGGTCCTCGGCAAATCAGGTCTGCTCCGAACCATTGTCCAAGCTCAAGGGTTGGCCGCTATTCCAGCAGACTCCGAAGGATTGTACCACGGAGAACTGATTGACGTGTGGATTATTTAAGCAGTTGCCATCAATATTACTGATTAAAAATCTTTTTGTCCGTCCAACTCGAGGATCTTCCACCCGTCGTTCCCTTTCATCAGGGCAAACACGGAATCCTCTTCCAGGTTCTGATCCAAATCAGCCACTTGTACCCGATAGGTTCCAAATACACGAACCTCGGCCACATCTTCTTGTAAATAGACCAAATCAAAACGCAATCCTGCCGGATCCACCTGTGCGGTGCGTAAAATCTTATAGGTCCCACGCTGACGCTGTATCTGCTTAAACACCTCAAACTGAAAATCAAACCGATCACGCACATGCTGTGCGAACAAAGTGTGATAGTCGTCGGCAAGAGAACTCTGCATTACATAAAAAGTCCGAAGTAATTCCTTGATTTCATCTGGAACTTCGTTGGTCAAATCCGCTGGGGGCAACACCGGAACTCGAACTTTCTCTGCGCTCTCCCCAGAAACTCCTTCTGTAGGAACCGCCATAAGGGTCAAATAAAATTTGATCTCGGAAACCGCCAATTTCTGCTTACCAACAGCTCCGCCCTTGGGAAATACCTCATCCACGATCACCCTGAAGGATTTAACCGGCTTGGATCGACATTCGATAATCTGTTTGCCAGCCTCATCTCGCAGCCAAAACGGACTTTCCGATCCATCGGGATACACAATACGCCCGGAACGAATACGCCGAAATTCCTTGAAACGCCCTTCTTCCTGATGACCATTGAAGATACCGAGCCGAGTCACCCTGACCGGTACGGGAAACGCAAAGTCCATCCACTGGCCAGTCCCGGAACTGATACTTCCGCCAACCCAGGCCGTCGAGGGATCTCCGTCCAGAAGATTACCGGGAGCATATGAAAACGCATGATCCACCTTAAAACTGGAGACCGAAACTTCGACCTCCAATGCAAAAACAGGAGTGGACACCGCAAACAAAACAAAAAATATCGAAAGAAAAATAAGATAGCGCATGCGAGGACTCATAACACAACTCATAGCAGCCAGTCCTGCACAAAAAACACACCTGTTTGCGCGAAATTTCATACAAAACCACCCATTATTAAAATACATTGCCATGTATTCCTTTGTAAAATGGGCTCTGTTACTATAATACATTCTTATGAAGTGTAGATTCCTCATACTGGCTTTTGTCCTCACCCTCTCCTTTGGGATCGGAACAGGATTTGATATTTCCTGTTTTCCTGTAGAAGCGGCTGAGACAACGATCACAATGTTTGTTCCTGACACAGACTGGCCACCTTATCTGATGGATAACCCGGAATATCCTGACGGAGGCGTATTCGTTGAAATTTTACGGGCTGTCGCCGCACCACTCGGACACTCCGTAAAGACCATTCCCCTTCCCAACCAACGGGGATGGATGATGCTTGAAAACGGCTCAGTTGATGTTCATGCCAAGGCGATTGAATGGGTGCCAAATGCAGAGGACTTCCTGTGGACCGAACCTTTCATGCAAAGCGAAGACGTACTCCTTTATCCAACCGACAAACCACTGGAATATTCTTCGCCCCAAAAGCTCTATGGCAAATCAATAGCCACAATAAAAGGGTTCATCTATCCAGTATTCGAACCACACTTCGGTCCGAATAAAATTGAACGAATAGATGTCACTTCTCCCTACGCCATGCTGGAACTTCTTACCCTTGGCCGGGCAGATGCGGCTCTGGTCAATCGAGTTGAGACACAATGGTTGATGCGTAACAAGCCAGAACTCAACCCTAACCGTTTCATCCTTGACGACACACCGTGTGACAGCGCCAGCTATCGTTTCGCCTTCACCAGAAAAGGACACTGGCAACCCTTCATCAAAGAGTTCAACAAGACTCTTAAAACCATGCAAAAAGACGGAAGACTTCAGGCGATTCTAGACAAATACCGGTAGCCATCCTTTTTCGCCCACATGCCACAAAAAAAGAGGAGCCAAATGGCTCCCCTTCATATTCATTATATCTGTCGAAACTAGTAGCGGTAGTGATCCGGCTTGAACGGGCCTTCCACTTCCACACCGATGTAATCGGCCTGTTCCTTGGACAGCTTTTCAAGCTTCACACCAAGGCGTTCGAGGTGCAGGCGAGCAACCTCTTCGTCCAACTTCTTGGGCAGGATCATCACCTTGGGATCGTATTCATTCTTGGCCAGATCAAGCTGTGCCAACACCTGGTTGGTGAAGGAGTTGGACATCACGAAGCTGGGGTGACCTGTAGCGCAACCAAGGTTGACCAAACGACCTTCGGCCAGAACGATGAGTGACTTGCCGGAAGGCAGGGTCCACTTGTCGACCTGCGGCTTGACTTCTTTCTTGATGCACTCGGGGTTCCCCTCAAGGTGCAACATTTCGATCTCAGAATCAAAATGACCGATGTTGCAAAGAATTGCCTCGTCCTTCATGGCGTCCATGTGAGCACCAGTGACAACATGATAGTTGCCTGTGCAGGTGACAAAGACATCACCACGGGAGGCCGCGTCATCCATAGTGGTGACTTCAAAACCTTCCATGGCAGCCTGAAGTGCACAAATAGGATCAATCTCGGTGACGAGCACACGAGCACCGAAACCGCGCATGGACTGAGCGCAGCCCTTACCAACATCGCCGTAACCGATAACAACCACAACCTTACCCGCGATCATGACATCGGTAGCACGCTTGATACCGTCAGCTAAAGACTCGCGGCAACCGTAGAGGTTGTCGAACTTGGACTTGGTCACGGAGTCGTTAACGTTGATGGCCGGGAAGAGCAGCTCGCCGTTGCGCTGCATCTCGTAGAGACGGTGCACGCCGGTCGTGGTCTCCTCGGACACGCCTCGGATAACCTTGGCGATTTTGGTCCACTTCTGCGGATCAGCAGCGCAGGATGCCTGCAAACGATTCATGACAATCTGAAATTCCTGAACATCGTATTTCTTGTCGAACAGGCTGGGATCTTTTTCGCACTTCACGCCCTGATGGACGAGCAAAGTCGCGTCACCACCGTCATCAACGATAAGATCAGGACCGGAACCATCAGGCCAAGTCAGGGCCTGCTCGGTGCACCACCAAAACTCTTCAAGAGTCTCGCCCTTCCATGCGAAAACCTTGGCCATACCGGACTCGGCAATGGCTGCGGCAGCGTTGTCCTGAGTAGAAAAAATATTGCAAGATGCCCAACGCAAGTCGGCACCCAGTTCGTACAGGCATTTGATGAGCATTGCAGTCTGGATGGTCATGTGCAAAGAACCCATGATCTTAAGACCCTTAAGTGGCTTTTCCTCACCATATTTATTGATAAGAGCCATCAGGCCGGGCATTTCACGCTCGGACAACTGCATTTCCATGAGACCCCATTCGGCCAGAGACAGGTCAGCGACCTTGTTCTCGCACTTCGGGTCAACGGGCATAACGTTCTTGGACATTACTTCCTCCAAATAGAGTGTTGATTTTTATTTTTTCTCGGCCTCGTAGAGTACAACCACGAGTCCCATATTAACTTCAAATTCAGTGACGGATTTCACGTCAAACCGCGCCTTTTCCAACCAACCGACCATCTTCTCACGGGGGATACCGAGTCGACGATCGCCGTATTCGCTCCGCATGAGTTCATTCTCATGCTGATCAAATTCGGCAATGATCAGTCGTCCACCAATCTTGAGAACCCGTCCGGCTTCCTTGAGAGCATCAATGGGCCGCGCCAAATGGTGCAACACCAGAGATACAACAGTACAGTCCGCTTCCCAATCACGCAAAGGCAGATGGGTCATCTCACCAATACGCAAGGACATGGACGCGTCTTCCGAAAACCGTTCCTCAGCCAGTTCCAACATCTTGGGCGAGTTATCAACACCGATAACAGAATCCGATGTTCTGGACAAAATTTCGAGCATATCCCCCGGTCCACAGCCAATATCGGCTGCACAGGAACACTGAGGCAATCGAGCCTGAATCTCCTTGCCCAAATTGAGGTCGCCAAGGACTTCGGCTGTCATACGGTCCCAATCAGAAGCGATGTCGTCGAAGAACTGACGAGTAGCGGCCGTCCGCTCACGAATAACTTTGTCAGCTCGATTTTGATCACGCTGCAAGTCGGATTCTTCAGCCATCAAGAGACTGATACCGTCAAGAAACATACGCCCCTGACCTTCTTCACTGGCTCTGTAAAAAGCCCAAAGTCCATCACGGCGTACGTCCACCAAGCCAGACTCAGACAAAATTTTAAGATGCCGGGAAATCCGGGACTGTCCCATCTCCATAACCTGCACGATTTCACCAACATTCAATTCATATTCTAAAAGAACGTTGACCAGCCGCGCCCGAGTGTCGTCAGATAATGCTTTGCAATATTTAATAATTTCCATGTCTTTTGCTCTATATCAGGATATCTTGATATACGGAATAAAAACTACCTACCCCAAGTAGCGGCAGCCGGTCAAGTCCTGATGAGAGACTTTCCGTTGCCCTGTTCAGTGGCATAGACTATAGGGGTTCTATACTACTACCGGAGGAATGATGAAAAGATACACTCGAATTGCCCTGTCCCTTACTCTGGCAGCACTTCCCCTTATGGGTTGTGGCGTCGCAACACAAAACATCCCAGTGTCCAGCAACCCCAGTGGTGCTCAGGTTTTCGCAGACGGTATGCAAACGTGCACCACTCCGTGTTCCGTAGAACTGGAAAAAACCCAGGCACACATCCTTACTTTAAAGAAATCCGGTTACAAACAGGCCGATGTTCAAATATCTCAGAAATACGACACAGGCGGCGTGACACGCGATGCCGTCCAATCTGGCATGTCCAGTTCATCCATGGGCAGCTCTGTCGAAGGCTCTATTACCAACGCACTCCTTACAGCGGAACAGGATGAGGCAAGCGGCAACGCATATGTCCTGACCCCAAGCTCTGTCGTCGTCTCTCTGGTCCCAGAAAACGGAACGGCTCCGGCCACTGCCGCCACACAATCCCAACAGGCGACGGTAAAAACCACTGAACCGGTCACCATCGGCTCCGCCATTGAAGATGACCCCGCAGGTGTTGGCGAAGAGGTCCTCAAAGAAGCCGCCATTGCTGCACCAACCGTTGGTACTGAAAAAGAAGTGAGCCACCATTCGCATACTTCCACTCATTACAACAAGGATGGGTCCATGTCGCAGCATTCCTCATCCAGTTCCACCAGCGTGGGTGTGCACGTCAATCCCGTTGCAGCCGGATTGGATGCTCTCGAATTTCTGGAAGGAGCTGAAAAGAAGCACGAAGCAGAAGAGGCTACTGACAGCTCACAATAAAAAAATTAATCAATATCAAGGGAAAGCCCTGCTTCGGCAGGGCTTTCTTTTTTTTAGGCATCGTGGGTGACATTGGCCGCAATCATCTGATAATGTTTGTACTACTCCTATGGAATTGCGACAGTAACAATGGACACCGTCAAAGCCGATTGGCGGTATGTAGAAACGACACCTCGGCGACGCGATGGAGGCAATATGTTCAAGAAAATACTTCTGGCAGTGACCCCTCAGATCGATACACAAACCGCGCCCAAAGCGGCCTTTGATCTTGCCCGAAAACGCGGGGCCGAATTAATCCTGTTCCACGCCCTTCCTCTGGGCAAAGACGCATGGTGTTCCTTTGAGGAGACCATCCCGGAAAAGGAACTCATCGAATCCACTCGAAACAAGATAGCCAAGTACTATGCCGAAGATCTCAAGGATATCCCCAACCACTCCATCAGAGTAGTTGCCGGCACCGTGGACGAACAACTTCTCAAGATCATCCATTCGGAAGGCATAGACCTGATCGTCATGGGGCATCACACATCTGGCATGCACCGTCCTGATCGCATGTGGGGGGTGGTGGACACCTCCATCCGTAAAGTTTGCGCTAACGTCTTCTGTCCGGTCATGGTGGTGACCAATGAAATGCCCAAGGGGGCGGATATCAAGCGCGTCCTCATGGCGACCGACTTCTCAACACCCTCGGATTCGGCTCTTTGCTATGCGACACAACTCGCCCGCACCAACAGCGCGCATCTGGATATCTTCCATGTGCTCGACGTGGGCCAAACTCGTCCCAATCCTAAATACTACATGCAGAAAATGGACATATTCATCGACAAAGCCATGGAACGCATGAAAAAACGGTATGCAAAAGCCTTGGACGGAATTAGCCACACATATCATTGTTGGGAAGGCATCCCGTACACGGAAATTCTCAAGCAGGCACGATGGGATGAATCCGATATCATTATTATGGCGCAATATTCCTCCAGCGAGGAACCAGCGCAGCCTTCAATTGGTTCTACAACTATTCAAGTCGCACTGTCCCCGGGATGCCCGGCCATTATCGTCAATTACCGCGCCAGAGTATGCATGTAGCGAGGAGAAAAAAGTGAAAGCACTTGGCATCATTTCGACCTTGGCCTGCCTGTGCATATTGGCAGCCTGCGGCCCGCCCAAACAAAAAATACCTGTCAGCACCGACCCCATCGGTGCTGACGTGTACGCCGATGGCAAAAAGACATGCACCAGCCCCTGTTCAGTCAGCCTCGACAAACAAGGGGATCATCTCATTACCATCGTCAAGGAAGGATATGCACAAGAAGAGATCATCGTCCGTCGGCAATTTAAACCGGATCGCGCCATACGAGACGGTGTCATCTCCGGCATTATCAAAGGCGGCGACCCCAAAGATGTGGCTGAAGAGACAGCCAAAGAGATAGACGAACAGGAACGATCCGGCGAAGCGTACGAGTTGAAACCGTCTATTATCATCATCGACTTGCATCAAAAATAAATTTTCATGCGAACACAGAAAAGCCGTTCAACCTGAAATTGCTACAGTCTGTAATCAAATCAATGGTTATTCCGCTCATTGTTTGTTTTCTCACTTTTTGTAATACTATGGAATTGACTCACCAACGGATCACGATATTCAACAAAAAGTGAACACCACAATGCGACGCAACCGGAGAAAATACAACGAGTACACTCCCAAGGCTGGTCCGAAAAAGACAAGCGATCTGATGCCGCGTTTTCTGGACAAGCTGGACACCACAGGTGGAGCTGCTCTGGTTAGGCTGTGGCGTGCATGGGATGATATCATGGGTGAAATGGCGCCGATGGCCCGCCCTCTCGGACACCGGGGTACCAAAATCATCCTCGCGGCCGGAGATCCCATCATTATGCAGGAAGCCCAATACTTGGCTCCGATGTTGCTCCAAAAAATAAACGCATTTCTGGGCGAAGAAGTCTTTGACAAAGTCGTATTCGAGCTGCTAAACGGCAGAGTTCCTTTGGACGAAGATATTCGGCCGGAGGCTCCAAAGCCTCCGAGGAAACTTAAAAGACCTAAGAATTTAGGTCGATTAAAAGATGAGCTAGACCCGAACTCCCCCGTGGGGAGATGTTACCGGGCCTACCGGCGAATGTTTGACGATTCGGAATAACATTTCGCCTCAGTACATTTTAAGGAGTACACCATGAGTGAAGACGTAAAAGAAATTTCCTTTGACGAACTTGGCCTGACCAAGCCCCTGGAAAAAATGACCGCAAAAGAGCTGCGTGCTATGTGCGTGGCCAAGCTTCCCATGATTTCCGGCGCATCCGGTAAAGACAAGGACGCACTGGTTCAGGAAATTAAGGATGTCTTCGGCTTCGTCGAAGAAGAACAGGTTTCCCCTTACAAGAAACAGATTGGCGAAATCAAAAAGCAGATTCGAGCTCTGCGTGTTGAAAAAGAGGCCCTGGAAGATCGCAACAAGCGTGACTACATTCGCCGCAAAATCAACAAACTGAAGAAACGTACCCGCAAGCTCGCCCGCGCAATCTAAAAAAAAGCAAAAAAGAAGTTGACATTACGGGGCCTAGCTCTTAAATCATCTTCTCGCTGCTGGGCTGTCGTTCAATTGGCAGGACGACGGGTTCTGGCTCCGTTAATCAAGGTTCGAGTCCTTGCAGCCCAGCCAATTTAATATGCGTCCCCATCGTCTAGCCTGGTCCAGGACGGCGGCCTTTCACGCCGTTAACAGGGGTTCAAATCCCCTTGGGGACGCCAAGACCAGAATAAGAAGCAATCACAAATGTGGTTGCTTCTTTTTTTTGTGCCCTACGCATTTCCAGGCACCAGCCCGGTTGTCTTTCTAAGACGCACACACGAAACGCCTTTCTCTCCCTCCCCAAAAATTCTTTTCCCTTTTTCCTAAACAGAGTGGACTCATTCGGCTGACACGTGTACAGCATAGAGTATCCCATATCAGACGTCCGACCGCCGTAATGGCGACTTCGGATTAAAAATGAAAAAACAAGGGAGGCAATATGATGAAACGATGGCTACTCACCTCTTTGTGCCTTATGCTTTTTTTGACGATGCTTACCGCATGCGGATCTGACTCCGACACGCAGGAAGAAAAAACATCAGAAACGACTATTTCGAGCCCTGCTCCTACGCAACCCAAAACACCTGAGGCAGACAACTCGGTACAACCTGTTGCCGAAGCTGCCCCGACAGCAGTCACGCCCTCCTCCGACAAACCGAACATTGTCGTCATCTGGGGTGATGATATCGGACAAAGCAACCTCAGCGTTTATACCCATGGTATGATGGGTTATCAGACTCCCAACATCGACCGTGTGGCCAATGAAGGCATGATGTTCACTGACTACTACGCAGAACAAAGCTGCACAGCCGGTCGCTCCGCATTCATCACAGGCCAATCCGTATATCGTACAGGCCTGTCCAAAGTGGGTATGCCCGGAGCAGAACTCGGCATGGATGAAGCTGACCCGACCATTGCCGAACTTCTTAAAAATCACGGTTATGCAACGGCCCAATTTGGTAAAAACCACTTGGGTGATCAAGACAAGCACCTTCCTACCAACCATGGCTTCGATGAATTTTATGGTAACCTCTACCATCTCAATGCCGAAGAAGAGCCGGAACACCCGGATTATCCAAAGCCCGAAGAATACCCCAATTTCAAAAAGAACTACGGTCCTCGTGGCGTAATCCACTCCTTTGCAACAGCAGATGGTCAAGATATCGAAGACACTGGCCCGCTGACCAAGAAGCGCATGGAAACCATTGATGATGACATTGCCAAGCGCAGTGCCGACTACATCATGAAACAGGCAAAGACTGGCGCCCCATTCTTCGTCTGGGTCAACTTTACCCACATGCATTTCAGAACGTATGTCCCTGAAGAACTCAAGGAGCAGGCCGGACGCTGGCAATCAGTCTACCACGACGCCATGGTCCAGCATGACAAGAACGTGGGCATGGTCCTTGATGCTATTGACACGGCAGACATTGCCGACAACACCATCGTTTTCTATTCGACCGACAATGGTCCGCATAAGAACACGTGGCCCGATGCCGGCACCTCCCCGTTCCGCAACGAAAAAAATTCCAACTGGGAAGGAGCATTCCGCGTCCCCGCAATGGTCCGCTGGCCCGGCCACATCAAGGCCGGAAGCATTTCCAACGAGATCATATCGCACATGGACTGGATGCCCACGCTTCTTGCCGCCGCAGGCGAAACCGATGTGAAGGAAAAACTCCTGACCGGACACAAAGCAAATGGCAAAGATTTCAAGGTCCATCTGGATGGATACAACTTCCTGCCATATCTGACGGATCAAATAGAAACCCCTCCGCGCGAGGAGTACTTCTACTTTTCGGATGACGGCGATTTGTTGGGTTTGCGTTACGACAACTGGAAAATCGTCTTTGCCCAGCAACGCACCCCCGGCACTTTGAAAGTCTGGAGCGAACCTTTCGTCAACACGAGAATCCCTTGGTTGTTCAACCTTCGTACAGACCCGTATGAACAGGCCCCAATTACTTCCAACTCCTATTGGGATTGGTATCTTGAGCGCTCTTTCCTGCTGGTCCCAGCACAAAGCGCCGTGGGGGATTTCCTGAAGACATTCCAGGAATACCCGCCTCGAATGAAGGCAGCCAGCTTCACCATCGATCAGGTCATGAAAAAGCTGACACCGCCTACTCAATAAAACAACACGCTCTGACACACTGTGCCCGCTCAAACTGAGCGGGCACACTCTTTCTTACCAAACACTCACAAATAGCGTACGAATTCAATTATGAAATACCCGACAGTCCAGCGACACTTCTCATTGACATGGTTAGCAATCATCACCGCAATCTTGCTGCTTGCACCTTCACAAACATGGGCCAAAAGTTTTGCCGGGTCCAAAAGCTGTCGGGACTGCCATGAACGATTCTACGAACTTTGGGCACCGTCCCGCCATGGCACCGCCATGCAACCGTACACCGAAGTGTTCGCCGAAACGAACCTCACTCCACATCCCACCCCTCTGACCATCGAGAAAGCCAACTACCAGGCTTATGTAGGCAAAGGGCAAGGATACATCATCGAGAAAACAGACCAGGGACAAAAAAAACTCACCATTGAACACGTTCTCGGTGGCAAATACGTCTATTATTTCCTGACCCCCATGGACAAAGGTCGTCTGCAGACGCTGCCTCTGGCCTATGATGTCGTCAAAAAGGAATGGTTCGACATGGCAGGAAGCGGCATCCGCCACACAGGCGGAGAATCCGTATCATGGACTGATGCCGCATACACCTTCAACACATCCTGCCACGGTTGCCATGTCAGCCAGATGCGCAACAACTATGATCCGAAAACCGGCATTTACGAAACCACTTGGGCCGAACCCGGCATCAATTGCGAAACCTGCCACGGCCCGTCTTCGGAACACAACCGTGTGTGCCGCGAAGCCGGTAAAGGAAACGTACCCAAAGATTTAAAAATCCTCGGCGGCAAGGGGAAATTTACAGCTAAAGAAAACTCAGACGCCTGCGCGCCCTGTCATGCGCAGATGATCCCACTCACTGGTGCATTCATGCCGGGTGATGAATTTTACGACCACTTCGACCTTGTCACGCTGGAAGACCCGGACTGGTATCCCGATGGCCGAGACCTCGGCGAGAACTATACCCACACCACCTGGAGCCTGAGCCCATGTGTCAAATCCGGCAAATTGGGATGTGTGCATTGTCATACTTCTAGTGGCCGCTTCCGCCAAAAAAACGATCCGAATTCGGCCTGTTCCCCCTGCCACGACAATAAAGTCGCAGAGCCTGAAAAACACACCATGCATACGACCGGACCGGATACACCTACCTGCATATCCTGCCATATGCATAAAACTCATTTCGCCCGTATGGATCGTAGCGACCATTCAATGCTCCCGCCGACTCCGGCAACAACCATTGCCTACGGCTCGCCTAACGCATGCAACGGCTGCCATACGGATAAGGAGGCCAAATGGGCGGACAAAACCGTCAGAGAATGGCGTACACGAGATTACCAGGCCCCTGTGCTTCACCGGGCAGGGCTCGTAGACGCCGCTAGAAAGGGCGACTGGACCAAACTCTCCGCAATGACCACTTATATTGCCAACAAAAAAAGCGATCCCATCTTCGTGACATCGCTTATTCGTTTGCTACGAACATGCCCAGATGCAAAAAAATGGCCTTCCCTTATCTCTGCCTTGGAGAATTCTTCACCATTGGTTCGTTCTGCCGCAGCCGACGCACTCGGCCCACCTCCTTCACCTCAGGCGGCACAGGCATTAGTTGTGGCAACCGGCGACCCAATCCGACTGGTTCGTATCAGAGCTGCCGCAGCCCTAAACGGTGTTCCAATGCAAATAACCAAAGGTAAACACAAAACGAATCTGGATAAAGCCCAAAAGGAATATCTGACTTCCCTGACCGCACGCCCTGACATGTGGACATCACACTACAATCTGGGGAACTATTACATGCTTGGTCGGGATCTTAAACAGGCAAGTATGGCATTTGGAAAAGCGCACGAACTGGCCCCACAAGCCGTCCCGCCCCTGGTGAACAATGCCATGGCACACGCCCGTGGCGGAGATCTTCAAGGTGCTGAGGTACTGCTCATGAAAGCATTACCACTGGCGCCAGAAGATCCGGCCATTCTCTACAATCTCGGTTTACTCAAAAGCGAAATGGGAGACACGGCAGGAGCCGAAAAGTTTTTGCGTGCCAGCCTGAAAGCAGACCCGCAACTCGCTCGTGCCGCATATAATCTGTCGGTTATTCTCGGGGAGAAATCCCCCAAAGAATCGGTTACTTTTGCTCAAACTGCTTCCGATCTGACCGCGAACCCCAGATACACATTCAACCTCGCCTTTGCCCAACACCGGTATGGACAGACAGAACAAGCCAGAAGCACATTGAAAAAATCCATACAGACATGGCCGGAATTCACTGATGCCTATTTGTACCTTCTTAACATCGCCGAAACGGATAAACAAAAGGCTGAGGCAAAGGCCCTAATCGGTACAGCCCTGTCTTCACACACTCTCTCAAAAACGAGCAGGGCCAGATTGAAACAGGCCTTCCAATAACCAACCTGAAAAACATCAAAAAAAGGCCCCGGTGCACGATGCTCCGGGGCCTTTCATCTATTTCGACACGTTATTTTTTTGCATCAACTTCCGCAAAAACCACCTTGAAATCCTTTTTCATACTGATTTCATGCCATCCATTTTCGCGGCACATGGTTCTCATTTCCTCATCCTTGTACTGATACTCCCGCTCGGGATCATCGTGATTGACGATCAATTGAATACTGTGAGCCGCTGCCTTGGAGTATTCAAGCATATGGAAATCGCCACCGGAGTTGCCCAATGCGAACACGGGAACCCGGCCAATTTTGTTCCGAATATTAACAGGTTTGCCCTCTTTATCGTTGATTGGCTTCACAAATTCATGCTGCCGTACAAAATCAGCGTCCTTTCTCTCTCGGTCCCACGTGGTAAGCACTGTTGTCCCGATAACATTCTCCGGAGTTATATGTGCTGCCTCCAATGCGAACCCGCGGGTGAACTGCGGATCAGACCCGGAACAAATATATACGGTAAACTGATGCGCCTTGAGGTAATCTATCAATTGCACCACGGGCGCATACACCAGCCTATCGTAGCTCAAACCAAACCGTTTATCCTTCACCTGTGCAAAATACTTTGCAAGAGCAGCATTATACTGCGCATCGGTGAATCCGTCCGTGGCATAAAGCAAAATGGCATACAAACTGTTCTCCGCATATGGATCGTGACTGAAGTACGACAGATCCTTTTCAACCACAGCTTTATATGGCTGGACGTTCTTGAGAGAAGCATCGCCCTCTATGCGCTTGAGTAACTGACGTTCAGCAAAATCAAAAACAACATACTGCGGTTTTTCCAACAAAATTGTTCCATCCATATCAAAAGTCGCAATCCTGTCCTCCGGCGGCAGATAATACGGACCCGATTCATCCACGATCTCTTCCACAAATTGAACTATAGAAGTCTTGATCTCCCCTTTCTGCCACAAGTCCAAATTGTCTTGTCCCGCAACACCCAACACAGGTATCAACAGTACAAAAGCAATAAATAAAGCACCAATCCACAATACCCGTTTCATAGCCACCTCCGGCATATGTAATTCCAATAATTATTGAATGATATACATTAAAAAAACGTATAATCAAACATTGAAAAAAAACACCTCCATCATTCATTCTCAAAAAAAATGCAGAAAGATACAGCTAGGGCTTGCCAAGCCTCCAGTTTTATGTAAAACACGCCCTTCACGGATTGGAGCTGACCAGCAAATCCGTTTGAAAATAGTGCGTCCCCATCGTCTAGCCTGGTCCAGGACGGCGGCCTTTCACGCCGTTAACAGGGGTTCAAATCCCCTTGGGGACGCCACGAAAAAACAGAAGTAATTGCACAAGCAGTTACTTCTTTTTTTATGCCCGACGTCCCCTCTCTCTTCTCTTGCATAACCAGCCAGCCTGCCGTACTTTTTCGACCAAACCACTGGAGATTCATCATGAAGAAATCCATTGTCGCTGCATTACAGATCGGCTCGGATCAAGGTACTGCGGCCACAGTTGAAAAGATATTGGGGTATGAAACACAAATTCGAGAATCCGGGTGCAGCCTGCTGGTGTTGCCCGAAGCTATCCTGGGCGGCTACCCAAAAGGGGCCGATTTCGGCACCAAGCTCGGCTATCGTACCCCTGAAGGACGCGAAGACTTTCTCGAATATTGGAATGAAGCGGTTGACATTAATGGCCCAGAAGTCGCCGAACTCTGCGGATTGGCCAAACGATGCACAACCACCATGGTCGTCGGCATCATTGAACGCGGTGGTTCCACCTTATACTGCACCGCCCTGTTCATTGCCGAGGACGGCACCATAGCGGGCAAACACCGCAAGCTCATGCCTACAGCCACAGAACGACTGGTGTGGGGACAGGGCGACGGTTCCACACTGCCTGTCGTAGAAACATCTGCCGGACGCGTGGCTGGTGCCATCTGTTGGGAGAACTACATGCCTTTGCTTCGCGCCACTATGTATGGCAAAGGCATGGACATTTGGTGTGCGCCCACCGTGGACGCTCGCGACATCTGGGTGGCGAGCATGCAGTTCATAGCCTATGAAGGCCGAAATTTCCTCGTCAGTGCATGTCAGTACCAAGGGCCGCCGAACGGAAAAACATATCTCGATCCGGCATGGCCTGCCGACGAGCCTCTTATTCGCGGCAACTCCATCATCATATCACCCATGGGGGATATTCTGGCCGGTCCTTTACGCGGCGAAGAAGGCCTGATCTCCGCAGAGATTGATCTCGATGACATTGTCAGGGCACGTTACGACATGGACATCGCAGGGCATTACGCACGCCCGGATGTGTTCAAACTCACAGTGGACGAACGGCCCAGGCCTGCGATTTCTTGTATTACCAATGACAATTCAACTGAATAATTTTGAAGATGCCGCCTTTGGCGGATTTTTCAAATAATTTCGTCTCCGACGGCTCAAGGCCGAAGGCCTTGAGAATCCCGTGTCGCCTTCGGCGAAAATACATATATAAAAAGCCCTGAGTGTATTTACTTCAGGGCTTTTTATATGGGTATATTGTTCTGATTACTTGGCGACGTCGACGGCTTCCCAAACATTGACCTCAGAAGGACCGGCCACGAGGTCCGCTGTGGCCTGACTCATGGCCGCCATATGTGGAGTCTTTCCATGTGCCGCCAAATGTGCCGGGCTTTCCCAAATTTCATAAAACAGAAATACATTGGCGTATTCGGATTTATGCAGATCATAACGGATGCAGCCGTCTTCTGTACGAACCACTGAAACAACTTTCGCCAATTCCGCTTCCAGCGCGGCTTCGCAGCCGTCCTTGGCCATCACGGTGGCGGATACATATGTCAAAGCCATTAAAAACTCCTTTTTTATGATGAAAATCCCACGTAAGTTTTCCATTCTCTTTCGTCAACAATGTGCAACCATAGGCTTTACAATCGATTTTCAAAAAAACATTCATTAATGTAACCTCTGCCTTCGCACCAACGATTATACTCGTGAAAGCAGGTTTTACCGCCGCTGTCTGATTTCAGGAGATAAGAGTGTTGTCTAGATGTATTCGGACAGCGGCGGCAAACCTGACAGGCTTAAACGCCAACAAAAACAGGGACGCAGTCGACCAAGTACTTGTATCCACGCAATGCCCCCTGTTAAAGATAGATAAATTTATTGCGAAAAGGGTCAGATGCCCGGAAAACAGGACGACACATTCGTCATCGACCAAGTGTTGGGTGGCGACCGCGACGCCTTTGCGCTCCTGCTGGAACGCCATGAGGGACATGTCTCACGGATCGTTGCGGCCCATGTACCGGGGCAGCACGTGGCTGAAGTCGCTCATGACACCTTTATCCGGGCTTATAAAAGTCTGAACGGGTACACACCGGTCAAACCCTTTCGTAACTGGTTAACCACCATTGCCCTGCGCAGTTGTCACGACTTCTGGCGCAAGCAATACCGGAACAGGGAAGCTCCGGTCTGCGACATGAGTGAAAACGGTCAACAATGGCTTGAAACGGCAATGGCTCCCGGTTCAAATGAAATATTTGAATCACAAGCCAGGCAACGCGAGGCCCGAGAAATTCTTGATATGGCGCTAGCACATGTGTCGCCCATGGACCGGATGGTGCTCACTTTGACCTATCTGGAAGAACGGACGATCAAGGAGGCTGCTCAAATGCTTGACATCAGCGTCCCCAACGTCAAAATTCGCGCCTATCGAGCTAAACGGAAACTCAGAGTTTTTCTGGAACGCTGTGACATCCAAGGAGGGGCGCATGAAGCGTAAAAACGAACATCTCCATCGGCTATTCAAAAAAGCCCATGCCAACCGCCCGGAATGGACCCCCACCCCGGCATGGCGTAACTCCATCATGACAGAGATCAGTAGAACAAGTCAGACCGGAATTACTTTTGAATTCGACCGACTGGCACTTCGTCTCACTGCTGCCGCCATTGCTGCGACGATCGTCCTCGGCGTTTTTGCAACATGGACCATGGTTGATGTTTCTGGCGAAATCTACACAGCCCTCAGCAACCAGGCCGTTTTGCCAACTATCATGGAATCGATGATCTAGGAGATACTCATGAAAAACTGGAAAATTTGGACCGCATGTATCGCCATATTCGTGGCCGGGGCAGCCTCCGGGATCCTTGGGACAGGTATGGTCATTAAACACCATTTCGATTCCTTTGGTCGAGGCCCTGAATTTCGAGAAAAATTGAAAGGGAAAATTATAGGCCACTTGCAGGATGAACTCAATCTTCCTGACAGCCAAATGCCTCCCATTATTATTGAAGTGGAAAAGACCATGGATAAAATGTATGAATTCCGTATGCAAAATGGCCCCAAACTCAAGGCCATTCTCGATGACGGAATCAGCAGGGTAAAAGTTCATCTTTCCCCGAAAAAGCAGACAGAATTGGATGAGATGATCAAAAACCATCGTCATCGTAAATTCAGTCTATTTCGTTTACCTCCACCGCCACCGCCTGGCCCCTAGGCTCTCACGAAAACTGACACCAACCATGAGTTATTCAATAAAAACTTATGTTGTTTAAAACACATCCATCCCGTCCGCCATGCAAGCACCATGGCGGACTTTTTTTTAGGCATAGGACAAAATAAACACATCATTTGTTGTACTTCGCCTTCAATAACTGCAATGCCTTAAAAAAAATTGCGGCCCCCGCCCCTTAATTCACCATGGGAAACACCTTCTCTACTATGAAATCATCGTCACGGGAGTAAGCATGAAAAGCATCATCGTCGAAAACCTCAAGCCAGAATTTGCACCGGTAGCAGTAGTGTGGAGTGATACCATCCCCACAAACACTTTCCAATTCAAAAAAGATAAATTTGGCTGCGTCCTCTATCTGTTTGCCCACGCCTCTACACAAGGCAAAGTCGCTGGAGGAAGCCGCGAAACCGTCCTGTGTACCGGCGGTCGAGCCGCCTTGGGTTTCGGTTCAGGCTTTGACGCGTCGGAAGAAATGCTTGAAACCCATGCTGCATTATTCAGCAAGGGACTGAAGTCCGCACAGGACAGAACTGCTTATCAAAAACGGATCGACTCTGTTCCTAAAAGTTGGAAGGACATGTTTGAATATGGGGAACGTCGACATTGTAGTCTGGACCTTGCAAAAAAATGGATTCTCCACGAATTGCCACGCTACGATATCAAACAGAAATATGTTCTTTTCAAGCCCCTGAACGAGACTTCAAATGATGAAAATATCCGCGCCATAATCTTTCCGGTCAATCCACTTGAACTGTCAGGACTTGTAACACTTGCAGGCTCTGTCATGAAAGGAACCGACCCCGTCCGAGTCCCTCAAGGCACAGACTGCAGTGGCATCAGTGCCTTTGCCTATGCCGAAGCCGAATCGGATGCTCCCAGAGCCGTGATGGGCATGATGGGCACCGATGGTCGGGAAGTCATGCGCAAACGCTTCCGAGATGATATAATAACGCTCACACTGCCAATACCGCTTTTCCTACAAATGGAAAAAGAAGCTGAAGATTGCATCTTTCACGTACCAGCATGGAAAAACCTTGTGGGATAATAAAAACGACCAACAACTTGTACATTTAATAAAACAAATAGTCTCATTCAGGGCCAAACCATGGGTTGATCCTTCCCGCTTGTCGGCACCCGTCAAACTTGATAGAAGTTATCCCCTATTCGTTGCATGGAAGCGTTTCGTCACCGGTGTGGCGCTTGGTCTTCAAAACCAATGTTGGGCAGTGATGTCCTGGGCAGGTTCGACTCCTGTACGCTTCCGCCATCGTTATCAATAAATTCATCTGCATATAACAATTTGTTTTGCCCTTAGGAGTGATCCACTCGGACCATACCCTAAATAAACATCAAAAGCCTCCCACTTGTGTATAACAAGTGGGAGGCTTTTAGAACAAATAGCTTTTGTCTAAAATAAACTAAAACTCCAGCATACTAGTCTTGATAGGCTCCGGCAGAATACGTCAATTCATAGCTGTGACTATAGATTTCGATGATGTTGCCAAATGGATCTTCACAATACACCATGCGATATGGCTTCTCGCCGGGGTAATATTCTCGCACAGGCATACGTTGCCTACCGCCGCTAGCGACGATCTTGGCAGCAAGGCCTTCGACATCCGGGTCTTGCACGCTGAAATGGAAAACACCGGTCTTCCAGAATTCGAAATTATTTTCTCTGCGTTCAGAGTTGGGGAACTCAAATATTTCGACACCGATCTTGTCACCTGTTGAGAGATGGGCAATCTTGAAACTTCCCCACCCCTCGCCAAAAACATCATTGCACATCACACCAATTGCAGAATCGTCCTGTTTGATTTCGGTAGGTTCCATAATCAGATACCACCCTAACACCTTGGTATAAAAATTGACTGCCTCTTCAAGGTTTGTCACGGTGATTCCAATATGAGAAAAAGTTCTTGGATAGGTCATAATTTTCTCCTTGTTGTGTTTGGTCAATAAACAATAACCGTTCAAAATTATTGCGCAAGAAGGCACTTTCCCCTTCGTGACAAACCAATTGGTAAGAATAGTGTAATCTCGCCATGATTGCATATTAACTTTTTTGAAGGAAATTATGATTACATTCAAAAACAAACAATTTCGCTGCCCGGTCGAAGTTACAGTTGGGCTGATCAGTGGAAAATGGAAGAGCCTAATTCTATGGCATCTGCATGATGGGAATATACGATATAAAGAGTTGGAACGCATTGTTCCTGGAGTGAGCCAAAAGA
This sequence comes from Pseudodesulfovibrio nedwellii, assembly GCF_027923765.1. Classification (NCBI taxonomy): domain Bacteria; kingdom Pseudomonadati; phylum Thermodesulfobacteriota; class Desulfovibrionia; order Desulfovibrionales; family Desulfovibrionaceae; genus Pseudodesulfovibrio; species Pseudodesulfovibrio nedwellii. The sequence goes on along the minus strand of NZ_AP026709.1, from coordinate 3,242,543 downwards.
TGCTCACCCAACAGCTGAAAGAGATGGAAGAAGACAAACTGTTGACCCGTACTGTCTTCCCGGAAGTTCCGCCGCGAGTCGAATACGGATTGACCGAACTGGGGCACAGTGTATTTCCGATACTTGAAATGATGCACAACTGGGCAATGGATAATTTGAAAATTGAACCGACCGAAGAATCGTGAGCAAAATTAAACTTCTCATTTTTGCATATTAGAAAGACTACGACACTCTATCGTCCAAAAAACTATGACGCACTTGAAAAGCGGACGATTTTTGGTCAAAGTCGCATTGACGACATAACCAAAGGATTAGGCCAATCGTCAACGATTACGAACCAATAAGCATGAACCACACCACAGGTAGCGACTGACTTTTATAAAATTCCGCCAATCGCACTTCAAAATTAGCCTGACTGACATTCAGTAGTATTATCACCTAAGGCCCCAATTCTGCATGGCAGAATTGGGGCTTTTCCTTTTTCAAAGGGCTATGCCTTGTTCCACACTTCAAAAGTCGGCAATCCCGACGAAAATTCGCCATTCCATATTTATTCAGTCAACTTTTTCGATAAAAATACATTTTTGTAGAGAAATACTGCTTCTTTGTCATTTTTGACTATCGATAAATGATGACAAAGGTAAAATCTGCTGATAATAGGCAAAAACCTCAAACCAAAAGACGCATAAAGGGAGAGTTTATGACAAATTGGTCAAAAAGTAATGATGTGCTTGGAAGTGTAAACCGTGGAAATGCCATTGAGTCTGGATTGTGCACATTGTGCAGAGCGGATTGTCAGGGCAAATGTGAGACATGGCTCTCGTCTCTGCGAGGCCGTGAAATGCTCTATCCCAGAGATTTCGGACTGGTTACCGCCGGCAGCGGCAACACGACTCACGTAGGCGTTTCCTACAACTCGCTGCGCATTCAAGGATTAAATTACGGCGCCACGGGTTCTGTAGATACCGATCAGGATCTGCTGTTCACCGACGTCAACCTTGAGACATCTTTCGGAGCCAAGGAAAAAACCAAGTGCAAGGTGCCCTTCATGACCGGCGCACTCGGCTCCACTTTCATCGCCGCAAAATACTGGGATGCATTTGCCGCAGGCTGTGCCTTGGTCGGTGCTCCCATCGTTGTCGGTGAAAACGTTGTTGGTGTGGACCGCGAGTCCGAGATCAAGGACGGACGTATCGTCAAGGCTCCTGAACTGGAACGCCGCATTGACACCTACATGCGATACTATGATGGCTACGGTGCAATCATCGTCCAAATGAACGTTGAGGACACTCGCAACGGCGTTGCCGAATACGTGGCTGAAAAGTATGGTGACAAGGTCATCATCGAACTGAAATGGGGCCAGGGCGCAAAGAATATCGGTGGCGAAATCGAAGTCACCAGTCTTGATTACGCCCAGTTCCTGAAAGATCGCGGCTACCTTGTCGACCCGGACCCGGCAAAACCCGAAGTCAAAGAAGGCTACAAACGCGGCGCAATCACCCATTTCGCCCGTCACAGTCGCCTAGGATACACCAACCTCAGCTCCTACGAGCAGGTGCACGACGATTTCATGACTTCGGTCAACTATCTGCGTAAGCTCGGCTTCAAACGCATTTCCCTGAAGACCGGCTCCTACGGCATGGAAGCACTGGCTATGGCCATCAAATTCGCTTCCGAAGCAGAGCTTGACCTGCTGACCATGGATGGTTCCGGCGGTGGTACCGGCATGAGCCCTTGGAACATGATGGAAACATGGGGCGTCCCCTCCATCCTCCTGCATGCCAAGGCCCATGAATACGCCAGCCACCTGGCCGCTCAAGGTAAGAATGTCGTCGACATGTCCTTCGCAGGCGGATTCGCCAAGGGAAGCAGCATCTTCAAGGCTCTTGCCATGGGTGCTCCCTACACAAAACTGATCTGCATGGGACGCGCCATGATGATTCCCGGATTCCTCGGCTCCAACATCGAAGGTGTCCTCTTCCCCGAACGTAAAGAAGCCGTTTGCGGCAACTGGGACAAACTCCCCGCAGCTGTGGCCAAATACGGCGATACCGCCGACAAGATCTTCGCCTGCTATCAGGATGTGGAGAAGAAAGTCGGCAAGGAAGAAATGAAAAGCGTACCTCTGGGTGCCTTGGGCATCTGGTGTCTCGTGGACAAGCTCTCCGCTGGCCTGCAACAGCTCATGGCTGGCGCACGCAAATTCGATCTGGACGACATCACCCGTAATGATATCGCTTCAGGCAACCGTGAGACAGAAAAGGAAACTGGCATTCCGTTCATCACCGACGTCATGGATGAAACCGCCAAGAAAATCCTGGATATGTAATACCGTCATTCAAACTATAAAAAGGCCCGTGCAGAAGCGCGGGCCTTTTTTTTGACAAAAATATTCTTCAACAATCTATTTACGATAATTCCCTGTAATGTCAGGGAGGATCTTCCCCATCGTCCCATCCGACTCCATTGATGTAAGAGCGAGAGAAATTTTCCGAGCCAGCTCCCTCCCTTCATCTGAAGGTTGAAAAGCGATATATACAGGTTGCTCGTCAAGAATGACGGAAAGATCATAATGAAAACCGGACAATCCCACTTTCTCAATGGCATATAGTGCCGTGTACCCATCGGCAACAACAGCATCAATCCGCCCCTCAAACAGCTTCAACAAACTGCCCTCTGTCGTATCGGCATAATCGATATCGATATTTTCATTCATCAAAATTGCACGTGGATAAGCAAAACCTCGCGTCAAACCAATTCGTTTCCCTTCCAAAGAATCAACATTTTTGGGAATTGAATCGCCGCTTCTCACAAACGCGTGCACCTGTTTGGAAAAAATCTGCCGAGTCAATGCCGCATCAAGGGCGAGAGTAGGCTGTAACGCCGGGATAATCCCTATGACATCACCATCTTCAAAATACCGCATAGCCCGCTTTGCCGGGACCAAACGCATGGTATAATGAATATCGGCTCTCTGAGCCGCTTCCTTAAAAAGCTCTATAAAAGCACCATGTTCTTCGTCGTCGACAAGTAAGGGGATATGGTAACACGCAATCGTATATGGCTGTGATATGTCTGCCGCAAAAGAAGGGACTACAAAAATGGAAAATGCGAGAATAAAAGAAATAAAACGCATATACGCCTCACAAAATAACTGTCACTCCTCTCTCCTACCGAATAATTTATACTGTATGACAAGTCTTCAAAAAAGAAAACTTTCTGTCGCTGACCACAAAAAAAAGAAAAGGCCCCTACCGTAAGGTAGAAGCCTAATTCTTGACGTAATAGACACTATTAAAAACGCTCAAAATCCTCGTCATCCATGTTCATATCAACGCCTCGACTCGCAGAAACCTTTGGAGAAGTTTGTGGCAAGGCCTGAGGCTTGCGTGAAGCAGAAGCTACGGCCGTGGAACGGGGAGCTGCTCCACCGATTTGACCTATTTTAAAAAAGCCCATGGTCATCTGCATCTGTGTGGCCTGACCAGATAACTCCTCAGAAGTCGAGGCCATCTCCTCGGAAGCCGCGGCATTCTGCTGAATGATCTGATCCAACTGCTGAATAGCCGTGTTGATTTGACCAACTCCAGCATCCTGTTCATTGGATGCGGCGGTAATTTCTTGAACCAATTCAGCCGTTTTTTGAATATCAGGGACAATTTTCTGCAACATTTCACCAGCCCCTTCAGCCACCTGCACACTTGAGGACGAAAGTTCGCTAATTTCTGAGGCAGCAGTCCCGGATCGCTCGGCAAGCTTTCTAACTTCTGCGGCCACAACAGCAAAACCTTTACCATGTTCACCAGCTCGAGCTGCTTCAATCGCCGCGTTCAAAGCAAGCAGATTGGTCTGCCGGGCGATATCCTCAATAATGGAAATCTTTTCGGCAATATCCTTCATGGCCTGAACGGTCTGCAAGACAGCATCACCACCCTTCCGGGCATCCACAGCAGCTTGTTTCGATATCTTTTCCGTTTGTTGTGCATTGTCCGCGCTCTGACGAACATTGGCCCCCATCTCTTCCATGGAGGAAGACACCTCCTCAATGGAGGCAGCCTGCTCGGTAGCCCCCTGAGACAGACTCTGGGATGAAGAAGACATTTCTTCACTGCCTGAGGCTACATTATCAGAGGCTGATTGAACTTCCTGAACCACGCCCCGCAATTTATCGACCATTTCATTCAAGGCATTAGCCAGATCACCGATCTCATCCTTCTGAACAACATCAAGCTTTTCGGAAAAGTTGCCATTCGCCATTTCCTGAGCAAAAGTAACGCCCTTGAAAATCGGTCCGGTGATGCCACGCGTCAAAAGTATACCGAGGAACAAGGCTATGACGACACCCACAATCACTCCTACTACGGCCAACAATTTGGCAGATTCAGCTCCGGCTTCAGCTTCATGAACAGATCGGTCGGATTCTTCCAAATTGAATTTAACCAGCTTGTCCATCACATTCATGGTCTTTTCCTGACCAACAGCGGACTCACCCATAAGGACTTTGGTCATTTCATCGAAGGTGGTAACAGACAGTTGCGCTGATTCGCGAAGCTTATCGAAATACCCGAAAACGTCTTCAGCAGCCGGCATCATCTGCCCTTCATACGCTTCAAAAGCTTCACCATTTTGCCCTTGTCTGCTCGCTTCTTTGATTCTGGCGACAGCCTGATGGAAATGATCATGAGGCTTACGCACCTCTTTCAATATCTTGGCAATTTCAGGATTTGTTGTTGTATATGAAGCCAGCCATTGACCAAAACGACATTGAGCAGGGTCATCCCCTCCCTCAAACGAACTTCCGGCAGCAAGCAATTCACCGACCTTGGCAGCCAACTGGTAATGATCACTCGTAAATAACCATAGATTCTTCATGTACTGTTCAGGATTAAGAATATCGAGTGCCAATAACTTCTTTGATGTCTCAACCGCTTGATTGTTACTCTTAGACCACGCACCAACTTCGGCAAGAAACGCCTTACTCAACTGCTCCTCTTGAGGGGAGCGGTCCAGTGTGGAATAAACTTTGAAATTTTCACCATAGGCAGCCCGATTTGTGGCAAGTACTTCATACTGAGACTTCCGCATCGCCTCATCAAGCCCCGGAGACATCAAAGTACGCATACCTACCATCGCTGAATTCAAATGGGATTCCATCTGTAGAAGGGCTTCTACTTTCGGCATGCTTTTTTCACCAAGGGTAACGACATGTTCTTCCATAGAATCAAGCTCAACATACCCGATAACACCGACAACTAGAGTAATAAGAGCTGTCGCGATAAACCCACCAATCAATTTCACACTCAATTTAATATTCTTCATACCTCTCTCCCCATTTCCTTACATTAGGCCTGCACAGACTCTCCATTCATGGCATAGGTTGTAATTGTTACCTATTATAATGTCACAAAAGGACAACAACATGCTCTCACTATAAACGCCCTTCATGCACATGGAGACAAATGGACAAATAATTATTTTCCCCTGATTCAAAAACGGCCATTCATGTACAGAACTCGTTCTTTTTACGATGAGTGTTTTGTCAAAACATCCTGTTGTGAAATCAATGAGAAATCACATGAATCAATGTTCATGCGAAAAACACAAAAATGTAATGGCTTTTCCCTCTGAATTTGTTAGTTTGGTCGTATCCCTCTTTTCTGGACCGGGGGCATTTGGTCCTGAAAGGATGTACTGCAACCAGGAGGAGGTATGGAGCGAAAAACCAAGTCGATTCTGTTGGTTTTGTGCGGCATTCTGATCGCATTTCCGCTCTTCAGTATGACTTACTACACCATGGTCAGGACTTCGACCCCGGAGTTCTGCGGCTCTTGTCATGAAATCCGCCCGGCGGTCATGGCCTGGAAGACATCGACCCATGTCAACAATGAGCAAGGCTTCGTGGCCGACTGTATGGACTGCCACTTGCCTGCACCACAGGACACATACGATTTCTTCTTTGCCAAGACAGCTCACGGACTAAAAGACGTTTTCGCCCACTTTACGGGCGGAGCCGAAAGCTATGATCGAACCGTCATGAAGAAGCGCATCTGGTCAACAATGAAAAATGACCAATGCATGAAATGCCATCGCAACCTGCTGCACATGCCTGACAAGCGAGGGGCCATGCTGGCACATCGCAGGGTTCTCTATGCCAATGGAGGCGAAGAGTACCGCTGCACCGACTGCCATCGAGACCTCGTGCACAAAGACAGGCAATTCTACGACTACAAGCAGTTCGCCGCTCCTTACCGGGCGACAGGGCTGCCGAACTTGGGTATCTAAAGGAGGGTTTGGAATGCATAGACGACTGAGTCTCTTTCTCGCCATGATCATGGCGGTCATGCTCCTGTCCATTGCTGTGGCCGGGGCACAGAATTTCCCCAAAGTACGGGAATTCCGCATGGACCGAGCCATACCGCCTCAGGGCACAGCTTGCATCGAATGTCATAAACAGGAAACTCCCGGCATCTTTGCAGACTGGGCAATGAGCCGTCATGCATCGGCTGGGATTACCTGCCTGGACTGCCACCAGGCCGAACCCGGCGATCAGGACATCGCGGTAGACCATGAAAAATACTACTCCAAGGGTGATATGCCCATGGGTGAAAAACAGTATTTCGTCCCTATCGCCTCTCCCGTCACACCTAAAGACTGCTCTCGCTGTCATCCTGATGAAGCCAAACAATACGCCAAGAGCAAACACGCCAACACCATTGAGATCATGTGGAAGCTTGACCCATGGCTGAACAAAGGCATGAATTCCGACAACGAACGCAAGACAGGTTGTTACTACTGTCACGGCACCGTGCTCAAAATGAAGGACGGCAAACTCGATCCGACAACTTGGCCCAACGTAGGTGTCGGTCGCCTGAACCTCGATGGAAGCCTTGGTAGCTGTACCAGCTGTCATACTCGCCATCGTTTCTCGGTTATGGAAGCTCGCAAACCAGAAACCTGCGGCCAATGCCATCTCGGCCCAGACCATCCACAAATCGAAATCTACAACGAATCAAAACACGGCGACATCTATCAAGCCTTCAAGCACGAGTATAACTTTGACTCTGCTCCCGGCGCATGGACCCCCGGTGTGGATTACCGTGCTCCGACCTGTGCGTCCTGTCATATGTCAGGTGCAGGCAAACAGCCGACCACCCATGATGTGACTGAACGTCTCTCCTGGGAACTTCAAGCCCCGCTGACCGTTCGTCCGCAGGACTTCAAACCGTTCCCATCGGGAACCGATTGGAAAGTTGAACGCGACAAGATGAAAGACATCTGCAGGCAATGCCATGGTACGGCATGGATCGATGACCATTACGCCCAAACCGACAAGGCTGTTGAAGAATACAACGAAGCATACTTCAAACCAGCCAAGAAGGTCCTCGACGAATTGTACGAAAAGGGTCTGCTTGATAAGTCCAAGTTCTTCGATGAAGGGCTGGAAGTCGAGTACTACGAACTCTGGCATCATGAAGGCCGTCGTGCTCGCATGGGTTCTGCCATGATGGCCCCGGACTACGCATGGTGGCACGGATTCTATGAATGCAAACATCGCTACAACAAATTCATGGAAGAAGCGCGTCATCTAATCGAGACCAACACCAAGGCCTATAAGTATCCCGACTTCCCGAATACGGGCGGTGATACCACGAGACCTGTGGAGATCTTCGGCAAAAAGTAATCCGAATACACTCATAATCTAAAGAGAGGGCGCTATGTCGCCCTCTCTTTATTTTTGTGCCCTTTACAATATAATCACTCTGAGAGTGTTGACCTGACTAATAAATCCCGTACTATTTGATTAAAGAGTCAAAGAGGACGACACACCTTGCCGAAGTTTCCAAACAAGGACAGAATAATGACGACTATAGGGGCAGAACTCTTCACTCACTATGCCACCCCTCAACGAGACTCCCAAGAAACCATCCGTCATATTTCTGATAAACTTACGCAAGAACCAATGCTTTCCTGGTTTGATGCTGTTCCCATGGGCATGACCGTCATCAACAAACACAGGCAAATAGTACACTGCAACAAAGCATTCCAAAAACTCGCGCTCAAGCAGCGACGAGAAGATGTCATCGGCTTACGCCCCGGCGAGGCATTGAACTGTGTCAACTCACAATTGGTCAAAGCCGGTTGCGGTTGCTCGGAATTCTGCCACATATGCGGAGCCGCACAGGCAATCATCAAAAGTCTGGAAGGGACGAGCGACTGCAAGGAATGTCGTATGGTCCGTCTCGCTCATGGCTCTGAAGAACCACTGGACCTCCAAGTTTACACCAAGCCCATTGAGTTTGAGGGAAAGCCAATGACCTTGGCCTTTACCATCGATATAAGTCATGAACTCAAACTCCGTTACCTCAACCGTACATTTCATCACGGGCTTATCAACGGCGTAGGTGGTATCGCCACTCTCTCTGAGCTGATAGAAGCCGACCCTCAAGACTCAGGTCTGTTTCAACTACTCATAGAATCCTCACAACGAACACTCAGGGACGTCCTCTATTCCAGAGATGTAGCCGCAGCCGAAGAAGGAAAACTGGAACCGGATTTTGAGACTTTCGCGGCAGAACCTTTTTTCAATAAAATAATAGCCAAAGAATGTGCTCTCAGGAACATGCAGGACAATGGTGTCGACATTCTCATTAAAACCAAAACGCTCACAAGCGATAAACGACTGCTAGGGCACGTCATTCGCAATATGTTGTCCAATGCATTGGAGGCGAGTGAAGGCTCCCCGGATACAATCACCCTGGAATGCAATTATCTGGATGACGGAAGGCCTTCCATCTCAATGACTAACTCTGGAGAGATCCCTTCCATTATCCGCGAGCAGATGTTCAAATGATACATTTCCACAAAATCCCGAGACAGAGGATTGGGAAACTATGTCACAAAACTACTCACTGAAAAATATCTTCAAGGAGAGGTGCATTTCGTATCCGGTGATGGAAAGACATCGTTCACCATACTCCTTCCTGTGTCCCAAAAGATATAGCCCGACGCACACCAACAGCTCAACCGGACGTATGTATGGCCAATAAGAATTTACAACAAAAATATGATGCTGCCCAAGAGCGTGTCGCCGAACTGGAAAAACATCTGGGACTCATGAAGAATGAATTGGACGGCACTATTCATCGGCTGATTTTTGAAAAGACGCCCGGTGGCATGGCCGTTATTTCCCTGACGGGCGACATCATCGCATGCAACAGCGAAGCCGCCATGATAATGGGATGTACGCCCTCCGATCTTCAAGGAAGTGATACAGGTTCCTTCTATAACAACCCGGCAGACAGAGAGCACCTGAGAAGCCGTATCAAAAATGATCAGCCCATCAGAGACCATCATCTTTCGCTCACCCGTATGGACGGAAGTACTATATGGGTCAGTGTCAATGCTCGACCGATTGAATACAATGGAAAACCAGCGGCACTAGCTTCTTTTTTCGACATAACGGAACACCGCCGGGCTCTTAAGGAAATTGAACTTGCCGAGATCCGCTTTGAAGCACTGTACACCATTTCCGAGATGACCAATCGGTCTGAAAAAGAAATCCTCAATTTTGCACTGGAAGCGATCACCAAAGTGTCCGCAAGTGACATCGGGTACATCTATTTCCTGAATCGCGGCGAGACAGAGCTGACACTCCATGCATGGTCAACATCCGTCATGAAGCAATGTGCAATCGAACGGAATCTGCAGGGGCAGTCCGTGGACGGGGTTGGCATGTGGGCTGATGCAGTCAGACAGCGCAAGGCTGTCATCGTCAACGATTATCAAAATCATCCTGAAAAAAAAGGATACCCTGAAGGACATATATACATACGGAACCACGCAAATGTCCCAATATTTGATGATGACCGCATCGTCATGCTTGCCGGGGTCGGCAACAAGGACTCTGACTATGAAGAGGAAGACATCCGTCAGGTGCAACTCGTCATGGACGGAATCTGGGGTATCATCCAACGCCATAGGTCTAACGCGGAGCTCCAAGCGGCTCACGAAGAACTGGAAGAAAAGGTCAAACGGCGTACAGCCAAACTGGAAGAGGTCAATCAGGAACTCGCAATCCTGAACATCAATCTCGTCAAAAAAGACAGGGAGCGGGAACAGGCAAAGACAGCCTTGATTCGCTATGAACGCATCGTCGCGACCACACCCGACCTCATCTCCCTTGTTGATCGCAATGGCGTGTATAAGATCGTCAATAATTCATATCTGAAAATGTTCAAAAAAGAACGGAAAGATATCATCGGCAAAAGCATCAAGGAGTTAGTCGGCCCTGAAGTTTATGAACAAGTATCCAAAGCCAATATGGACAAAGCATTAGCAGGAGAAACTGCTCGGGTAGAATCCTGGCTCGATTTACCGGCAGCAGGCAAACGATACATGGCCGTGACCTATCACCCGGTGTCCATGGACGGAAATAAAATCGACTACATTTCCGTCGAAGCCCGCGACATGACAGATCTCAAATCCAACGAAGAGGCTCTCCGGGTTGTAGCCGACAGACTGGCTTTGGCCACAAATGCCGGCAACATCGGCATCTGGGAATGGGACCTCGCCACTGATGACCTGCATTGGGACCAAAAGATGAAGGAATTATACAACGTCGGCCCTGATGAATTCAGCGGGATGTACGAAGCGTGGAAATCGCGTGTTCATCCCGAGGATCTCGTAGAAGTAGAACGTCAACTCGCCACTTGCATAGAACAGAAGGGGCATATCGACTTTGAATTCAGAATAATTCACCCCGACAACAGTATCCATGTCATCCAAACTGCTGGCCTTATCCAAACCGATAGTCAGGGTATTCCTCAGCGCATGATCGGGGTAAACAGAGATATCACCAAACAGCGCCAAATGGAAAACGAATTGCGCAGACTGGCCTCTACAGACCCACTGACCGAAGCGCACAACCGACGTTATTTCATGGAACGCCTGACTGCTGAGTTCGAACGATGCAAACGGTACAATACCTCAATGGTCCTGCTCTCCTTGGATATCGATCATTTTAAAAGGATCAACGACACCTACGGGCACCCGGCAGGCGATGAGATCCTAAAGGCTTTGGTAACCCTGTGTAAAATCACTTTGCGTACCACGGATGTCTTCGGCAGAGTTGGTGGAGAAGAATTCATGGCCGCCCTGACTCAAACAAACATCGTTGCCGGAGAAAAGACCGCTGAAAGACTCCGTCAACTTATCGAGCAGGAAAGTGTAAAGACACATGGCCATTCCATCTCTTACACCATCAGCATCGGAATAACGGAAATTCACGAAAAAGATGAAACTATCGAAACGTTACTCAAGCGAGCCGATGATGCCCTCTACAAAGCCAAAAACAGTGGCCGAAATCGATGCGTAGTGATTTGACAAATCCGATTCTTATACCAACTTGACTCGTGCACCCAGCTCACATATTTTTATAAATAGAGGAATTTCATCCAGCACAGACAATACGAGGTGATCCATGGCTCCCCTGTTCAAAGACGATACAAAGGACGACTGGTTCCTGCCTGCCGATGTTCGCAAGCAATTGACCGAAACCTTCAAGACGCTCCAAGGCTCTGTGTCACTGGAAGTTTTCACCCAGCCCGGTGTCAATGATGAATTCTCTGACTACACAGCCAAATTCTGCTGGGATCTTGCTCGACTGACCGACAAGATATTGGTGACCGGTTATGAAATTGATTCCGACCGCGCCAAAGAACTGGAAGTGACAGCCTCGCCCACCTTGTGCGTCAATCCCGACGATTACCATATCCGCTTTCTGGGTGCGCCTATCGGTGAAGAAGGAAAATCCTTCATCACTGCCATCATGCTCGTCTCGCTGGGCAAGAGCGGACTGTCTGACATGTCCACTCCCCTCCTTGAACAACTCAAAGACGAACGATTGGTTCAAGTTTTTGTCGCGCCAACCTGACCATACTGTCCCGGACAGGTCATGTCCGCTATCAAATGCGCAATCGCAAAACCCGGCCAAATCAAGGCCGAATGTATCGAAATGAGTGAAAACCCTGAATTAACGGAACGCTACGGCGTCGGTTCTGTTCCACATACCATCTTCAATGAGGGAGCCCATGATGTCATGGGGCTCTTACCCGAAGAACGATTTGTTGTGGAAATGGTTTATCTCAAATCCGCAGAGGACATGCTCGCCGAAGGCAGTCTTCCCGGCATGGAAGAAGGCAAAACGCCCTCCGGCTACGGAACCATTGAACCCGGCGAAGTCGACCTCGTCATCGTTGGGGCAGGCCCCGCGGGATTGACCGCAGGCATCTACGCGGTCCGGGCAGGTCTCAAGGCCGTAGTACTGGAAAAGCATATCGTCGGCGGTCAGGTGGCATTGACACCGATTGTCGAAAATTATCCGGGATTTGTTTCTGTTCCCGGTAAACAACTCATGGACATCATGAGCGAACATGCTCGCGAATATCTCCCTGTACATGAAGGAGAAAGCGTCGACGCCATTCAAATGGGTAATATGAAAGAAGGCGAAACCATCATCGTAACGACCAGTCGAGGTGTCTATTCCGCCAAGGCCCTCATTCTGACGACCGGCGCGACATACCGCAAACTCGGTGCTGTAGGTGAGGACACGTATTTCGGTCGCGGCATCAATTATTGCGCTTCCTGTGACGGGTATCTCTACAAAGGGAAGTCAGTGGCCATCATCGGAGGCGGCAACACAGCCTTGACCGATGCCCTGCATCTCAAAAACCTCGGGGTCAACGTCAGCATCATCCATCGAGGCGACACCTTCCGTGCACAGAAACCTCTTCAGGATTCCGTAAACCACGAACAAATTCCCATTCTCTGGAATACCATTGTTGAAGAAATCGAAGGTGACGGGCGACGGGTAAACAACCTCAAGATTCGGAACCTCATGACCCGCGCCGTGACGGACATGCCGGTGGACGGTGCATTCGTCGCTATCGGTCAGGAAGCCTCTACCGGGCTGGCAAAATCGCTTGGCGTGAAACTCAAGGAAGATGGCTTCGTCAAAGTCGAATCTGATATGCGCACCAATCTGCCACGTGTCTATGCCGCCGGAGACCTGACGGGAGGCCTGCAACAAATCGTCACGGCCATCGGCGAAGGGTCCATCGCGGCCATGTCAGCTTTTGAAGATATAAGTCACCCGTACTGGAAAAAATGACCAATACCGCCAACAAAAGGCGGAATTGACAGGGAGGCATGGGCTGGAATAGGGTTTTCACCGTTAAAAATGAAAACTTCAGGATCATTGTTGCCGCCATGCAAATACGTACTCTGATAGTCGACGACGAGGCCCCGGCCCGCAACGAGTTAGCCTACCTGCTGGCCAGCTTTCCCGATCTCGACATTCAGGAAGCGCAAACCGCTGGCGAGGCTCTGACAGCCATCCGCAACGAATCACCGGACCTCGTATTCATGGATATTCAGATGCCGGGTCAGGATGGATTCGACGTACTACGCGAAGCCCGATACCTACCAAATCCTCCCCTGTTCATTTTCGTGACCGCCTACGACCAATACGCGGTCCGGGCCTTTGAAAAAAATGCCGTGGATTATCTCCTCAAACCGGTTTCATCCAAACGACTCAAAAAAAGCGTGGAACGAGTCCGCGAAATACTCGACAAACAGGACAAAACAAACGATCCCCAACCGGAGTTGGGTGACCTGCTCAAAACGGTTTCCAGCGACCGGCCTCTACCTCGCTTCACGGTGGAACGAAATGGTCGCATTCAATTCATCGACTTTAGAGACATCGTCTACTTTGAATTGCAGGACCGCAAAATCATGGTTAACACGCTTGACGAGAGCCTCCTTTGCCACGCCCTGACATCCCTTGACGAAGTAGAAGACCGGGTTGCTTCACAACCTTTTCTGCGCATCAACCGCAGCACCGTGGTCAACCTGAACCACGTCCGCGAATTCACCCCGTGGACCAGCGGTAAGTACTGCCTTATCCTTGACGACGACGGCTCCACTGAAGTCACCTTGACCCGAGGCCGCGTCAAAGAATTCAAGAAACGACTCGGCTTATAAGCCGCTGACCTCCGGGACATCATGTTTGAACACATTCTCGATCTTCTGGTCACACTGATTGGCCGATTCGGTGCCATGATGGCCATCGGCCTGTTCGTGCTGACGCTGTCTCCGCTGGGCAAACTCGGCGTAAATCGCCGCCCTGAAAAGAAATACAGAATCTTGTTAGCTGTGCTGTTTGGCATGCTTGGCATCATGGGCACCTACAGCGGCGACATTGTCTTTGATTCGTACGCCAACTTGCGCGGTGTCTATGTCATCACTGGCGGACTGCTCGGCGGCCCCCTTGTAGGCTTTGGAGCAGGTCTTATCGCTGGCGGCCATCGATTGCTTATCGATATCGGCGGGTTCAGCTCCCTCCCCTGTGGGCTGGCGACCTTCCTTGAAGGTATCATAGCTGGCTATGTTTCCATTCACCTCAAGGGTAACAATCTCAACTGGCGAGCCGCACTCTTTGTTGGTTTGGGGGGTGAAACCATGCACCAGTTGATGGTTTTGACCATGGCCAAACCTTTTGATCAAGCCGTAGATCTGGTCAAAGTCATCGCATTGCCAATGATCGCGGTGAACACGTTCGGCGCGGTGTTGTTCGTGCAGACCCTGCACCTGCTTTTTGAATACCGGAGCAAACGCGATTCCAGCCGCATCAGTCAGATTATGGCCATCGCCAACAAGACCGTGGCCCACCTTCGATCCGGTCTGGATGAAGCCTCTGCACTGGAAACCGCCCGAATCATCTGGGAACGCGTCCCTGTCGCCGCCGTTGACATCGCCAGCAACACCAAAGTCCTGACGCATCTGGGAATTGGCGACGACCACCATCTCCCCGGCGAACCTTTACGAACCACAGCCACCAAGAAAGTCCTCCTGTCAGGAAAACCAGCCTTTCTTCGTTCCAAAGAGGCCATTGGATGTGATGATCCGAACTGTCCGCTTACATCGGCCGTCATCGTCCCCATGCGTAAAGGCAACCGCATCGTAGGGTGTCTTAAATTCTACGGAACCGACGGTATCCCGTTGCACACCACCCATTTTGAACTGGCTAAAGGCCTTGCAGGACTCTTCTCAACACAGCTTGAATTACAGGATATCCAGACAAAAAATCAATTGCTCGCCAAAGCGGAAATTCGACGTTTGCAGACCCAGATCAACCCGCATTTCCTGTTCAATGCCCTGAATACTATCGGCGCATTCTGTCGTACCAAACCGGAACGGGCACGCTCGCTCCTATCCGAACTGGCAATGTATATGCGCCGCAATCTCGATGCGGGAGACGGCTTCGCGCCCATCGGTTCAGAACTGGAACAGGTCCGTTCCTATCTGGAAATCGAACAGGCCCGATTCGGTGACCGAGTAAAAAGTGAATGGAATCTGGACGACGGCGTGGAAAACATCGAAGTTCCGACCCTGATTATCCAACCTCTGGTAGAAAACAGCGTCAAACACGGCATTCTGGGCCGCGATGACGGCGGGACCATTCGCATCCGCATCGGACGGGACAACAATTTGGTACATGTCCACATCGAAGATGACGGTGTCGGCATGAACGAAGCCACGCTTTGGAGCGTCCTGAACAGCGAAAACGAATTCTCCGGGGAAGACCACATTGGCGTGCGCAATTGCAACCAGCGACTGGAGCAGATTTACGGCCCGTCACATATGCTCTCCATCATTAGTCATCCCGGCAAAGGGACCCGCGTCTCCTTCACCATTCCTCACGTCGAGACTGCCCCAGCCTGATCACCAAAGCACCTCAGGCGTTCATTTTGACCATTCACGCTTGAAAAGTGCAATTACCATCCACACTCAGGACAGCCCTTCTTCTCCTATAGTATCTGAACCCCATTGTCATAATGGGGGCGTGTTTCAACGCGCCAAATCCCGGACTGGGGGGTTCGGGAAACAGCTCAACAGATTCACAAGGAGAGGTTTATGGATGCCATGCTCATGATGCTGGTGGCCTTTGGCGGATACATCATAATGTATCGCCTGTATGGTCGCTACATCGGAAAGAAAATTTTCGCTCTGTCGGGTGCCAATCCGGTACCTTCCGTAGAAATGGAAGATGGGGTCGACTACGTCCCAACCAAAAAAGAAATCATCTTCGGCCACCACTTCACATCCATCGCAGGCACCGGTCCCATTGTCGGCCCAGCCATCGCGGTCATCTGGGGCTGGGTCCCGGCCATGATCTGGATTTTTGTCGGTTCCATCATGATGGGTGCAGTGCATGACTTCGGCGCACTGATCCTGTCCATGCGTAACCAGGGCAAATCCGTTTCCGAAATCACTGCTAAATACATCAACCCGCGCACCAAGTTGTTCTTCTTCATCGTCGTATTCCTTGACCTGCTCATCATCACAGCCATTTTCGGTCTGGTCATCGCGGTTATCTTCAACATGTTCCCGGCATCAGTCCTGCCTGTATGGTTGGAAGTGCCCATCGCCATGGTGCTCGGTTACATCATTTACAAACGCGGCGGCAACGCCATGACTTGGTCAATCATCGCTTTGATTGCCATGTATATCACTGTTGTCATTGGCGTGTACGCTCCAATAAAAATGCCAATGATCGGCAGCATGCCGCCTACCGGCACATGGACCATCCTGCTGCTCATCTATGCCTTCATCGCATCCACGCTGCCTGTAACCACGCTGCTGCAGCCGCGTGACTTCATCAACTCTCACCAGCTCATCGTGGCTCTGGCCCTGATGGTTGTCGGCGTATTTGCCGCGACCTTCTCAGGTTCCCAGCTTCACATCATTGCCCCAGCTATCCAAGCCTCCCCTGAAGGTGCTCCGCCCATGCTGCCCTTCCTGTTCATCACCATTGCCTGCGGTGCCATCTCCGGTTTCCATTCTCTGGTTTCATCAGGCACCACAGCTAAACAGGTCTCCAATGAAGAAGACGCCCTGTTCGTCGGCTATGGTTCCATGCTGACAGAAGCCACTTTGTCCACACTGGTCATCGTGGCCGTGGCAGCAGGCATCGGTCTCGGTTACAACACCGCCGATGGTGCGACTCTGACAGGCATCGACGCATGGTCATCCCATTACTCCTCCTGGGCAGCAGCCAAGGGATTGGGTTCCAAGGTTGCAGCCTTTGTTTACGGCGCAGCCAACATGATCGAAGCAGCCGGCATTCCCCACAGCGTCGCCCTGGCCGTCATGGGTGTATTCGTGGCCTCTTTTGCGGGTACCACCATGGACACCGCCACCCGTATCGAGCGCTATGCTCTGACGGAACTGTTCAGCGGCACGCCCATCAAGATCTTCAACAACAAGTACGTGGCCACCGCCGTGGCCGTATTCCTGGCCGGTTGTCTGGCATTCTCGTCCGGTGGTAACGGCAAGGGCGCTCTGGCTCTGTGGCCCCTGTTCGGTTGCATCAACCAGATTCTGGCCGCACTCGTACTGACTACGGTCACTGTGTACCTCAAGGGTCGTGGAGGCCTGAGCTGGCTCATCTCCGGTATTCCCGCCGTATTCCTCGGCGTAATGACCGTATGGGCTATCCTCATCAACCAGGGCATGTACATGGACAAAGGCAGCATTCTGTTGCAGTCCCTGAACCTGCTCGTGCTGGTAGTCTCCATCTGGGTCGTTGGCGAAGGACTGATCAAGTTCTTCAAGACCGACGCTTCCACCCCGACTACTGACACGCCGTAAAAAAACAAACCTCCCTGGCCGGACACACGTTCGGCCAGGGTTCATGAGGATTTACAATGGCTTACGCACCGGATTTCACTCCCCTGCGAAAAACACTTTTTCGCCGTTACCTGACGATGCTTGTTCCTGCACTCATCATCTTCGGTATTTGGGCTGTCTGCCGACAGGTCGGACTGACCCCACAAATGCCTAACGGTACAGCGGCGATCATCGGTCCCATCATCTTCATCGCGGCAATCATTCTGGCCGTAGCACTTCCCCTGCTCTACAGAGTCCGTTTCGTCCGCTCGGTCGAAGGACAAAAAAACGTCGAGGCTGCGTGCTTCCGCACTTTTCAGTTGAACCTCATGACCATTGCGCTGGCAGCACCCTTTGCCGCAGCCATCGGCTATATAACAGGAGTCACCATCTTCCATTTCGCTGGAGCATTTCTGGCTTCATTGTACGCCGTATATTATTATTTCCCGTCAGAAAAACGAATTACGCAGGAAATGCGTCTGTTCCGTGTAACCAGTGACGCATAAAAAAAACATGAAGAGCCACTGCAAAAAAGCCATTGAGGCCATAAAAAAGGCCTACCGCTTCGCGGATGAAGTACACCGCTGCAAGGCCACGGAACGGCTTGAATGGGAAACACGTGAACTGGAAAATATTTTCAGTTTGCTCACCCTTGGCGCATTTGTGGGCATGCAGGCACCACCCATGCATATCTCACTGGAACTCCTGCCGGAAATGGAACAGGAACTAACCATCATGACCAATCGCGTATGCACGGCCAACGACCCGCTGGCCGATCTCTTTTCCATGTTTGACGCCTTTTAGCCGGAGCCACCAATGTCGAATCAGCATTATTATTTCCACGCAGGCAAGGGCGGCGTAGGCAAATCCACCACCTCTTCCCTGTCCGCCCTGCATCTGGCCCGCACCGGTAAGAAAGTCCTGCTGGTTTCACTTGATCCCGCCCATAATCAGGCTGACATCTTCGACACCAAATTTACAGGCAAACCAATAAAAATCGCACCAAACCTGCGTGTTGCACAGGCCGACATCGACAAATGGATCAAACAATATCTCAAAGGTATAGAAGACCAAATTCGGGCCAATTACGCGTACCAGACGGCCTTTAATCTCGAAAAGCACCTCAATGTGGTTAAACATTCCCCCGGCATTGAAGAATACGCGCTTCTGCTCGCCTTCCAGCATTATCGCAAGACATTCACGGACACGGATGTCATTGTATTCGACATGCCTCCAACTGCTTTGACCACCAAATTTTTCAATCTGCCATCCCTGTCGCTGGTCTGGCTGGAACAACTTCTGGCCCTGCGATGCGAGATCCTGGAAAAGAAAAAAATCATCACCAAAATCCAACTCGGCACTAAGGAAATCGAGTGTGACAAAATCACAACCAAACTCGACCAACAACAAAAACACTTCACTGAATTACGTAATGTCTTTCAAGACTCGTCGCGTTGCTCGATTAATCTCGTGGTCAATCCGGACCGTCTTTCCTTTGCCGAGGCCGAACGCATTGACACCACCCTTGAGGAAATGGGCATGGGCCTGTCCCACATCATCATGAACAAAGTTGTTGAAAACAGTGAATGGGACACCTCATCACCACTCATGAAGCGACACGATGTCTGTCCGATTCCGCTTTCACCGACGCAACTCATCGGCCAACCCGCGCTTGACACCTATCTTGTCGATCACGACCAAAGCTTCGACTTTCTGAACAAGGAAGCGCACGAGTGTTGATGGCCTACGTAAAAATTACCCCAACTTGTTCGTAATTTCCTGACCAAACGCCACTCCCGTCTTGACACTTAAAAACACGCATGCTAGCTGTTTTTCACGAAAAGTGACCAATGGTCACTTTTCGACCAAAGGTCACAATTTGACCGAAAGTCACTTTTTATCGTCAATAATATCGACAAACAAACGATACGGACATGGCAAAAAAACAGCAGGAAAAATCTCAACAGACCATGCAGGAGCTGATGGACTCAGCCATTGAACTGTTCGGATCCAAAGGGTTCGCATCAACCTCTGTGGCAGAGATTACCGACAATGCGGGATATGCCAAGGGGAGCTTTTACCGTCACTGGAATTCCAAGGACGAACTGTTTCTGCAGATCGTGGAACGGAAATTCAAACAATACCGCGCCACCCGCCATGGCAAGGTGCGCGAAGCAAAAAACCTCGAACAGGCCATGAATATCATCTGGGATTTTTTGGAAACCATCATCCGTGACAAGGACTGGTCAGCCATTTTCTTGGAATTCACGGTCTACTCCGCGACCAACGAGCCTGTGCGCAAACTCATGAATAAATCCGACTACCGGCTCTCCAACAAGGTCTTCGCCGATTTGGTACGTGACCATGTGGAGACCGATTTCCCACCGGAAAAACTCGGCGCACTCAACACAGCCCTTTTCGAAGGATATCTTATTCACCATGCACTCGGCGCAGAAGAACTTTCCCTTGAAGATATCCGGGAAAACGCCATTGCCATGGCCTTGAGAAACGGAACCAGACAGGGACACCTCGGGTAGTCGTTCCTGTTCAAATATCATTTTATACAAACGAGACACATCATGAAAAAACTGCTGACTCTGACCGCTCTCTTTCTGTTGACCTTCGGGCTGGCCTCCATGGCCTGCGCCGAAACCGTCCGGTTGAGCTACTCCAACTTCTTCCCGCCCACCCATGTCCAGTCCAAGCTGGCCGAACAATGGTGCAAGGAAGTTGAAGCCCGCACCAACGGCGCGGTCGTCATCGACTACTATCCCGGCGGCACTCTCTCCAAAGCCAAGCAGTGTTACGACGGCACCGTTGAAGGCATCTCCGACATCGGTATGTCCGTACTGGCATACTCCCGCGGCCGCTTCCCGGTCATGGCTGCCGTGGACCTACCGCTCGGCTACGAGACCGGCACACAGGCCACGGCCATCGCCAACGCAGTGTACACTCAGTTCACTCCCCGAGAATTCCGTGATGTGCAGCCCATGTATTTCCATGCCCATGGTCCGGGCCTGCTCTTCACCACCGAAAAGACCGTTGCCACGCTGGATGACATCAAAGGTGAAAAAATCCGTTCCACCGGCAACTCGGCCAAACTGGTCAAAGCCCTTGGCGGAAGCCCTGTGGCTCAGCCCATGCCCACAGCATACCAGTCCCTGCAAAAAGGCGTTGTCGATGGTTCCATGAACCCCATTGAGTCCAACAAGGGCTGGAAACTCGCTGAAGTGGTCAAACATTGCACTGTGTCCATTCCCGTGGCCTACACCACTACCTTCTTCGTGGTCATGAACAAATACAAATGGTCCGAACTCGATCCCACGACCCAAAAAATCATTCAGGAGATCAATGCTGAATGGTCCCTCAAACACGGTCAGGCCTGGGATGATGCTGATGCCGCAGGCAAAGCGTTCTTCACTGAAAAAGGCGGCGTGTTCACGGAACTCGACACAGCCGAAGCGGCCAAGTGGGTCGCAGCAGCCAAACCTGTCATCGACGGCTATATCGACTCCAAGCAAGGCAAAAAAGTCCATGGCGATGCCGTCGTCGAATTCATCCAGACCGAAATGACAAAAAGTCCATAGGGGGCTTCAGGCCTGCGTGTCATATGGCGTGACCGCAGGCTCATTATACAAAGGTGGGGCGAAAGCCCTTCCTCGGAACCGAGCAAATTCCCGGAGGAAACAATGAAAAAACTGCTGACAACATTCATGGCCGTAGCTGTGCTGTGCGTTGCCCTGCCGACCATAGGTCAGGCCGAAACAAAGTTGACCTACTCCAATTTCTTCCCGACCACTAACCATCAATCGAAACTGGCTGAAGCGTGGTGTCTGGAAGTGGAGAAAAGGACCAACGGCAAAGTGGTTATCGAATATTACCCCGGCGGCACCCTGACCAAAGCCAAACAATGCTACGATGGCGTCGTGGAAGGCATGTCCGATGTCGGGTTATCCTGTCTCGCCTACTCACGCGGTCGCTTCCCGGTCATGGCAGCCGTTGATCTTCCTCTGGGATACACCTCCGCAGCACAGGCCACTGCCACGGCCAATGCTGTCTATAAGAAATTCAACCCAGCCGAACTCAGTGACGTGGAAGTCATGTACTTCAACGGCCACGGCCCCGGTCTGCTGTTCACGGTCCAAAAACCAGTCAAAACACTGGCCGACATCAAGGGCGAAAAGATTCGCGCCACCGGCAACTCCGCCAAGCTGGTCAAGGCTCTGGGCGGTACGCCTGTGGCTAAACCCATGCCCGAAAACTACCAACTCCTGCAAAAAGGCGTTGTTGACGGAAGCATGCACCCCATCGAGTCCAATAAATCTTTCAAGCTCGGCGAAGTCTGCAAGTACGGCACGGACTCATTCAGCGTGGCCTACACCACAGTGTTCTTCATTGTTATGAACAAAGACAAGTGGACGGCCATTGATACCGAATCCCAGCAGATCATTCGCAAAATCAACGAGGAATGGGCGGTCAAGCACGCGACAGCTTGGGATGAAGCAGACGCAGCCGGACGCCAGTTCTTCATGGATAAGGGTGGCGAAATCATGGAGCTATCCGTCGAAGAATCCGAGGCATGGGTCATAGCAGCCAAGCCTGTTCTCGACGGCTATGTCGCCGAAACAACGAAGAAAGGTCTTGATGGCAAGACCATCCTGGAATTTACCCAATCAACACTGAAATAGTCATTACCACGACAGAGCGGTCCTCAAGGCCGCTCTGTCGTGCGCTTTCGACGCAAAGGACTATGAAATGGAAGAAGCACGAGGGCCGCTCGGCCTGACAGAAAAGATCATGCGGACCATCGCCGCGATCTGTCTGGCAGGCATGGCTGTCATGACAGGAACAGACGTGTTCCTGCGCGGCGCATTCAACACCCCAATTTTCGGGTGCGAGGAAATTGTCTCCATACTCGGCGTCATTGCCGTGGGATTCGCCCTGCCATATACGCATTATCAAAAGAGCCACATCGGGGTTGAAATCCTGATCCGTCGCTTTTCCAAAAAAATTCGTGATCGCGTCAAATTCATCACCACTCTCGCCACGTTGGCCTTGGTATCCATCATCTCCTGGCGCATGTTCATGTATGCCGGGACTCTGGCTGAATCGGGCGAAGTTTCCATGAATCTGGAACTGCCCGAATACTACGTGGTCTACGTCCTGTCCTTCGGCTTCTTTATCTACGCCCTCTGTCTGGCCGCAGACGTTCTCTCATTTTTCAAGAAGAGCGAGGGATAATTATGGATCCGACCACTGCCGGAATCATCGGCATCATCGTCATGGTATTCCTGTTCATGACCCGTATGCCCGTCGCTTTTGTCATGATGCTCGTAGGTTTTATCGGGTTCTCGCTCCTCACCTCGTGGAAAGGCGGCCTGAACCTCATGAGCCGTAATGTGTACGACGCATTCGCGTCCTATGAACTCTCGACTATCCCGCTCTTCATCCTCATGGGCCAAATAGCCTTTAACTGCGGTATTTCGAAACGACTGTACGACACCGCATACAGATTCCTCGGCAACACTCGTGGCGGCCTCGCCATGGCCACGGTCTCGGCCTGCACCGCATTCGGCGCAGTCTGCGGTTCAAGTCCGGCTACAGCAGCCACCATGTCCACTGTCGGCATCCCCGAGATGAAACGTTATGGGTACGCCAACTCTCTGGCGACCGCATCCGTAGCGTCCGGTGGCGGACTGGGCATGATTATGCCGCCTTCTGTCGTGCTTATCATCTATGGTGTCCTGACCGAACAATCTATCGGCGCATTGTTCGTGTCCGGCATTTTACCGGCCATTTTACTCACGGCACTGTTTGTGGTCGGCATTTACCTTCAGTGTAAAATCAACCCGGACCTCGGCCCCAAGGGTACCCCCTTCACTTGGAGCGAAAAGTTCAAGTCACTTCTCAATCTCATTGATACCTTGCTCATCTTCGCGCTGGTTATCGGCGGCTTGTTCTGGGGGCTTTTCACGCCCACCGAGGCCGCATCCATCGGAGTTATCGGCGTACTCGCGCTGGCTGTCATCAAACGTCAGCTTTCATGGAAGGCATTCGTCAATTCACTCAATGAAACACTACGGACCTCTTGCATGGTACTGGTCCTCATCGCGGGGGCTGTCGTATTCGGCAAATTCCTTGCTGTTACACGCATCCCGTTTGACATCGCCAACTGGGTGTCTGCATTCGACATGCCGCCGTTCGCCATTATGGGAGCGATCATTCTGATCTACTTCATCGGTGGGTGTTTCATGGACTCACTCGCGTTGATCATGCTAACCATCCCGGTGTTTTTCCCGGTGGTCACTGAAATGGGATATGACCCTATCTGGTTCGGCATCATTATAGTGCTTGTCACCGAGATGGGGGTTATCACGCCGCCTGTAGGGATTAATGTGTATGTCGTGTATGGAATGTGTCAGAAGATCGCGCCATCCGTCACACTGGAAGAAATATTCAAAGGAATTCTACCTTTCATGGCGGCTATTATTCTCGGCATCGCCTTGTTGTTCATCTTCCCGCAGATTATTCTGTTCCTGCCGGGGTTGATGTATTAAATACTGACGGCGGTTTAATGAAAAAAGGAAAGCCAGTGAGATTACTCACTGGCTTTTTTGATGGGCGTTGCGTGTATCCGCAATGAAAATGCCGTGAAGAAGAGAGGGGCTTATCTTTTTGGAGGGCGTTGCGTGCATCCGCAGTGAAAGTGCAAACGGTATTGTTTCAAAGGTTTCGCCTTTACGGCGACCTGCTTTTTTTGAGGCGAAAAAAAGGAGGCAAAAAACGCCTTTTCGATGTGAGCCTGATAGCGAACCTAAGAGCCTGTACGCGGCTTTACTGCCCGACAGGATTGTCTGTGGTACAGACTCGGTCGGGCTACGTTTCGCCGCGCTGGACAGGCTCTAAGGTTCGCTATCAATTGTTCGTCGTTGTAAGGTAGTTTCGGTGTAGGTGAACGTTTTTGATTTTAGGCTCTTCGTTATCCATAAAGGGCCTTGGGGTGCTCCAACACCCCAACACCGCTCTCCCTCCGAAGACAATTTCTTTTTTCTTCCTCCCAGCCAGACGAAGACGGGACCCAGCCCTTGATCGGCGGCTTAGAAGCTGACCAATCGAAGAAGGCGGCTCTAATCAGGGGATAAGGAAACTTATCTTAAACTGAGGGATTACGGGAGAGGCAGGGCTTATACTTTTAATCAGGTGGAGCCGACTCGATTGGATCAGATTCTTACCGCCAATCATGGGGGCGGCCAAGCTCGTGAGCCGAGTTTTTTGGTTCTTTTTGGGGCGGCTCAGCCAAAAAGATCCGCCGCCCGCGCAGGGCATGGAAAACGTTGGGTGCTCCAGCACCCCAACAATGACTCTCGCCGAAGGCTCATATTTCAAATAAAAAGGCCGCTTCCAAAGCGGCCCTTCCTTATTTCTGTCTTTATTCTTTCGCCAACAAACGACTAATCGCCGCCATAAGGTCATGCTTCAATATCGGCTTCATAATGAAATCCCCAATCCCCACATCCCGCAACCGATCATACGAAACAGCATCTGAAAAACCTGTACACAAAATAATAGGAATATTCGGCCGCAACTTAAGCACTTCCCGAGCAAACTCCATACCTGTCATATTCGGCATGGTTTGATCGGTTATCACTAAATCAAAGTCGTTTGCTTTATACTTAAAGGCCTCCAAAGCCTCAATACTCGATGTACGAGTAACAACTTCAAAACCACAAGACTCAAGCATCTCCCGCCCGATATCAACTAGCGGCTTCTCGTCATCCACAAACAAAATACGCCCCTCGCGAAACACGAGATCAGCAGGAGTATCAACGTCCGTACGACCAATTTCAGAATTCTTAGGCAGAAAGACATGAAAAGTGGCACCATGGCCCGGCCTATTTTCCAATTCAAGGTATCCATCATGTCGTTTAACAATGCCATGCACCATGGCCAACCCCATTCCAGTCCCTTCGCCCTGCTTCTTGGTAGTAAAGAAAGGATCAAAGACCCGATCAATCACAGCCGGATCAATCCCAGGCCCAGTATCAGCCACAGTCAATCGTAAAAAACGCTCCGGTTTACCCAAATCTTCCGGCGGCACGACTTCATCTGCGCCTGAAACATCTGCCATGGTAACGGTCAACGTCCCACCAGTCCCTTGCATGGCAAAAGCTGCATTACCGCACAGATTAAGCATAATCTGATGTATCTGCGTCGGGTCCGCCATAACATTATCCTGAGCAGCCTCCATACGAGAAATAATCTCAACATTGGTAGGAACCGAGGAACGAAGAAGCTTGAGGGCTTCCTTGATAAGCGGCGCAAGCATCATGGCGTGACGCTCCTGCGGACCTTGACGAGAAAAATTAAGAATCTGAGTAACAAGGTCTCTGGCACGCCTGCCTGCGCGAGAAACTTCCTTGATTCGCCTATCCAGACCGGACTCCGGTTCGGCACTTGATTCAATAATCTCCGCGTAGCCAAGAATCACGCCAAGAATATTGTTAAAATCATGTGCAATACCACCTGCCAATGTCCCGAGAGCTTCCATCTTCTGCGATTGACGAAGCTGTTCTTCCAATCGCTTCGGCTCGGAAATATCGAAGATATACCCCCTGTACTCCAGAGTGTTCCCCTCAGCATCCAAAACCGTATCGCAACTGACAAGAAGGTGTCTTCGCAAAACGCCATGACGGAAAACAACTTCATGATTGGAGAGTCTCCCCAGCCCTGCAAGCAAATCACGTAAGGACTCCGAAGCCCCCACGCGCTCCCACACGTTGAAGATATTCGTACCATGCGCATCCTGCGGTGAAGTAAAATCAAAGAGGTCTGCAAATGCGACATTACAATCAAGAATCAAACCATCACTATCTGCGGCAAAGTTACCAGTAATGTCTTTCTCAAACAGCAAACGGTATCGCTTTTCACTGGCTTGCAATTGCCGGAGCACGGCGGCACGTTTAGAAATATCCAATCTCAACCGGCGGTTGGCCGCATTCAATTCCGAGGTCCTGGCCTCAACTTTTACAGCCAACGTCTCATTCAGATCACGCAACCGATTTTCCACGTCCCACTTGGAACACAGAGACATGGCAATCTGTTTGAGCTCCGGCGAACGAAAAGGTTTTTGAACAAAAAGCAATTTCTCTGGCGGAGGGACACGCCTATTAATTTCCTTCAAAGGAATATGATGCTTGGCCGACAACAGAACTATCTCTAAATTAGGGTCCATGGCACGGATATGGGCAGCCAGGTCCAGGCCAGCCAAACAATCTTCTTCTACTGACAAATGGATATCAATAAGGGCAATGGTAAAAGGCTCTCCCCGCTCCTGAGCATGCATCATAGCGGTCAGCCCTTCTCTGGGGGTGGAAGCCTGCTCGACATCAAACACGGGCTTGATCGCTTCCGCGTCTATCTCTTCGCGTGACGGGAGTTGGACATCATCACTGAACAAGGCTTCCAACGCCGATGGCTCCTCGCTTTCATAGCAAAGGACATCGCGGTAAAGCGTGAGCATGGATTCGTCGTGATCCACGGCGAGAACGCGAAAACGGGTAGTATTCTCTGTTGCCAAGTCGTATCTCCCCAATTGGCTCAGGTCCCTGATTGATGCCATATTTCTAAAAGGAATATAGTGAAATCCGCTTGAAAAAGAAAGGTTACGATTAAAAGGATACACCCCGGACCGGTCAGGATACTCCTGCCCGACCGGGGTGCTGTGTATTTCACTTTTTTTCACGGTTATCACATCATATCCGATCTCATTTACACAATTCTTTCTTCTTACAAATGTGATCCATCCGGCTTGGGAGTAACCCTTTCAAATACAGGTGCTCTTTTGAGATTCAGAATGGCAAGTACGTCAGACCGTTCATTTTTGGCGTCTTTGATGGAAGCGAAATTACCCACCAAAACACGATACCATATGCCCTTTTCACCGAGGTCCACTTGGTTAATCCAAGTGTCGAACCCCTGCTTGCGCAGCGTCGCACAGTGTTCAAAAGCACTGGTGTCATCACGCCAGGAACTAACATGCAGGCCGTATGACGCACTTCGTATATCGTTAACCCCGGCACTCGTCTCCTCCAGTGATACATTCTGAATATCAGTGGTAGGAAGTGGCGAGCCTGCGGACGCGGGAGATGCCGCAGGCCCGCCGGGGAGCTGCTTCGTGTCGGGGAAAGACTGACGAAGCAGCGGGTTCGGGGTGGAACCGCTTAATTGTGTCTTGGTGCCATTCTTCTGAAAACGAGCCGCGAGGCGGGCACGCTTCAGGTTGTCGGCAGCCTTGACGTAATATGTGGGAGAAAGCTCAAGAGCCATCTCGAAATAAGGAACAGCCTTACCCGGCTCATTATCGGTCAAAAGAACATACCCAAGGTTATTGTAAGCCTTGGCCTCTCCACCTGCATACTTGAAGGATTCCAAAGCTTCATCCAGTCGCCCGAGGCGGGTCAATGCCAACCCGAGATTGTTATAGGTACGCACCGAAACACCACCGGACTTCAAGGCCAGACGGAAAGACTCGATTGCCTGCCCATACTGTTTGCGAGCGATATGAACCACACCAAGATTGTTGTAAATTTCATCGGTCCCATTGCCCTGATGCAGTTCAAGAGCGCGGGCAAAATATTTGGCAGCCATGTCATACTCTGCGTCCCGATCCATAAGAATGCCCAGATAGTTATGCGCCTTCCAAAGCATAGGATTAAGTTTCACGGCTTTTTCCAGATAGGTCTGAGCTTCGTCAAACAACCCGGCACGGAAGTAGACACCGCCAGCAGCCTCATTAGCAATGGCATGGTCGCTGTTTCGTTCCAATACGTTGTTAAACTCGGCCAAAGCCTGCTCATCCAATCCTTCCGTCACCAACATGTGGCCTCGCTTCACGCGAACGTCGAGATTGTTCTCGTCCAATTCGATGGCCTTGTTGTAATGCATGAGTGCCATTTCCGGCTTGGCACGACGGATATATCCATCGCCCACCTGCTCATGTTGTTCGCTGGACAACTTGACCGAACTTTCCTCGCCGTAAGCCAGTTCGTCAAAAGTCATGTCGTCTTGGGACTTGACCGCGCAACCGGAAAATATCAATCCGGCAATAAGTGTCATGGCAATGATAGTGATCTTATACATAGGAATTCTCCTTGGCTTGTTACGCCTAATGGTTCATCGCTGAGAACATATCCATGCTCATAATTACCGCAGGTCCGAGGATCGTCACGAACAGAGCGGGAAGGATGAACGCAATCAGGGGAAGAAGCAGCAACACCGGCATCTTGGCGGCCTTTTCCTCGGCGCGCTGGGAGCGCTTGATGCGCATGGCGTCCGAGTAGACTCGCAGGGTACGACCAACGCTGATGCCAAAAGCGTCCGCCTGGATAAGTAATGAAGTCAAACTGTTCAGATCATCCATCCCGACCCGCTCCGCCAAAGAGCGCAGAGCCTCGGAACGGGACTTGCCTGCCCGCAACTCCAAAGTCAGGAGTTTAAATTCCGAACTGATGACAGGACCAGATCGTCTGAGTTCATGACAGACCCGATCAATAGCCTGATCAAGCCCCATGCCGGATTCGACACAAACCACAAGAAGATCCAGAGCATCTGGCAATTCGTCGGACACTGTCAGCTTGCGCCTGGCAATCTTCTTGGTCAGCCAATATTCAGGCCCATATACACCAATAGTAGCAAGAAACACTGCGCTAAACGCAGAGATCGCCACACTTATGTCCGGTGAAAAAAGAAAACGGAAAAGCAAGAATCCGCCAGACAGCCCGATAGCCAAACAGCCCTTAATGCCCTGAAAGATTTTATAAGAGTCAGCCGTACGCAATCCAGCCTGAATCAGTCGCATACGATTCTTGTCGATTTCATCGACTTCGGTCGGACCAATCTTGGACCCCATACGGCCAAAGAACTTCAGGGAATTCTTGACCATGGAGGTCAAGGGTGCGGCCAAGGCTTCAGACCGTTTGATCGTAGTCCCAGAGACACGCTCCTTAAGCTTGGCCGTATCATTGGCTCCACTCAAATAACCGATAAGACCGTAACCGCCCAAGAGGACAGAAACAAAGGCAAGGCCTGCCGCAAACAGAGGAATCAATTGTGCTTCACTCATGACGACCTCCTAGACCTTAATCTTAATGATCTTGCGGATAACGAGGATACCCATAACAACAGAAATAGATGCGGTCCAAACCATGTTTTGGCCGAGTTCACGCTTCCACAAAAGGCTGACGTAATCGGGGTTGATCAAGAACAGAATACCGGTCAGAAGAAAAGGTAACGAAGTCAGAATATATGCAGACACTCGCCCTTCCGCGGAAAGCACCTTAATCTTGCCGAACAAGGCAAATCGCTCCCGCACCAGTTCCGCGATCTTGGCTATGATTTCGGCGAGATTTCCACCGGTTTCACGCTGGATATTCACGGAAACAATGAAAAACTTGAGATCAGTGCAGTCCACCCGACTCTGAAGACTGAGCAAAGCTCTATCCACGTCCATGCCGTAGTTAATCTCGTCCAAAGTCTGACCGAACTCGGGGCCGATAGGTGCATCAAACTCATCCGCGACCATGCGCATGCCACCGCCGAAAGTATGTCCGGCCTTGAGCGCACGAGCCATGAGATCGAGAGCTTCTGGCAGTTGCTTCTGAAAACGATTCATGCGCTTTCTCTTCATGCCCTTCAGCCGCATGATCGGGAAATATCCAAGCAAAGAACCAGCTGCAATGCTGACCAACCATCTACCGGAGAAACTGCCAGCATAAACCCCGATCACAGCAAGCAAAGCGCAGACCAACAAATAAATACCAGCCGTTCCCTTTGCGTCCGCCTGATAAATGAGACTTTCGAGGCTGGACGCCCAACGCATCTTTTCGAGCAAACGGTTAAACCAGGGAACCTCACTCATGGCCGCTTCACGAAGGACCAGATCAATATTTTCTGCATTCGCATCGGTCAGGGCCAGAGCTTTGAGTCGGCTCTTAATCTTCTGATCAGCCTTGTCCGCCCCCGATTGCATGAGAGAACTTACACCCATGACAAGCAAAAAAATAATAAGTACGGCCACGCCGCTAATGATAAGAGTCAACTGCATGGTTTACTCCTTCCTCATGGGCTTGGGAGCCACATGGAACATATCCGTGGGGAAAGAAAATCCCATACGTTCCAGCTTGTCCGCAAACTTGGGACGAATACCGCGAGCAGTAAAACGCCCTTCCACCTTGCCATCCTTGCTGACGCCGGTCTGATCATAGGCGAAAATTTCCTGCATGGTGATCATTTCACCTTCCATGCCTGTGACCTCCTGAATGGAGATGACCTTTCTGGTACCGTCCACCAAACGAGTTGCCTGAATGATGACGTCGATGGCCGAAGAAATATACCGCTTCATTGATATAGGTGAAAGACTCAATCCGGCCATGGAAATCATGGTTTCCAGACGCATCAAGGCGTCACGCGGCGTATTGGCGTGAATAGTCGTCAGGGAGCCATCATGACCGGTGTTCATGGCTTGGAGCATATCCAAAGCCTCGGAGGAACGAACCTCACCTACGATGATGCGATCAGGGCGCATACGCAGACAGTTCTTGACCAAATCACGCATGGTGATTTCGCCCTTGCCTTCGATATTGGCCGGTCGGGTTTCCAGCCGGACGACATGAGCCTGCTTGAGTTGCAATTCTGCGGCGTCCTCAATGGTGACGACTCGTTCATCTTCGGGCACGTTACGTGACATGCAGTTGAGGAGCGTGGTCTTGCCGGAACCGGTACCGCCTGAAATAAGCACGTTAAGCTGGGCCTCGACTATGCCTTCCATGAGTTGAGCCATTTGCTGGGTCAGAGAGTTGAACCCGATCAAATCAGCAATTTCCAATGGATCCTTGGAAAACTTACGAATGGACAGCGAAGGGCCGTCGATAGCCAACGGCGGAATAACTGCGTTGACACGTGAGCCATCCAGCAGACGGGCGTCACACAAAGGTTGGGATTCATCAATACGGCGTCCTACCAAAGACACGATACGGTCAATAATCTTACGCAGGTGATCGTCATCCTTGAAGCGAGCCGGAGTCAGTTCCAACTTGCCCGAACGCTCAACATAAATCTGTTTGTAGCCGTTGACCAAAATATCGTTAACCGTAGGATCCTGAACAAAAGGCTCCAGAGGACCGAGACCAATAACCTCATCCTGAATTTCAGCCAGCATCCGCTTGCGTTCAGCCAGATTCAACGGCGCATTCTGAAATTCTTCCCAAAGCAACCCTTCGGTAACCTTGGCGATTTCCGACCGCATTTCCATTTCGCTCAGGGAATCCAACAACGACAGATCGATCATGTCGATAAGACGATCATGAATGCGAGTCTTGATATCAAAATAATGTTCCTGCGCCTCAGTTTTGGAAATAGACGAAGAGACAGCCTTACCGCGAGCCTTGCCTTTATCTACGACAACAGAGCCACGCTTGGCGGCATTTCTATTCAATCGATCTGCGAGGTTCATAAGGACGCTCCTGCAAGATGATCATCATCCTTGTTCTTCTTTTTAAAGAAAGAAGCGAACGGCAGAGAAAATCCTTTCTTGGCCTTCTTGGGTACGGGAACCAAAGTTGTCACCATGCCCTGAATGGCCTTGGTGGCAGGAGACTTGGGGTAAGCCAAAACCAGAGGTGTGCCTTGATTAATAGCAGACAAAGAGGAATCACTGTCTTCGGGAATCACCCAGACAATTTCGCGGTCCAACACTTCCATGGCTTCGCTCACACCAATGGTCGAGTTCTTTGCCACGCGATTGGCAACAAGCTTCATACGCCGTTCACTGTCCGGATCCTGACTACGAATGGAATCCATCAAACGAGAAGTCCGGGCGAGACACGGCAAGCTCAATTGCAAAGCGATGAGAATGGAATCGGCCTGTTCCACTTCCTTGGGAAGCACTTCGTCATGGGGATATGCAGTATCAACGATCACATGCTCATAATTACTACGAAGCTGCTCCAGAATAAGGAACAGAGAATGAGGATCAGGACGCTCAAAACCGGAAGGACCGGGCAATACGTGCAGGCCAGATTCATGTTCGGCCACCACGCTACGAAGGTAGATCCCATCCAGACGGGAAATGTCTTCGACCAATTCACCCCAAGTGTATTCATACTTCAGATCCAGAAAATACGGGGTCTCTCCACCAGGACGACGCAAATCGACAAGAATGGTGCTACCGGGATTACGCGCGTTCAAAATCGAGGCCAAATTCACAGCCAGAGACGTCACTCCCATGCCGGACTTACTGCCGAGCACTGTAAATATTTTGCCCTTCTCACCTTCATCTGCACCCAGGCTGGAACGCATGGCCGTCCGAATGATGGCAGCGCGAAAATCATTTTCATCCACCGGGTACTTTATGAATTCACGAATACCACTCCGCATGGCGCGGATAAGGATCTCTGGGTCAGCATTGTTACCGACCAGATAAACGTCCTCGGCCTGTCCGGTTTCAAGAGCCTGAATGACATGCGGCATGTCTTCTTCAACAGAGTCACCGGGTTCGTAAATGAGAACTCCCATTTCTTCGGCGTCGTCTTCAACAAGGCGAACCATGGGATTGCCAGCGATCATCTGCTCAAAGAGCTTACGCTGTTCCTTGTCGCTGATTGCCAACGAGATCGGTATAATTCTGCTATTCATGGTTCCCCCTCTCCCTAAAGTCCTCTTTAGGCTGTACAACGGTCTGAGCAAGCCGCCCGCCGTCTTCCCCGTACAACCACTAATTTTCAAACACTGTAAAATTCAGGATAAGAACACTCAACATCAGCACAAGGAGAACAAGCTCGGGCCAATACTCGAAGTGTCCTGAACCACGCATCAGTTCTGGACCTCGACGACGCCAAAAGTCGAACCAGATGCCCGCTCCTTCTTTTCCTTGGGACCAGCCTGATACTTTTCAGCAGCTTTGGCAGCATACTTGCCGTCGATTCCAACGACCGGTGCGTCGGAGCCAGCTTCAGGGTTGGCGGTCTGGCTCTTCAGAGCCATGTGGACAGAACTGCCAAAAGGCGGCGTGGTGTGGTCCACTTCATACATTGAACCGCAGCCGGCTTGGAGCATGATTCCCACGATGGCTAGATAAATCAGAAAATTCTGCATGATATCCTCCGCACGTTCCTATTGCGGCCAAGCGTGGCCGAACTCACCGTCAAATCCACTTTCAGGCCGGACGACTGTTCCAGGCTCCGCAGCACCAGAACTGGCTCCTGCAACCTTGGTCGTGTCTGACCCGCCCATTCCTTCCATGAGACCGAAAAGATAAAATTCACTATCGCTCGGCTCCTTGAACCCATCCGTGGGAAGGGTCTGAGAGGCCATGTCCACCGGCTTTGCCAAATGGGCTGTTACCAGAACCACCAACTCGGTTTTGTTGCTCGTGAAATCCTTGGAACTGAACAGCATGCCAAGCACCGGGACTTCACCCAGCCCAGGGAACTTATTTGAATTTTCCTTAAGGGAATCGCTAATCAAACCAGCGATAACAAAGGATTGGCCGTCTCCCAATTCCACCACGGTATTGGCGCGACGAGTGGATATTGTCGGGATTTCATATCCAGACACGGAAACGCTCTTGGAATAATCCAGTTCAGAGACTTCCGGGTTGACTTGTAAATTAATCAAACCGGAGCTCATGACCGTAGCCGTAAACTTGAGACCAATACCAAACGGTTTGTAATCAATGGCGACATTGCCCAAAGGTCCGGGCATGGGAATAGGGACTTCGCCGCCAACCAAAAATTCAGCAGACTCGCCCGACACACAGGTCAAATTCGGCTCAGCCAGCATTCGGACCAAACCATTGGCCTTAAGAGCGTCGATCATGCCAAAAATGGTTGTGCTCCCGGTGCGGTATGCTCCGTCGAATGTGATATTGTCAGTCAATTCGAAGACGCTATCTTCAGCGTTGAACTTCGTCAGATTATTAATAATGGAATAGATGGAAAAATTGGAACCGATAGCCGCAAAATTCACGCCCAGACGTTTGGTCACGGAACGGGACATTTCGGCCACACGAACTTCCAACATAACCTGTTGGATACCGTCCACAGTCAGTAGATTAACAACCTTGTCAGGAGCCGCAGCTTCGGCCAAAGCAAGGACGGACGACAAATTCGAAGTATTGGACACATGTCCGGCCAAAGTAACGGATTCGCCCGAAGTCAGGACCTTGATATTCTTTTCATTGGGCATAACCTCATGAATCATCCGCTTGAGATGTGTCATGTTCGGGGTCACTGTAACGTCGAACACATCCGCTACATTGCCGTTGGACCACAATGTCAGAGTCGTAGAACCAAGTTCATTACCGGTCAGATATATCTGCCGAGGGGAAAGGACCACTATGGAAACCAGAGTATCGGAAGCCAGTGAGACCCGACTCACCTTAAAATCGGTGTCGATGACAAGGGACTTGCCAAGCGTTAACTTAATCACGTCAGTTGTCTTGGCATGCATCGGTGAAGGAATAAACAACACCATAACATAGGCCAATACGACCAAGAGGTTTCGTATAGATTGGATACGTATCATGACGTCCCCCTAAAACTTAACCGACGAGCGCATGGCGCCGGTAATGACTTCGACCTTGTCGGTCTTCTTTCGTTTAATATGGCGAGTTGGCGCACTGGGACGCAGAGCTGCAAGAGTCTTGGGAATATTGGAACCGGTCGTTCGAACCATCTTTTCATCCTGCTCATTACGAAGAGCGAAATTCAAGGTGCCTTGAGTTGCAGCCAATGCCAGACGTTCGCTTTGCGGCGGGCTCAATTCCAAAGTGTAGACATCCACACTCGCGGCCTTACCTTCTTCGTCAGGCGGAGTCAGTTGTATGCCGGTGGCGATAACCTTGATATTTTCAAGCACGAGCTTGGTGACAGGAATTTCTTCTCGACCGACGACCAACGTGACGATGACGTCCACTTTATCGCCGGGACGAACGAACCCGGACAACCCCATAACCTCGTTACCCTTGACGCCCATGGCACGCATGCCAGGTTCAATAAGGGCACTGACACCACCGCCAATAACGGATTCATCAGCCAACCGCATGGTTGTTACGGCTTCATTAGCACCAACTGATTGATTGACTACACGACCAAGAAGCTGGCCGGGATCTGAAAATGCACCTGAAGGACGAGAATCCTTGGTGTACTTGCGAACTTCCATCATTTCTTCGGTCAGCTTGAGACCGCGATTAATATCCACCTTGGCCACGACCACAGGAACCGTTTCGGCAACCTGCTGAACAGGTCCTTTTCGAGTCACATTGCTAGACCACTGAAAGATCAGCACACCGGCTACGATTGCCAGAATCAATGACAAGGTAATTTGTATCAGGGCTCTCTTGGACTTACTCATGACGTCCCTCCTTTAATAACTGCCATGGACAGCACCGGTCTGCCATGCATGTAAAATCATGGCAGTTGCGGTGCCCACGGCAATGGCCACGCCGTAGCAAAGCCGAGGCAGGACCTTTTCTGTATTGGTAAGGGCAAAATTGAACTTTCGGGTCGCCACGAAGACAGAGAAGGTATTCACAAGATTGCCCATGACGGCCTTGAAGGCCTTTCTGTCAAAGGCAAGCACGCCGAGGCCATAAATGCCGCCAGCAATGCAGGTGAATAAAAAAGCAGTCAAGGTGCTGGAGAAACCGAGCCATGCTCCAACTCCAGCCATCAACTTCACATCACCCGCACCCATCACACCTAAAAAATATGGAAACGCCATGGCGATAAATCCGAGAGCGAATCCGCCTGCGGCGAACTGCAGCCCTTCGACCCCGCCGAACACGGTATGTGTGGCGAACCCGGCCAGAATGACCGGAAAGGTGAGCCAGTTATATATACGCTGGTTTTTGATGTCGGTGATGGTTGCAATGAGCAGTGCCACTGCGAGCACTATACTGATAAGTAAATTCATGGTTCCCCCGATGGTCTTCTGAGCCGATCTGGTTGTCTTCGCTTTCCCTCAAAGACAAAACCGGGGCTGGCGGGCCTTTCCCGCTAGCCCCGGTTCGGCTGCTCTGGCTGCTTCCGTTAAACGGTTAGCTGTTTCGACTAAATACTAGGGAGTTGCGGTAGCTGCACTCATCTGCCCGGTGATGTACTGGAAAGTCGAAACGACCTGGCCACCGAGAGAAGTAGTTGCACCAACGATACCGGCAGCGATAAGGGCGGCGATAAGGCCGTATTCAATAGCGGTTGCGCCTTCTTCGTCGAGGATAAGGTTCATAAGCTTGGTCATTGTCATTCTCCTTGGTTTGTTTCGTGAAAAATCGAAATTTGTTTTTTTGCTGTTAAGCACCAGCCACGATTTCGATAAAGCAACCCGTGTGCCATACAAAAAAAAACTTTATTTTTTAAAACTCAAGAGTTTAAAATATAAGGAGAAAAAAAAATATTCCATTCGTAAACATCTGTTTTAACTGCACCCCCCTTTTAGACGGATCTATTTTTTATAGATTCAAATAAAAACATATTCTCCTCTATTCTCATAAAATCCGCTTAAATTTCATAAGATTAACAGTGTCCATAAAAAATGGACTCACGTATAAAAATTCACATTCAAGACTCCAAACTCAAGAATTAGGTACTTTCACACCCAAATCTTGAGTTTATTAGTCCAGAATAACCACAAAAGATGGATACACCGACTCAGATGTCGGACAAAAAGGCAGGAGAAAGGAAGGGGAAAGGAAAGATCTGTGACTAATTTCTGAATAATATCGGGTTAATATCGTGCTTTTTCAATTTATTCCAAAGATTCTTCGCAGACACACCGAGTACACTTGCCGCTTCTGTCTGGGTTCCCCCGCACGCACGCAGGGCATTCTCAATAAGCACTTTTTCATAACCGATAAGTGCTTGCTTCAAAGGAATTCCTTCGCTCACGGGCAAATGCATGCCGACATCTGCCACAGGGGATGTATTGGTAAAGGCCTGATCAACCTCAGCGGGAGTAATAGTCGTGGATTTGCAAAAAATGGCAGCACGTTCCACAGCATTGGCGAACTGGCGCACATTACCCGGCCAATCGTAATTGAAGAATATCTCCATGGCCGCACTGGATACGGAACTGATGTCTGTACCAAGTCTTCGGTTCGCTCTATCCAAAAAGAATTCAGCTAATTGAGGAAGATCCGACTTGCGATCTCTCAACGGA
Source organism: Pseudodesulfovibrio nedwellii (assembly GCF_027923765.1). NCBI lineage: Bacteria > Pseudomonadati > Thermodesulfobacteriota > Desulfovibrionia > Desulfovibrionales > Desulfovibrionaceae > Pseudodesulfovibrio > Pseudodesulfovibrio nedwellii. The sequence continues at coordinate 3,204,605 of NZ_AP026709.1, read as the reverse complement.
GGCAACACGAGCGTTGCCACATTCAATCTATAATAGAGATCACTACGGAATTTACCCTCTTCAACACGCTGCTCCAACTCCTGATTAGTTGCCGCGATGATACGCACATCATAGATAACGGATTTGGAGCCCCCCACGCGTTCAGCCTGTTTTTGCTCCACCGCCCGCAGCAGTTTGGGTTGCAGATGCAGTGGCATATCACCAATTTCATCAAGCAGAAGGGAGCCACCCTTGGCCTGCTCAAACTTACCCTGCTTCATGGAAGTCGCGCCGGTAAAAGCCCCCTTCTCATGTCCAAACAATTCGGATTCTATAAGATTTTCAGGAATGGCAGCACAGTTGATCTTGACAAATGGCTCTTTAGCCCGTGCACTCAAGGCATGAATAACATCTGAAACAAGTTCCTTACCTGTGCCGGTTTCACCCATAACCAAAACATCGGCATTGAGTTCAGCCACACGCGCAATCCGCTCCTTGACCGCCATCATGGGAGCTGATTGACCGATGATGGAATGCAACGGGCTGGTGCCGCCCTTCCGTTTCAGTTCGGATAGCTCTTTCTGCATCCGCCGCTTTTCCAATGCACGGCGGACCACCACTTCCATCTCTCCCAATGAAAACGGCTTGGTGAAATAGTCATACGCACCGCGCTGCATGGCTTTTACGCCAGAATCCTTGGACGAATAACCGGTCATGACAATGATATCCACGCCAGGTGCGGCCTCTGCCAAATGTGGCAAAGCATCCAGCCCGGACATACCGGGAAGCTTTATATCGTGAAGAATAAGATCAAATTTTCCAGCCACAGCTTTTTTAATACCATCTTCGGCTGTCGAAGCGGTATCCACGTCATATCCCTTGTCGATCAATGCTTCGACAAGCATTCCCTGAAAAGCTCGGTCATCATCTACAATCAATATTCGTTCTGCCACAGGCTTACTCCTGAATGTCTTTCTACCCACATTTGGATTTTACATGAAACGTAAAATCTTATCCACAAAAAATAGATATTCGCACCGTTACTTATCAATACGAATCCTAAAGCTCTTTGGTCACAATTTTTTTTATTATATAAATCCAAGATCATATATCACACCATTGCCAACCTTCATTCTGGTTGGCACAGCCATTGCGTATATATTCCCATAGACAACACCAAAGCATAAAAATGGAACCCAAGGAGAACGGGGATGAAAAATAAAGACACTAAACGCCAAGGACTCGCAGCGGTCGAACTCGCCTTGATGCTTCCCGTGCTAGCCCTTCTGCTCATGCTTTTGGTTGAAGGGGCCAATGCCATACACACATATTCCTCGTTGATCGAAGCCAGCCGTGAAGGCGCACGGCATGTGCTTCTGGAAGGAAGTGATGCTGACGTAGAAGCCCTTGTCGCTGCACTGGTTACAGACATCGACAGTGCCGACCTCAATACCAACGTGACAACAGACACGGTGAGCCAAACGGTCACCGTCGAAGTGTCGTATCAATATGAACTGTTCGGCAATGCCAGCAGCACCACACCTATAGGGGAAAGCAATGACAATTCATTCCAGTTCGTCGCGCAGACAACCATGCCGATGCCCTAAATCCCGCAAGGGATCAACAACGGCCATGATTGCCATGCTGCTCCCCTTTCTTCTGGGAGTTACGGGCATCGCCATCGATATGGGGAACACGTACATGACGCACACACGGCTTCAAGCCGCGGTGGACGCGGGTGCTTTGGCCGGAAGCCTCGAACTTCCTTACGACCCAGACCTTTCCAAAGGCATCGTGCAACAAGCTGTTGAGTCAATGGTGGACAAAAACATGGAAAGTGCTGAAGTGAAGTCCGTTGTTGCCGGGACCGAAATTCGAAGCGTTGAAGTAATGGCACAAGCGGAAGTCAACCTCCTGCTCATGTCTGTCCTCGGCATGTCCGACTCCACGGTTGAAGCACGGGCAACAGCTGGATTCAACAAGCTGGAAGTCGTCTTTGTCATCGACAATTCCGGTTCAATGAAAGGTACACCAATCAATATGGTCAAGCAGGCCTCTATTGAATTAACCGAACTCCTGATTCCTGATGGTGCAACACCGGACACCAAGGTTGGCCTTGTTCCATTCAGAGGGAAAGTCCGCATAGGCGAAGAATCCGGGCTTGATGCCGGTTGCTACAATGCTGATGGAAGTCTCAACGAAGGCATCCACGAAGATTTCATGGACGACTACTGGCGTCTCTCCTCTTATTACAGACGAAAAGTTACCCTTGATACATGCTCTGATCTGCCCAAGGCATTACCCCTGAGCAAAAACAAGGATCTCGTCATCAACTCCATCAACACCCAGACCGCTACGGGCGCATGGTCCGGCACTGTCATCCCCGAAGGCATCAAGTGGGCACGTCACATCCTGACACCGGAAGCCCCATACACTCAGGCTGGTGATAAAGAAGATTTCCGAAAAATCATGATCGTACTCACTGACGGCGATACGGAAGACGGCGAATGCGGCGGCGGCTACCGGGCTTCTTATCGGCCCAATAACTACTGGACCAATGCCTATTTTGGCAGCGGACGGGATGACGCGCACTGCGAAAACAGCGGCGTCCTTAATGATGACATGCTCTCCGAGGCTCAATTGGCCAAGGATGCGGGTGTAGAAATATTCGCCATCCGATTTGGCAGTTCAGACTATACGGACATTGCGCTCATGAAAGAAATCGCATCCAGCAAACCTGGAACAAACGACCACTACTTCGATGCACCGTCCGTGTACGACATCCCCGAGATATTCAAGCAAATAGGCAAGCAGCTCGGCTGGCGCCTGCTGTAGGGAGATAAAGGTTATGCGCAAACACACAAACAACTCCCGCAACAGAGGAATAGCTGCCGTTGAAATGGCCCTCGTCCTTCCTATCCTGTTCATGCTGATAATGGGCGTTGTCGAAGGCGGCAACGCCGCATACTCTTGGTTGACCGTACAAAAGGCCGCCCAAATTGGTGCTCGATTCGCCTCCACCGGCCGGGGAGACGAGGAAGGCACGCGTCTTTCCCAGATCATCACTGCAACAGAAGCCGCTCTGACGACGCTGGAGAGTGAATCCTACGAGATCAACGTACGCTCGTGGCCGGATCTCGGAGCCTCAGGCGATGGCATCGACAACGATCCCGGTGCCCCATGTCAACTTGCCGAGGTGTCTGTTTTGTATACTTATAAGCCTTTTACTCCGATAGTTGGCGCAATATTACCGGATTCAATCCCGCTGTATGGATATGACCGAAAAGTAAACGAACCATGGAAACCATGTGATTGATGCACCTGCACATTCCCCCTAAAAAAAGCCCCTCATGGGGCTTTTTTTATGAAAGACGAATACAGAAAGTGTGAAGATTTATTGATTTCCACCCTCACGTGGGGTATATTTTATAATCACAAATTACGTGCAATGTTTTTTCAGACAAAAGACAGGGAGCCCATGACCTTGAGCGAATACCCAGAAGTACTCGGTGTCTATTCTCTTCAGATTGACGCAGAAATAGGCACCGGCGGAACCAGCGTGGCACATGACAACGTCACATACTGGTACGCCCGCCAACTTTCAGACAAAGAATTTGAAATACAGCCCCTCAATGCGCACCACGTACCGTCCGGAGTACGCAGCACCATGAAGGAACTGGACTTCCTCAAACAGTATACCCCCGAGCCAAATTACTACAAAATTCATACAGTCCCTGCACTCGATACTCTGGTCAAAAAAATCAAAATGGGTGAGCAGGCTTTTGCCGATGGCAATCTGGACGAAGCAGAGCAGCAGTTCATCAAGGCGCTTATGATCGATGACAAAAACATCGATGCCAACTATGGTTTGGGAGAAGTCTATTCCGAAAAAAAAGAATTTGAGAAACTCAAAAAAATACTAAATACCCTGCTTGAACTGGACGAGGCCTTCACATACGAACACCGACAAAAATTCAATAAATTCGGCATTTCACTTCGTAAAAATGGCCATTACGACGAATCAATCCGCTACTACGAGAAATCTCTGGAAATCGTCGAAAGCGACGAAAACGTCTATTTCAATCTGGCTCGTGTCTTTTTTGAAAAAGGACTCAATGACCGCTGTATCTCCAGTCTCGAACAGGCTTTGGCTATAAATCCTGACTTCATTGAAGCACAAAAATTTCTCAACTACTGTAAAAAACAGAAAAAAAAGGCATAGCCTTTCCTCTTCGTCTCTTCATCGATAAGAAAGCCCGAACTCACGTTCGGGCTTTCTTATTACAATTACGGTTGAAGTCTATTCCTTGACCGATCCAGCCAGCAAACCTCGAATAAAGTACCGACCAAGGAATATATAGATACACAACACGGGTACCGCAGCCATGATAGACCCGGCCATGGGCAAGTTCCAACTGACAGCCTGCCCCCCGGCGAGATTCGCCAGCCCAACTGTAATGGGGTTGTCCGCATGTCTAGTCAGACAAATACCCCAAAGAAACTCATTCCAAATCTGTGTGAACTGCCACAATGACGTGACTACAAATCCGGGAATAGACAAAGGAAACACGATGCGCAGGTAGATTGAAAAGAACCCTGCTCCGTCCAGTCGCCCGGACTCAATGAGTGCCGTAGGAATCTGCGAATAAAAATTACGGAAAATAAGCGATGTGATGGGCAAACCGTAAACGATATGCGCCAGAATAAGACCGGGCAAACCGCCATAAAGATTCATAGCCCTGAGAGTCTGGAACAACGGAATCAAAATAACTTGATACGGTATGAACATTCCGAACAGAAACAGGGTAAACACAATTTCTGAACCCTTGAACTTCCACTTGGAAAACACATACCCATTGAGAGACCCGAGCACCGTGGAGCCAATGGTGGCACAAATGGTGAGGATCATGGAATTCACAAAGTTCGGCTTAAGCAGATCGATGGCCTCAGAAAAACTGCCCCAATTGAAGGTAGGCGGAAGCTCCCACGACGACGGAAGGCTGATATCCGCAGGCATTTTCAACGCGGTCACAGCCGCCATATAGGCAGGCATCAGAAAGAATAAAGCCAGAACGGTCAATGTCCCATAAAGGAAAACAGAACCCGGTGTAATTTTCTTGGTGGACATATTAGCGTCTCCCTCTCTGGCGATATTGACTGACCAAATAGGGCACGATGAACATGGCCGCGATCAGGAAAAGGACAAGGGCAATAGCCGCGCCTTGCGCAAAGTCATTGGCACGGAAGGTGGTCAAATACATGTTCAAGGCAGGGTGGCCTGTTTCGGCATTATCCGGGCCGGTCATGGCGAACACAAGGTCAAACATCTTAAGAGATATATGCGACAGGATGATAACCGCTGAGATAGTAATCGGCTTAAGCATGGGGATGGCGATGTAGCGATAATACCCGACTTCCGAAGCGCCATCGAGCATGGCCGCATCGCGCAAATCCTGCGAAATACCGTTGAAACCGGCAAGATACAGAGCCATGGTATAGCCGGAATACTGCCAGATAGTCGCCATAATGATACCGAGCGTGGCAAGGTTAAAGCCATGCTCTTCTTCCATCATGTAGGCATCAGGGATAAGTCCGCCGAACAGCCAAACAAACGCCCCAAGAATGATACCCGGAATGAGCCACCGTTTCATGGCGCGGCTGGTATCCTTCCGCATCGCGAAAAGACCGACGAGAATGAGAACGAAAGACACAAGATATAACAAAATTCGAAGGATATCCTGCCAGTTAAAGACAAGAATCGCCGCCTGACTGGAAAGCCAACCAAAGGTCATGGGTTCCATGCCTACATAGGTAGGCAGGATATTCACGCCACCCTGAGGAGCAAGCAACCACCGCCAGATAGTACCGGATACGATGAATGACAAAGACATGGGATAGAGGAAGATTGTCCTCAAGAGGTCTTCACCCTTAGGCTTCTGATCGAGCAGAATGGCAATGAACATGCCGAGTCCCACTGCTCCCACCAGCAGCATGATGGAATAATAGACAGCATTCACCAAATCCTGACGAAATCCACCGCCAAGGAATCCAGTAAATAGGTCGATATAATTCGCCAAACCAACAAAATTTTTCTCAGGTTCCAGTGCAAGAGCCCCTGACCCACCCCAGTCAGTCATGGAGGTCCAGATGGTGTTGCCAATGAATCCGTAGACGAACACTCCGATAAGGATCATCGACGGCAACAACGTCAAAAACGCTTTCAATCTATCCAGTGATGCTTCTCGCATGCGTAACTCGAAATACGTAAAAATCTAAGAAAGGGTGGGGTGTGCCGAGAGCGACAGTGCTCCCGGCACACAAACATACCCGTTTATTCGTTTATATGCCGGACTTCTTGGCGAGCTGCTGGCAAGCCTTGCCAGCGGCTGTTGCATTCTTGGACTTGAGGAACATTTCCATGACGGACGCGAATCCACCCATGAAAGTCTCATTGGCTGCAACGCCGTGAGCCAGGGAACCAACCACGCGGTCCTTGCCGAAATCGGCAGCAGCGGACTTGAGGTAGTCGTTATACTTGCTCAAATCAGAGTCAGTACGGGCAGAGATGGAACCCTTGAGCGGGTTGAAAGTGTCACTGCCTTCCTTGGAACCAAGGATCTTGAGCCATGCAATGGCGTTATCACGATGAGGAGAGCCCATGGGCAGACAAAAGGAGTCAGCCAGGAACATGAATTCGCCACCGGTACCGGGGGAAGCGGCCCAGCCGTATCCAGTGCCCGGAGCCAATTTCTTGGTGGTGGTCATGTAACCGGCAGCCCAGTCACCCATGATGTTGAAAGCGGCACGGCCGTCGATGACCATGTCGGTTGCCTGCTGCCAGGACAGGGAAGAAGCGTCTGCATTGGTGTATTCCAGAACGCGACCAAACAATTCCCATGCCTTGATGCCTTCGGGAGAATCAAAAGCGAGCTTGCCGGACCACAGAGCATCCCAGTTGTCAGCGCCCAGAGAGGCCAGAGCAACGGATTCCCACAGATGGTTGGCGGTCCAGTTCTGAGCCAGAGCCAAAGGAGTGACGCCTGCGGCCTTCAGCTTTTCAGCTGCGGCGAAAAACTCATCCCAGGTCTTGGGAGCTTCGATGCCCCATTTCTTCAAATTGGCAGGCACATACCACATCACGTTGGAGCGATGGATATTCACAGGCACGGACCAGATACCCTTGTCAGTACCGATGAGTTTGATCAACCCTTCGGGGAAAACGTCCATCCAACCCTGTTCCTTGAACAGCGGAGTGAGGTCTTCCATGCGGTCAGCCTTGACCCAGGTACCGATCAATTCCTGGCCTGCGTGAACCTGGAAAGAATCCGGCGGCTCACCACCGAGCATACGGGTTTTGAGAACGGCCTTGGCGTTAACGCCGGAGCCACCAGTAACCGTAGCATTAATTACGTTCACATTGGGATTCTGTTTCTTGTAAATTTCAATCAGAGCGGCCAGAGCCGGGCCTTCATCACCAGCCCACCAGGAGAAGATCTCCAGATCGCCGGTCAGGTCTTTTGCCTGTGAGACCTGCGGTGCACCAAGCAGCAGGACAGCGGCAAAAACGAGGAGCAATTTAGCAAAACCCTTCATAATACCTCCTAAGGTTGTCGAAATATCCATAACCAATCAATTAACTATTAAAACAACCACTTCAATAGATATAAAATCAACGAAGTGCGTTGGTTGTCTCCGGGTCAAAAAGCACCATGCGATCAAATTCAAAACCAATGGGAACCACCTCGCCGGGATGGGCCACCACACGGCCTTCCACTTCAGCAAGAAGTTCATTTTCGCCGTCAATAACAATTTCAAGATGAGACTGGCCGCCGAGAATCTCGGAAACCACAACCTCTCCCTGGCACCACCATTCCTTGGGGAGTTTTTCGATATTGTCTCCCATCTTGATGGAGTCAGGACGCAGACCGACTTTCACCGGAGCACCGTCCTGCAAAGATTCAGCTTTGCCATCAACCACGGGGAAGATGGAATTACCAACGATCACCTGTCGTTTCCCTTCCTCTATACGGCAGGTTCCAGACAAAATATTCATGGGCGGATTGCCAATGAATTGCGCAACAAAAACATTATCCGGGTCTTCAAAAACTTCGATGGGCGTCCCGATCTGCTGGATGTCCCCATCCTTCAAAATAACGATTCGGTCGGCCAGTGTCATGGCCTCAATTTGGTCGTGGGTAACGTAAATTGTGGTCGTTGCCATGCGCAGGTGCATCTTGCGAAGTTCCATACGCATCTGGGTTCTGAGCTGAGCGTCAAGATTAGAAAGAGGTTCGTCGAACAAGAAGACATCTGGCTTACGAACCATGGCGCGGCCCATGGCGACACGCTGACGCTGCCCACCGGAAAGTTCTGAGGGTTTACGATCAAGGTAAGGACCGAGTTCAAGGACTTGAGCGGCCTCATTAACCTTGGCTTCGACATCCGCCTTGGACTTGTTACGCATCTTCAGGGAAAAACCCATATTATCACGCACGGACATATGCGGATACAATGCATAATTCTGAAAAACCATGGCCACGTTACGGTCCTTGGGAGACACCTGATTGACCACACGATCGCCAATGAGGACTTCACCACCGGATATGGCTTCCAGTCCAGCGACCATACGCAAAACAGTAGATTTGCCACAACCGGAAGGCCCGACAAGGACGATAAATTCATTGTCCTTGATATCAAGGTCGATGCCGTGAACCACTTCCACGTCGCCGTACCGCTTGACCACTTTTTTCAACTCAACATTTGCCATATCTGCCGTCTCTTTAGGTTTCCTGATGCAATAAGCTATTTCACAAAAAACTTGAACAATATTGTCTGGACAAACTCCTGCCCCGTTTCAAGGGACACTTCCGGGAATCCTGGCTGGTTAGGAGCATCCACGAACCCTTGTGCTTCCAGACAAAAACCGGAATGAGAACCATACACCAAACGACCTTTGCCCGGCAATAAATCCGGGATGTAATCCCCCGAATAAAACTGCACTCCGGGACTGGTCGTCCAAACCTCCATCCCCCGTCCTGAAACCGGCTCAAACACAGTGGCTGCCGGTCGCAATGTCGTCGCGGAGTTATCCAACACGAAATAATGATCGTACCCTCGACCATCGTTGTTATTAGCGATCCGACTGCCAATAGTCGCCGGATGCATAAAATCAAACGGTGTGCTGGCCACATCCGTGATCCGTCCAGTGGGAATCAATGAGGCATCCGTCTCCAAAATACGACTGGCCGGGATACACAATTCATGTCCCAGGCAATTCTCATCCGGGTTGGCAGACAGATTGAAATAACTATGAAGAGTCGAGTTCACTACGGTGGGATTATCTGTTGTGGCCTTAAAATCAAGACGCAGTCCATCCGCAGTCAAAACATACATCGCCGAACATTCCAGCCTGCCAGGGTATCCCATCTCCTGATCCGGGCTGACGTATCGCAAAAGCACACCGGGACCATCGTCAGTCTCCACCGACTCACCATCCCAAACCTGCTTGTGAAAACCACCGCTGCCACCATGCAGGTGATGCTCACCACAATTTTCCTCAAGTTCGAAGAACTTCCCATTCAATGCGAAACAGGCATGACTTACCCGGTTGGCAACCCGTCCGATCAGACTGCCGAAATACCAAGGGTCTGCAACGTATTCTTCCAGCGAATCAAAACCGAGTGTCACGTCCGCCAAATTCCCATCCCGATCCGGCGCAGTCAGTCGAGTGAGGATACCGCCATATGTGGCAATAGATGCCTCCATGCCACCAGAATTGGTCAGGGTAAACAAATCCACCGGGGTTCCATCGTCCAAAGTACCCCATCGTGTGCGTTGAATACTCATGACCGCCCCCTCGCCGAAGACGAACCACGGACCAACAATTGGGTTTCCAAGGTCACGGTCTCAGGCACAAAATCTTCACCAGCTTCAAACTGTTTGAGCAACAACGTCACAGCCATACGACCTATCTCGAATGCGGGCTGAAAAACAGTGGTCAATGCAGGTTCGATGAGCGCCGCAGCCGGTGTATCAGAAAAACCGACAAGGGCCACGTCATCAGGAATTCGCACCCCCGCTTCCTTGAATCGTGTAAACAATCCAACGGCCACAGGATCATTGATGGCGAGAATAGCCTCGGGCATTTCGTCCATGGCGAGATACTTTTCAGCACCGGCTCTGCCGTCCTCTTCCCTGTACCCGCCATGCAAATGGAATTTATCTTCCACGACCAGATCATTGTCATGCATAGCATCACGATATCCCTCAAACCGATGTTGGTTCAAGGCGATACCGTCCTGTCCGGCAAGATGTCCGATACGGCGATAACCGGATTCTATAAGATGAATCACGGCACCATACGCCGCGCGATAGTCATCCACCACGACCTTGCTCGTATCCAATCCTTCCACAACCCTATCGAACTGAACCAACGGTACATTCTGACGAATGACACCGGAAAGGTGTTCATAATTCGTGGTTTCCGAAGAAATGGCGATAAGCAATCCTGCGACCTGATTGGCGACCAAAGCTTGGGTATTAATCATTTCACGGGCTAAAGTTTCGTTACTCTGACAGACCATAATGATATAGCCGTGCTCGTAGGCGACCTCTTCTATACCGCTGATGACACTAGAAAAAAAATCATGACGAATCTCGGGAACAATAACGCCAATGGTATTGCTCCGCTTTTTTTGTAGGGACTGGGCAAGCTGGTTTGGCTGATAGTGATATTTCTCAGCGGCCTCAGTCACCTTGCGCTTGGTAGCCAAGCTAATATCCGGGTGATCTCGCAAGGCACGAGATACCGTTGACGGAGAAACTCCGAGCTTCTTGGCAAGATCCTTAATAGTAAAAGAACTCATGACGAGGACACTCCACGAAGTTCCTTCAACCGGATACAATCCATACCCGGCTTCCGAATTCTCAACGGCAAAACCGCTCCGGGCTTGAACACTCCATTCATAAAATTACTGTATTGCTGCACCAGTTCATTGGGCACATACGCCTGTATGGTTCCAGCGAAACCGCCGCCCTGAATACGCCACGCGCCTTTGTCACCAAGAAAGCGTTCGGTCAACGTCAAAGCCAGAGGTATGCCCTGTTCCAACGCGTTGGTCGTACTGATACAATTTTGAAGCAATCGCCATGACGAATCACCAGACTGATTCACCAGCCGGAGAAAACCATCCATATCGTTTGTCTGTAACGCAACCACCTGCTGTTGCGCTCTTTCGCTTTCCTCAATAAAATGGATCAGACGAAGTACGCCTCTGTCACCGGCTCCCTTACGGATCGCAACCACGTTGTCCAGCACCTGTTGCACAGTCAGACCACGAGCCACATCCTGCCCCATAACACGAGCCGCACGCCCCATTTCCTCAGGAATAGCTGCGTATTCAGGGGTCAAATCAGCGTGGCTCCCACCGGTATCCACCACTACAAGCTGATAACCGGTAGCCTCAAAATCAAAATCTATTTCCATAACTCCCGGGGTTTCCGGAGTCATGAAGTCAATAGACAAAATTCCCTGAGTCGCACAGGCCAATTGATCCATGAAGCCGCACGGTTTGCCAAAATATGTATTCTCGGCCTCACGACCTACCGTGGCCAATTCCAGCGATGTCCGTTTGCCCTCACAGTACAACTGGTTAAGAATCTGGCCTATACAAACTTCAAAAGCAGCCGAAGAACTCAGCCCGGCTCCCACTGGGACATCACCGGAAATACAGGCATCAAAACCGCCAACAGCCCAACCACGGCTCACGAACCCAGCGACAACACCACGAACCAAAGCAATAGATGTCCCTTCTTCTTCAACACGAGGAGCAAGGTCTGTACAGTCCACCTCAATACTGTCGGGAAATCCTTCTGAACGCACGCGGATGACAGCCTCGTCCACAGGACACGCCACGGCTAAACAATCGGAATGCACGCCTGCAGCCAAAACCACGCCGTTATTATGATCCGTATGATTGCCACCAAGTTCGGTTCGTCCCGGCGCAATCACCAAAACAGCCTTGCTGCATCCACTCCATTTTTCTAACCGAGACAATAGGTTGTTATACCGTTGACGTTGGACCGACAAAGCTGATCCTCCATACAACTCAATTAATGTCGCATTCAACGCGCCAGCATCGAGCGCATGCAAATAGGTACGAATTGAATCCATTACTGCGTCTCCAAATAATGCACTTCAGCCTGCTCCCGAATACGGATGGCAGCGGCTTCGGCTGTCAGGTCTCGCTGGGGCATGGCCATCATCTCGTATCCAACCATGAACTTCTTGACCAATTTGGACCGCAAGAGAGGTGGATAATAATGGATATGGAAATGCCAAGGGGAATGATCGCTACCGTCTGATGGAGCCTGATGAATGCCCATGGAATAAGGAAATGATGTCTGAAAAAGATTATCGTAGCGAATATTCAACCTGACCATGGCATCGGCCAGATCATCCCGAATGGATGCATCCATTTCAAGGATAGACGTCATGTGCTTCTTGGGTAGAATCATTGTCTCAAAGGGCCAAGTCGCCCAAAACGGCACCAGAACGACAAAAGAATCATTCTCAAAAATGATCCGCTCGCCCCGTTTCAATTCTGTCTCAAGATATGAACACAACAGGCAGGAATTGTGCTCCTGAAAATACGCAGACTGCCGTAGTCCTTCTGTCGCCGGGTACATAGGCACATTCCGGGTGGCCCATATCTGACCATGAGGATGCGGGTTGGAGCAGCCCATGACAGACCCACGATTCTCAAATATCTGAACATACCCGATATCATCACGGGCACCCAATGTTTGAAATTCATCACACCAGATATCCACAACCTTTCGAGCCTGAGCAGCGCCAAGTCGTGCCAACGTCAAATCATGGCGAGGAGAGTAACAGAGAACACGGCACACGCCTGTCTCTGATTCAGCAACCAAAAGGGGATCATTATCGGAAAAAACTTCGGCATCTTCTGGCATATCCGGCAAAAGAGCTGCAAAATCATTCGTGAAGACAAAGGTTTCTTCGTAGACAGGGTTGACCGCGCCACCCGCTCGGACATTGCCGGGGCACAGGTAACAATTGTCCTCGTACTCAGGCAGAATGGCCAGATCAGGTTCCTCCTGCTGTCCCTGCCAAGGACGTTTGGTTCTATGGGGTGAAACAAGCACCCATTCACCTGTAAGCTGATTCAGCCGCCTGTGCGGATTGTCTTCAAAATTCATTATTTTCCCCGCAACCAGAATATCCAACGCATCTGTCGAAAAGCCAGAATTAACCAACATCTCATATCTTCAAAGACTTTTCGCAAACGTTACCGCAAACGTTTGCAGAACATTAGAAAAAAAACATGAAATCGTCACATTGTCAATATACCGGCCTGACTTTTCAGCCAACCCAGCAAAGATACTGCAACTCAATTGTTTTTTATTTAAACTGGAATAACAGAATATTAAGAGAGAACTGTCCCTACGACCAGACCGTATAAAAATGAACAATATGAAGGCCATTCCCCGATAGTCAAAAGAACTTTCTCCATGGCAAAGTCAGTCACAACATTCAAAATTTACAGCCCGGATTTTTCCTCAAAATATTCCGTCAAAATTTGCTGATACCGTCCACTTTCCTTCAGCCAATGAAGACCTTTATTAAACTTCTTCACCAGTTCAAGCCCGAATGGTATTCGCCTAGAAATAATAAGATGAGAAGCCCCCTTCCGTATTGGACGTGGGTGCACAACAACATGCGTCGCGTCAGGAAACCGATTTTTCAAAATATGCAGGCCGACTTCCCTGTTGCAAACGAACAGGTCGACCCTCCCAGCCACAAGCATTCTCATGCCTTGCACATATCCTCTTGTCGTGTGGATTTCTCCCGAACCGCTCTTGACCACAGTGGTAAACGTCTCCTGCGCAAGGTCACCCAATGGAATAGCTATACGCATATCCTTAGCGTCCTCTACCTCATTCCATTCAAATCCATTGTATCGATTATAGAAAAAGACTGTTTCTGACTCCATAACTGGGTCACTGTAGAAAAAAAACTTTTCCCTTTCACCACTCTTCAACCACCCGACAGATCCGGTTGCCTCGCCATGACGGGCCTTCTCATATGCTCGTTTCCACGGCAGGCACTCATACACGACCTTAACACCCGAAAAGCCAAAGGCTTCTTCATATACAATTGAAGCCACTCCTTTTCCCGGAAGCTTTGAAGAATGATAGGGAGGCCATTCCCCATACGTCAAAACCACTGTCTCGGCAGCCAAAGAAGGTATGGCAACCATCATGAAAAACAGTATAAAACAAACCGCAAATTGAATACGACACTTCAACCTAAAGACTCCTTTATAATCAATTAACGGATCAAGAGAAGGGAGGCTTACTATAAAGATACCATCACAAAACCAGCTTGGCGATTATAAGTAAACCGTTTCAACTACAAAACATGTGGCCCAAAAAGATGAAAAATGTTTTGCAGTCAAACTGCCGGCGATGACTTGGACCTCACAAGATAAAAAAGCAACTTCCCGCTTGCAGATCACACCATTCGCGATATATTGAGGCCAACCGTTCACCGTCAAACCGATGAAGAGGCTCTTCATGAAAAAAATACGTTTCGGCATCCTTTCAACAGCCAAAATAGCCCGGACAAAAGTCATTCCCGCCATGCAAAAGGGAAAACACACAGAAGTCACGGCCATAGCCTCACGTTCGCTGGAAAACGCACAAAAAGTCGCCGAGGAACTAGGGATTGCCAAAGCGTATGGAAGCTACGAAAAATTGCTGGCCGACAAACAGATTGATGCTGTTTACATCCCCCTGCCAAACCATTTCCATGTCGAGTGGACTCTCAAGGCCATGGACAAAGGGAAACACGTCCTGTGTGAAAAACCCATGGGACTAACTAGTGGCGAAGTCAACAGACTTATCAATGCCACGGTTACAGCCCCGGATGCCAAGGTGATGGAAGGATTCATGTATCAATTTCACCCGCAATGGATTGAAGCAAAACGACTGGTAGACGAAGGACTGATCGGTGATTTGGTTACCATCCAATCCTTTTTTTCCTACTTCAATGCAGACCCAAACAACATCCGAAACAAAGCGGACCTCGGCGGTGGAGCCCTCATGGACATCGGATGCTACCCCGTGTCCCTGTCCCGATTCATCTTCAACGCTCAACCTCGTCGAGCTATGAGCTTCATGAATCAAGACCCCGAATTCGGCACGGATCGAGTCTTCTCAGGCATGCTGGATTTCAACGGAAGAATTTCGACATTCACATGCTCCACTCAAATGGCCGACTACCAACGGGTCAACATCCTGGGCACAACGGGACGGATCGAAATACTCATTCCGTTCAATGCCCCACCGGATGAGCCATGCACAATAATGCTCCAGCAGGGAACCCAAAAGGAAATAACGGTGCAGCCCCTTTCCTTTGATCCTTGCGATCAATATACCCTGCAAGGCGATGCTTTTGCCAAGGCCATTCTTGATGACACGCGACTGCCGACCACACTCATGGACGCATTCGATAACATGCACGTCATCGACGCTCTGATAAAAAGCGCACAAACAGGTCAATGGGAACGAAGCTAAACGTCTACTTCTCTTTTTTCTGAACGGCATGGCGTAATGATTTCAGGAGGTCTTCCGTTTCAATGGGTTTGGGGATGTATCCATCCATCCCCGCATCAAGAAGTTTTTCCCGATCTCCAGCCATGGTAAAGGCTGTCAAAGCATAAATAGGAACATTACGCCGCGACTCGCCGGCCTCTCCCTTTCTGATACTCTTGGTGGCCGCAACGCCATCCATAACCGGCATTTGCACATCCATAAAAACCGCGTCGAACTTTTGTTCACGCAGCATCTCAACAGCTTTCAACCCGTTGGGAACAACCTGTACCGTACATCCAGTCTCTTGCAGAAAACGCTTGCCGACAATACTATTAACACGATCATCTTCGGCCAACAGGATATTAAGTCCAAACTTTTCACCAGCCTCCCCCACCAGTTCAACAGACTTTATCGGCTCCTGTGATGAAGATTCCCCGAACGGCAGCACCAAATGGATAGCACTCCCCGCGCCTACTTCACTTTCCACGGACATATTACCACCCATAAGAGTCACCAAACGCCTACAAATGGACAGCCCAAGCCCAGCCCCTTGATACTTTCGAGTAAAACCTTGACTCCCTTGAACAAATGGTTCGAAAAGGGAATCAATTTTATCCTTACTTATACCAATGCCAGTGTCCGCGACAGAAAAATACACTCGATGCTCTCCCGGCCTTACGGGGGAAAGGGCTGCGACCTCTACACAGACTTCCCCGACATCAGTATACTTGAGGGCGTTTCCCACGAGGTTGATAAGCACCTGTTGAAGACGCGCGCCATCACCGACCACAAAGTGCGGCACGTCATCACCCACAATACAACGCAGTTCGACGCTGTCCGCATTAAATGAAAGATGAAACAGATCGAGAACCTGTTTTATTAAATCAGAAAGGTTGAACGGGGCTTTTTCCACTTCCATCATCCCGGCTTCCACGCGAGACAGATCAAGAATGTCGGAAAGCAACCGGTTGAGCCTTACGGCGGAATCCAATCCCGCCTGAGCATATTCATTTTGCTCATCACCAAGTTCAGTACCCAGCAAAAGCGACAGCATCCCCTGAATACCATTGAGCGGAGTCCGAATCTCATGGCTCATGTTTGCCAAAAATTCGGATTTTGTCTCATTGGCAGCCTCTGCCTGTTCCTTGGCCTCAATCAATTGAGTATGAATACGCTTGATCTCGGCCAGACCTACATCCAGACAATACATAAATTTCTCGCCCAAGGTGGTTTGCTGCATAACGTGCGAAGAATATACCGGCACGAAACTGCCATCCTTGTGAACCAATTCCAATTCTCCCGCCGGAATCGGCACACCATCGGACAACCACATCTTATGTCCCGCCTTCAACGTCTCATGCATGGAATCAGGAATAATCAGATCTTCCAGCAACTCCCCCATGGCTTCTTCCCGACTGTACCCATACAATTGCTCACTGGCGGGATTCCAATACATAACCCGACGATCATGGTCATACCCCTGCACCGCGATCATGTTCACATTCTCAAATATTTCCCTGAAACGCTGTTCACTTTCCAGAACAGCCTCCCGAGCAAGCTTCTGATCCGTAACATCCTCAAGACGCCCCAGAATCAAAACCTGATCCCTCCCCCTATCCTGCGTCAATACCGTGGTCATGACATACCAACGCCCAGTCGCCCCATGAAAAAATTCTTCACTATGAGACCGACCGGTTCGCAAAGTTTTCAAGGCCGGACAATCTTTACATTCCCCACTGTCCCTTTCAATAATCTGATGACATTTCATCCCCCGAATATCGACATCAGGAAAAAGGTCCTGCATCTGCCTGTTGTGCCATGCAACGGTCAAATCCGGATAACACAACACCAACCCGACATTGAGTGAATTAAGGATACTATCAAACCGATCCCGCTCGATCACGGCCCTTGAATACATGTTCTTCACTTCAGTGATATCCCGACCAATGAGATAGACACCAAGTATCTGCCCATCCTCTCCACGACACGGGGTATACCTGACATCCATATGGCGCCCGCCCATACCAGGAAAATCGATCCACCCTTCGAAATGAACATCTTCGCCCGCAAGACATTGCTCAAGATACGCCTTTATGGTCGAATTAAAGACCTCTTCTCCTATCACACACGAAACATGTATCCCTATGACATCCTCTTGAGAAATAGCCCAATAACGACAATATTCCCGATTCACCGCAACGTAGTATAATTCTTTATCAACGAAGCCGATGACATCATGGAGTTGATCAAATACTTCCTGCACCCCGCGAAAGTCCATTACGAGCCTCTCAGTGCCACATGATTGATGGTTTTTCAGAAACAAATTTCACTCATATCACGATACGCTATCACCAATAAATCGCAAGTTTTAGTTGAAGCTGAAAAGAAAAATCACTCCATAAAATCCAGACCGAACGCCTGCCCACAAACAAGACCTCCCCGACACTCAACAGTGCCAGGGAGGTCTTGTCGAAAGGCTTCTCTCTATTTCGTCTATTTTGTCGGAATAAAATTCACGTCCGCAGATTCAATGGGCAAAAGGGTCTTCATGGCTTTAACGTATTCAATGAACGCCACAGCATCAACAAAGCCAGTGTCATATCTTTTTAAAACGTCCTTCATGACAACATAACCATCGCCACCACCTGCGAGATAAGAATTTGTAACCACTCGATATGTACGTTCGACATCAAGCAGTTTCCATTGATCACCCCCCCCCTTGACCTCCAGTCTCGTGATACGATTACCTTCGGACTTGTTCATATCTGCGGTATATCGAGCACCTCCCACATACGGAAAAGCTCCGGCACCACGGGTCACGCCGATTTCCAGCGCTCTTTTCACTTGAGCACCAGTCATATCCATGACGTTGAGAGTATTGCTGAACGGCATAAGCGTATAAGCCGTGCCCACGGTTATGTTACCCCGAGGAATGGAATCACGCACTCCGCCGCCATTCAGCAAGGCAATGTCCACATCTTCACCAGTAGAAGCCATCTTGGCGAGCATACTCTGGCAGACTATCGGAGCGATCAAACTGCCGTGAGGCAAAGAAAGCCCAGATTCATCAACCCCCGGCACTCTAATGTGCGACAAAGTTTGAGCCGCAATACCGATAACATCAGTACGCATTGCATTGACGCCTTCTCTGAACGGCTCAAGAAACGCTTCCGACGCATTGTCTTTAGAAACCACTCTTGCGACTGGACTCTTTTTAACAAGCGCCAACATTTCTTCTCGCTCAACTCCTTCAAGCTCCACTTTTTTCTTGTCTTTATTCTTACGCTTGAAAGTATCCGCCAGCAGCATCACGGGATTGCCTTTCACTGCTGTCACCCGTCCGATATCGTCAAAAGTCACATCCAGACGGCCAAGAACACGCCCCCACTTCCAGGCCGTGACAACATAGACATCATTTCCATCAACGCCTTTGACGACCACCGGATACGTACCATCGGGTTCCTCACCCAACTCTTCCATGGCAACGGAATCACCCAGCAACGAATGGGAATGACCTCCAACAATGATATCCACCCCCGACACCGTGGCCGCAAGCCGCTTGTCCGCATCCAGTCCAACGTGTGTCAGCAAAATAATCTTGTTAATCCCCTGCGCCTCCAACTCCTTGATATACTGCCGAGCGGTTTCGGCTTCATCAGCAAAAACAATGTTGCCTGGGCTGGAGATGATTGCCGTCTCCTTGGTGGTCAACCCGATAATGCCAACCTTCTCCCCTCCGTACGAAGTGATGAAATATGGCATAATTTTACTCGCCAAAATCGGAATAGCCGAAGCATCAATATTCGCACTGACCACGGGAACCTTTGTATATTTGAGGAACCCCGCCAAAAAGTCAGGCCCCTTGTCAAACTCATGATTTCCTAAAGTCATGGCCGTAAAATCAAGCCTGTTCAAAAACTCCATTTCCGGCCTGCCGCCATATTTCATAAAATAGAGATCGCCCTGCACCGCATCTCCGGCATGCAGCAAGGCTACATTCTGCGCCTGACCACGCACACGAGAAACAGCAGTCTGCAACCGCGCCCAAGCTCCTATTTTGACAGATGTAGACTTCCCCTCCGGCTTCAATGTATCCTTGGTCGCATCCAGATACGAATGGGAATCATTGACGTGCAGCACTGTCAGATCAAAACTCCACGCAGTGCCGGCACACGCTATCACGGCCATAAGAACAGCCACAAAACTCCATTTTCTCACCATTCTAAATCTCCTCACTATCTCCACTCAATACCAAGCCCTCCTTGAAAAGAAAACCGCACTCCTCTTTCTTCAAATGAAGTACCTTAAGGCGCAAAGCACCCCCAACAACGTCTCTCCATCCCTTATTCACCAAATTATTTCCTCTCCATATGGAGTACCGTGGGGTGCAAAGCACTCCAACAGCGGCTCTCCATCCCCGACCACGTGAGGCTTGTGAGAGTGATGCAGATGTACATTTTCTCGGGCGCAGTTTCACCGGAGGCGTAGCAGCGCTACGGTGAGGATGAAACGAAGCCCATAAAATGTGCAGATGCGCAGCTCTCACAAGCCGTGTCTCCGAATCCAATCCATAAAAAAAGGGTCCCGCGCCACAGCGCAGGACCCTTTTTTTATGGATTGGATTCGGACTACTTAATAAAGAGCATTTCCTGGTAGCTGGGAAGCGGCCAGAGGTCATCGGCGACCATACCTTCAAGTGCGTCCGCGACTTCACGAACGTCAAGCATGGCAGGCAAAATCTTATCGGTCTTGAACTTGGCTTCTTCCTCGACAGATTTAAAGGAATTCTGCGCCATCAACTCTTCCAAGGCCTCGGTGGTCTTCTGCAATTGACGCAGCTTGTCGGTAAGTTCACTCAAAGTACCAAGCGTCGGCTCGATACCCGCAGCCTTAAGACTGGCAGCGGTGGCAGCCAGTTCACCCTGATACCGGATGGCCGAAGGCAGGATAATGGTCTTGGCAATCTTGACGACCAGAGCAGACTCGGTCTGGACATGCTGATTGTACTGCTCAAAGAATATTTCATGACGCGAGTACATCTCGTCCTTGGACAATACTCCGTAGTCACTGAACACCTTGACGACTTCTTCATCAATGAGATTCGGCAGAGCATCTACAGTAGTCTTCAAGTTAGGCAGACCACGTTTTTCGGCTTCTTTCTGCCATGCATCGGCATACCCGTCACCGTTGAAGATAACGTGTCCGTGCTTTTCCATAATGCCTTTGATAACTTTCTGACAAGCGGAACTGAGCTTCTTGGGATCACCCTTGGTGATCTTTTCGATCTCGTCGCACATGAAGTCCAGAGACTCAGACATAATGGTATTCAAAGCAACCTGAGAACCAGCGATGGACTGATTGGAACCAACAGCACGGAACTCAAAACGATTGCCGGTAAAGGCAAATGGAGACGTACGGTTACGATCCCCGGAATCCATGGGCAGCGGAGGCAAAGTGTCAACGCCAACACGCAGCTTGCCTTTGGCTTTGGTTCCTTTGAGATCACCCATTTCAATCTGGTTGAAGATTTCGGCTAGTTCACCGCCCAAGAAAATGGAAATGATAGCAGGCGGAGCTTCGTTAGCACCGAGGCGATGGTCATTGCCAGCTGTGGCAACGGTAGCACGCAAAAGTTTGCCAAATTTTTCAACAGCGCGAATTGTCGCTGCGGTGATAGCCAGGAACTGCATATTCTCGTGCGGAGTGGCACCTGGAGAATACAGAGAACCTTGCGTCGGCGTAGACAACGAATAGTTCAAATGCTTACCCGAACCGTTGATGCCTGCGAACGGCTTTTCGTGTAGCAGGCAGGCCATGCCGTATCGCTTGCCAACGGCTTTCAGGGTGGTCATGATCATCTGGTTATGATCCGTGGCAAGGTTGGCCTGCTCAAAGACCGGAGCAATTTCGAACTGACCGGGAGCCACCTCGTTATGACGGGTCTTGACCGGCACACCGAGCTTGTACAGCTCACGCTCAACTTCCAGCATAAAAGCAAGTACGCGGCGTGGAATAGCGCCGAAATAGTGATCGTCCAGCTCCTGCCCCTTGGCGGGTTTGGCACCGAACAATGTGCGTCCGCACACCATCAGGTCAGGACGAGCAAAATAAAAATTACGATCCAGAAGGAAATATTCCTGCTCGGGACCAGCATTGGATACGACCATTTCACCATCGTCATTACCAAACAGACCAAGAAAACGACGACCGGCTTTATTAATAGCCTGGTTTGCACGAAGCAACGGCGTTTTCTTGTCCAACGCGTGTCCTTTCCAGGAAATGAACGCAGTAGGGATACACAGGAAAGTACCGTTGGGATTTTCCAGAATGTATGCCGGGTTGGTTACGTCCCAGGCAGTGTAGCCACGCGCTTCAAAAGTGGCACGCAATCCACCGGAAGGAAACGAAGAGGCATCAGGTTCACCCTGAATGAGCAGCTTGGCGTCAAACTCGGCAAAAGCTCCACCCTCACCGTCTGGAGACAGGAAGCCATCATGCTTCTCTGCGGTCAAACCGGTCAGCGGGTAAAAAACATGAGTGTAATGAGTTGCACCCTTGGAGATAGCCCACTCTTTCATTGCGGCAGCAATCGGACCGGCAATGGCCGGATCCATCTCTTCACCGCTCTGCTTGGTCGCCATCAAGGACTTATAGATATCCTTAGGCAACATGTTCTTCATGACCTTATCATTGAAGACGTTGGAACCGAAAACCTCGGTTGGAGAGGTTTCGGAAAAATTCAATGGCTCAACAGTGGGAGTATAGTTGGTCACTGCGGCTATAGCATTTTGACGGGTCTGGTATCCGCTCATCTCAATTCTCCTTCAGGCAAATAAATATGGGTTTTCCAACTCAGGTCGGACATAAGGGCGCCTGCCCCTCAAATATTTCTCTTCGTGGCTCCTCCTAACAAGGATCATGCCAACTCGTAAAAGTACTTAATAAACAATATGATAGCTTTTTATCTTTAATTTTGCCTCAAAAAGATAATACAAAATTGTAGTTTTTACGCCATTTCAAAGCAAGCTATATAACAATTTTGAAAATACAAAAATCATATTTCCATATTGGTATTTCGCGGACACGAGATACCATCATGAATAGATACGGAAAAGCTGTTTTTAAGAAAACCCAGAAAAACCAGAGATCAGAAAGGCGCGACAGTGATAAACTCCATGGGCTTTTTACTGACCGGATGTCTAAAACGCAGGGTGGATGCGTGAAGCTTAAGTTGTCCCGGCCCGGTTCCTGTACCGTAAAGGCGATCTCCCACAATCGGTAATCCCAGTCCTTTTTCATGAGAGGAATGGAGGCGTAACTGATGGGTGCGCCCGGTATGCGGCTTGAACTCTACACGAGTTCGCCCGTCTTCCACACCAATTTTACGCCAACGCGTAATACCATTTTTACCATTCACGGGATCATAAACCTGATACGGTCGATTATCGGGATCCAAACGAAATTTCAATTCAATGACCCCACCCTGTTCTTCCACCACACCATCAAGAAGCGCAATGTATCGCTTGCCCACCAGTCGGTCCATAAACTGTTTGGAAAGCGTCCGGTGGGCATCGGCAGTAAGAGCCAGAACAAGCAAACCAGAAGTGTCTTGATCAAGTCGATGGACGGACGGCTGTTCAATACAGCCAGGATACATCTCTCGCACACGTGAAACAACACAATCCTGATTAGCCTCGCCCTTGCCTGGGACGGACAGCAGCCCACTCGCTTTGTTCACCACCACGATATGTTTATCTGCATGCAAAACTTCCAAACCAAATTCAATCGCCATTATTGTTCCTCCAGACCGCACAGCATATATCCAAGAATGCGGCCACATTTGTGCAGGCAGGACGGATAAAATTCGCCATGCTGTTTGGTCTCGGACCGATTGGTTTTTCCAAAATAGAACTCAGTCAGCCCCAACGGCGTCAGACCATTTGCGGCAGCATAACCAAGCAGCTTGGGTGCACAACAGTCTCCGGTTCCAGTGGGAATACCTTCCTTGCCAAAAACCGCCAGAGGCAACGGCACACATTCCCCACGGAAATTGGACACCCTGAACATTGCGTGAATTTCCTGCATCAACACCTGTGATGCTTTCTTCCGTTTATGGATAAGCTGTTGCCGAGCTGGAGAATCACTTGGAAGTCCAGCTATCTCACGCCCCATCTGTTTGATGTGCCTCTCTTCTTCAAACGTATCTCGCTTGAATCGTAGCACATCCAGCAAAGGATCAACCCAACCGTCCACCTGCCAGATGGAATTATACTGACCGGAAAAAGCCTTGAGTACAAATGTATCCCCAGCCTGATCTCGCACAACCAACACACCAAACATCTGCCCCCGAGCGGGACCATAAAGATATTCAGTGGACAGTCGCGGATCGATTTCGTTATCCGGTACGTTGAAATCAAGACGCCCTTCCTGTTCCAGACGACGGAAAAGAGACAAGGCAGGACTATGAGAAGGGCCGACAGGCAACAGATGCTCTCGCCCACACCGAACACACATGCCTCGGCATGAAGTCAAATGGTCGTGCTCACCCGTCAGTTTGATTGGTTCCAGTATCATATAAGAGTATCGCTGAATTATTCATCTCACAGAAAAAGCCCCACCGCGTGTGCGATGGGGCGAATGTACACGGTCTTTGTCCGAAGACAAAGGGGTATGCCCGTTACTTGACCAATCCAGCGGAGCCAAGAAACTTAACAGACAAAATCTCGTACTCGATACGACCACGAGGAGCGTCAACGATGGCTTCATCCCCCACTTCCTTGCCGAGGATAGCCTGCCCCATGGGGGACAGCACGGAAATGGAACCATTTTTATGATCCGCATCGTCCGGCCCAAGCAAAGTAAAGGTACGCACTTCTTCGGTATCGATATCTTCAATTTCCACAGTAGAACCGAAGATGGCACGATCTCCACCAAGAGTATTCAGGTCAAGTGCATCAAACAACGGCATGCGTGAGTTGATGTACATGATGCGAGCTTCAAGCATGCCCTGGCGTTCACGCGCGGCATCATAACCGGCGTTTTCGCTGAGGTCTCCCTCTTCGCGCGCTTCCTTGATGGCCTGAATAATGGCCGGACGCTGAGCCTTCAAATCGGCCAACTCCTGGGTAATCTTCTCGTGCCCTTCTTTTGAAATGGGAATACGATCCATTTTTGAAACCTCTCTCAATTCAAACGTCAATATATAAAAAAAAGATGCAGATCGCGCGGTTTCCCTAAAAATAGAATCGCGCCCCTGCAAAAACGTCATTTACTCCTGACAATCCTCTCGTTAAAACATCATGAAGCTGCGGTCAAGGGGCGAAGTGTATACTTTTTCATGAACTTCAGTGCAGCCTCCTCTCTTCTCACGCAAGGGAATTATCATTCTCAGACAACACGAATCTGTTGACACAACCCCGTTTTCCGGTTCAAGAATATTTTTTTACGGGATTGGCCATACGGCCACTCCTGCGATTCCCTATTGGGTTGGAGAGGAACGCCTCAAATAACAGAACCGCCTGCCGCGCATGTCATCGCATCTCGACCGGCAGACATTGAACATGGAGGAGAGGATGAAACGATTTACCCTGCTGCTATGTGCGGCCCTTTTGGCATTGACTATCATGCCCGGGCAGGCCTTTGCAAAAGATTTCACCATCGGAATGATTCTGGTCGGTCCTTATAATGATAAAGGGTACAGCCAGGCTCAATATGAAGGCGGCAAATACGTCGAAGCCCACATGGACGGCGCAAAATTAATCTATCTCGACAAAGTCAATCCGGCAGATCGCCCCGGTCTGACCATCCCGCAAATCGTTGATGACCTCGTCGAAAAAGGCGCAGACCTGATCATCGCCGGTTCCGACGACATGAAAGACGGTATTCTTGAAGCCGCCTCCATGCATCCCGACAAAACTTTCCTCCATGTTTCCGGCGACTCCGCTTGGGACGGCAAGGCTCCCGAGAATCTCGGCAACCTGTTCAGCAAGATGGAATATTCCAAGATGATGGCCGGCTTCACTGCCGCCATGACCACCCAGACCGGAAAAATCGGTGTAGTTGGCCCGCTGGTCAACGAAGAAACCCGCCGCCTCATGTCTTCAGCCTACCTTGGCGCTACCTACGCATGGACCAAAGTCCGTGGTAAAGACCTGAAAGACCTTTCCTTCAACGTCAAATGGATCGGTTTCTGGTTCAACATTCCCGGCGTCACCTCTGACCCGACTCAGGTAGCAGGCTCCCTGTTCGACGCTGGCTATGACGTTCTCATTTCCGGCATCGACACTCCCGAAGTCGTCACTGTTGCCAAACAACGCAAAGCCGCAGGCAAAAACGTCTGGGCATTGCCTTACGACTACGAAAAGGGCTGCGAAGGACAGGGCGACATCTGTCTCGGCGTTCCCTATTTCAACTGGGGCCCCGGCTTCCTGCGCGTTTCCAAAGAGGTTGCTGAAGGCACATACAAACCCGGCTTCGTATGGGAATCCCCCTACTGGGCTGACATCAACAATCACGACAAATCCCCGGTTGGCTTCATGCCCGGTGAAGGCATGTCCGCCGACACCCAAAAGGCTCTGGACGCATTTGTCGCCGAACTCGGCTCCGGCAAGCTCGAACTCTTCACTGGCCCGCTCAACTATCAGGACGGCACTCCCTTCCTGAAAGCTGGCGAAAAGGGTTCTGACAAGCAAATCTGGTACATGCACCAGTTGCTCCAAGGTATGGAAGGAATCTCCTCCGCCAAATAGCCGTTCCAAACGGCTCTGGACACAATGATAGTCCTCAACGACATACACAAACACTACGGCCGGGTTCGGGCCAACGACGGCATAAGCCTGACCCTCGAACCCGGCCGCATTTACGCCCTCGTGGGTGAGAATGGGGCTGGAAAGTCCACGCTCATGCGCGTGTTGGCAGGACATACCCGCCCCACATCCGGTACGCTGGAAATCGGCGAGGAGACCATCTCCCACCTCACCCCTACACTGGCACGCAAAAAGGGCGTCGGCATGCTCTATCAGGACCCGCTCGATTTCCCGGCCATGCCTGTATGGGAGAACTTCCAACTCGGTGCGCCCAAGCGTTCCAAGCAGGAAGTGGTCGATGTCATCGGCGAGCTGTCTTACCGACTGGACGCCTGTTTCCTGCCGGACGAGCCTGTCTCGTCTCTGACTGTGGGCGAACGGCAGTTATTGGAGCTTCTGCGCTTGCTCGACCTCGGAGCGACCACTCTGATTCTGGACGAACCGACCACCGGCATCACCCCGGAACAGAAACAGGACCTTTTCGATCTGCTGATGAAACTTGCTCGGGAAGAGGGGCACACCATTATTCTGGTGACGCACAAGCTTTCCGAGGCTTTCGAGATGGCGGACTCCATCTTCATCATGCGCCAAGGGGCATTAGTGTCGACCCTTGAACCGCCCTACGATGAAAAAGAACTTGTTCACCTCATGTTTGGCGACGCCGCTGACGGTGAAGTTGAGGCTTTGCCCGAACTTCCGTCTAAAGACACGACCCCTCGGCTTACAATGCGTGACACCTTGTTCGCGGGTCCCAAATATTCCATGGGCAACTTAAATTTTACGGCCCGTCCCGGTGAATGTATCGGGCTGGCGGGTTTGGACGGATCAGGGCAGGAACTCTTCCTGCGCGGCCTGTGCGGTTTGGACCGTATGCCTGACGGCGCTTTTGATCTGGACAACTCCACATACCGGTCCAACGACTTTGCAACATTGCGCAAGGCTGGAGTCCAATTTGTTCCTGCGGACCGGTTGCAAATGGCTCTGTTCCCGGCGCTGAATCTCATGGAACACATCACCCTCGCTTTCCCGGACAAAAAAGGCGACCTGACAGATTTCTATCAATCCCAATGTGTTGACGGATTCAACCTCCGTGCCCACCCCGAAACTCAAGCCAACGAACTGTCCGGCGGCAACCAGCAACGGCTCCTGCTTTCACTCATCCCCAATAACACCAAGCTGTTGCTCATGGAGCATCCCACACGCGGCCTTGATGCCGGTTCTGCACGACAGGTGTGGAACCACCTCAAAACCCGTTGTGCCAACGGCTCCACACTAATTTTCTTTTCACCAGACCTCGACGAGGTGCTGGAACACAGCCACCGGGTCATTGTTTTCTATGACAGAGCTATTGCCGCTGTGGTGGAAGGTGACGACATCTCCATGGAAGTAATCGGTGCGCTCATGGCCGGTAAAAGCATGGAAGATATCAAGGAGAGCAACTCATGAACCGTGATTCTCTCCTAACTCAATTCGGGTGGATCTGCGCGGCCTTCGGTCTGGCGTTATTCCTGACCATCCTCGTGGCGTGGCCTGCTGGTGCACCGCCTTTTGAAACCATTTATGTCCTGTTCAAAGGCGGCGTCAGTTCCATGTCCAAGATTGGCCGGGTTCTGGCTGGTTGGGTACCACTCACGCTGTGCGCCGTAGGATTGCTCGTCCCATTCACAGCACGACTGTGGAACATCGGCGTTGAAGGACAGGTCATCATGGGAGCCATCTTCTGTACTGCGGCTCTGCGTCCTTTCGACGACGGCGGCGCTCTTCAGATAGCCCTCGCCATTGGCGCGGCCATGCTCGGCGGCGCACTCTGGGCACTCCTTGCAGGGTGTTTGCGCGTCTTTGGCAGAGTCCATGAAATATTCTCCGGCCTCGGACTGAACTTCGTGGCTCTAGGCGTCACGCTCTGGCTCATCTTCGGCCCATGGAAACGTCCGGGCGTAGCGTCAATGTCCGGCACCCAACCGTTGGACATGTCCCTGTGGCTGCCACGGCTTGGCAAACTTTCAGTAAGCTGGGTTGGACTGGCCTTGGCTATTGCCGCCACCATTTTTGTCTATATCCTGCTTTACCGCACCAAATGGGGACTCAAAATGCGCGCCGTGGGCGAAAATCCCAAGGCTGCCACCTTGTTCTCGCTGGGACCACGCCGCCGGTTGCTTCAGGCCTTCATGATCTGCGGAGCCTTGGCCGGACTGGCCGGAGCCACTCAGGTCCTCGGCGTCTACCATCGACTGCTCCCCGCCATTTCCTCCAACTACGGGTATACAGCTCTGTTGGTCGGAATGATGGCTTCATTCCGACTGCCACTGGTCCCGTTCATCTGCCTGTTCTTTGCCATCCTGAACGTCGGCTCAATCCAGTTACCACTCCAGTTGGGACTTGACTCTTCCCTGTCTGGCGTCATTCAGGGCGTCATGGTCCTCTCCCTATTCATTGTCCAAGGGTTGAGACTCTGGCTTAGACAAAGGAAGGAGGCAGATTAAATGGAAACTTTTGGACTGACTCTTGCCGCAATTCTAGTAGCTGGCGCACCGCTTGTTCTCGCGACACTCGGAGAAACGCTCACTGAAAAAGCAGGCATCATCAACCTGTCGCTGGACGGTTCCATTCTGCTGTCCGCCATGGCCGCCTTCGTTGTATCCGTAACATTCGACAACCCATGGCTCGGCTTGTTGGCAGGCATGGCCGTGGGTGCAGCCATAGCAGGTGTCCTCGGTGTCGTCGGCATCTACCTCGGTCAATCACAACTCGCCATCGGGTTCATTCTGACCCTGCTCTGCCGCGATTTGGCATATTTCCTCGGACACAATTACTCCCGCCAACCCGGACCAGACCTCGGCCTGTGGTCTATTCCCGGGATCGGCAACATTCCGTTAATTGGCCCGATATTCAGCACCCAATCTCCGGTAGTCTACCTCGGCCTGGTGGCAATTTTTGTCTGTTGGTGGTGGATGTATAGAACCGAAGGCGGCATGCGCCTTCGGGCTGTCGGGGAATCTCCGCGTGCAGCTTTCGGACGCGGCATTCGTGTTCGTCTGGTCAGACTCTATTACTGTCTGGCGGGTGGCGCACTTGTCGGCATGGCCGGTGCGGCATACTCACTGGCCGTCAAACCAGGATGGGGTCGTCCCCAAGGATGCGAAGGTGCGGGCTGGATTGCCCTTGCCATCGTCATCTTTGGTGGCTGGCATCCTGTTCGAGCCGCGCTTGGCGCATTCTTCTTCGCAGGATTGCAGGTGTCCGGTATCTATTTGCAAGAAGTCTTTCCGTCAATTCCGGCCCCGGTATTTCAGGTCGCCCCGTTCCCCATGATGATCCTCACCTTGCTGGCCGTAAACATCGGTCGCATGGGGTGGATGCAGGACATCGTCCGTCGCCATCCATTCCTCAAAACCTTTTCCAAAGGCTGGTCCATCGATGCTCCTGCCGCTCTCGGACAAGATTTTGACCCCAAAAAGGGTTTGTAGAGCAATCAATTCACTGAACCTGTTGCCCATAAGCACAAAATTAGCTAACTATCTAGTAAGTGAATATAAACTTTGCCGAGGGGACAATGAGTACAGCAGACCAACCGACAGTCCTGATTGTCGACGACAACAGACTCAATATCGACCTATTGGTCGACATTCTTGAAGACGACTACAAATTGCTTGTCGCGCTCAACGGAATCACTGCGCTAGAACTTATTCAGGATGCCCTGCCGGACATCATTCTTCTGGATATCATGATGCCGGAAATGGACGGTTATGAGGTCTGCAAAAGACTCAAGAGCGATGAACGTACAGCCAGAATTCCCATCATTTTCATTACAGCTAAGACACAGACGGAAGATGAAGCAAACGGACTGGCTCTTGGGGCTGTAGATTATATCACCAAACCAGTGAATCCGGCCATTGTTCAGGCCAGGATAAAAACACATCTCGCTTTATATAATCAAAATCGGGAACTCGAAGACAAGGTCCGCCAACGCACCAAGGAATTAAAGTTCAGCAAAGAAAAGGCGGACGAAGCAAGCAAAGCAAAATCTGCATTCCTGGCAAATATCAGCCACGAACTGCGTACACCTCTCAACCACATCATGGGATTGTCCAGTCTCCTGCTGGAAATGGACGAGGACCCGGAACATCTGGAACTGCTCGGACCTATCAACGACGGCGCAGTCCACTTGACCGATCTCTTCGATCAACTTTTGAATCTAACTACGCTTGAGTCAGATGCTGTCGACATCACCTTCAAGACATTCGACATAAAAAAGGCTCTTTCCCAGCAGGCTGCTATTTTTTCCTCGTACGCCAAAAAAAAGAATCTTGAATTTGAATTCACGATTCATGCAGATATCCCAAAAACGATTCATGGCGCCCCCATTGAGACCGCTCAGGCTCTCAGCAACGTACTGCTCAACGCCTTTCGATACACGGAAAAAGGGAAGATTTCTTTAGATGTTCGCATCGACCCGGAAAACTTCGCCGGGACAGCATCGAATAAAATCATGCTCAGGTTCACAATTTCAGACACAGGGGTAGGTATTCCGGCAGACCGGCTACAAAGCATTTTTAAATCCTTTGAAATTGGCGAACGTGTCATGACAAAACGACTGAGTGGCTCCGGCGTTGGCCTGACCATCTCCAAATATCTCACCGAAAAACTGGGGGGATTAATTCGTGTCGAAAGCACCGAAGGAGAAGGAAGCACCTTCACCATTTCCATCCCGTTCACGCTCATGGATTGATTGCCAAAACCAACGCAGGTTACACGATTTCCTTGTCTGAAAGCGGTATTGAAAAGATAAAACAGCTCCCACCACTCTCAGCGGGTATCATTTTCAACTTCCCGCCATAATGTTCCACGATCTGCTGACAGATAGCCAGCCCGAGACCGGTTCCAAGAACTTGGCTTGAACGCTTATTTACATCGTGCGCCTGATAAAAAATATCAAAGATTTTTTCCCGATCATCTTCGGAAATTCCTCGACCTGTGTCGCACACAGAAAAATGGCTAACACCTTCGGCCTCAACTGCAGACAGCGTAACACTGCCTAATTCTGTATATTTAAAGGCATTATCCAGAAGATTGATTAATACTTGATGAAGTCTGTCGGCATCCACATTTACAGCCGCATCACTCTCAGGAGTTCTGACGACAAAATCCACCTTCGGAGTTGCCTCAGCCCTTCCAGCGACCGACTCTGCCGCGCGAACAATGATATCCTGAACCAACAAAGTCTGATCGCGCCACTCCATCTTCCCGGCTTCTATCTTGCTCATATCAAGCAAATCATTGACGAGTCGCCCAAGTCGCTCCGCTTCAATACGAACGATAGACAAATTCCTAGCAAACCTCTCTGCCTGCACTTCGCCATTCGCCAAAGTTTCAATATGAGAACGAAACTGTTTTTGAAAACTCTTTTCCATAAGCTTAAGAAAACCGAGTATTGATGTCAGTGGCGTTCTCAGTTCGTGGGAAGCCGAAGCCAAAAACAACGTTTTCGCCCTATCCATGGCAATGAGTTTCTGTTCTGCATCTCTACGAACCGCAATTTCTTTCTCACGCGAACTGCTATACTCTTCGAGTTTTTCCATAAACGTATTGAAATACTGAACCAGAATGCCAAGTTCATCATTGGAAAATTGACGCATACGTACGGAAAAATCACCATCAGCTGCCCGAGCCAGATCAATCTGCAGCTCATTCAAGGGGCGGGTAATCAATGAACCGATGCCCATGGAAATAGGCACCATGAACAACAACCCCACCAGCAGTGCACCGATGAAGATGAATTTGACGGCTTCAAGCGGAGCCTGAAAATCCTCATAGTAACTCGACGAGGCAACAACCCATCCCATTTCCGGGATATCCATGAAATACACAACTTTTTCCTTGAGTTCTGTATCACCCGGATTTTTCCAAAGGTAGTCAAAATGACCATTTTTTTCTTCAACTATACGACGGGCTATAGCGCTCAACTTTGGGTCGCCGTATTCTCCATAATGCTTCCCTTCCAAATAGGGATGAAGAAGCATTTTACCGTCATAATCAAGAACAAAAGGGTACCCAGACTTGCCAAAACCTAACGAAAACAATCTTTTATTCAAATCTTCAACATTAATCAGCTGAATGAACTCATCACGATAACTCGACACTGAGATAATCCAGTCCCACGGTTCGAAATAAGCCATAAACACAGCTTTGGGCCTCACCTTTTTTTCAAAAGGTTCCTTCCAGTCATATTCAATATATCCAGTTTTGCGCCGTATCTGTTCTTTGACAAAAGGCAGACCCGACAAATCCACGTCAAGAAGACTGTGTTTGTGATGAACAACCATAATGCCATCACTGTCGAGGCAGTAGATCCGACCGGTCGTGCCAATGGTCTGACTCAAAAAACTTTCTCGGGCACGCTGTTTTGCCTCTTGCTCGGTTATCCGCCCACGCCGCACTTGGCGGTAAAGTTGTTTCGCCTCTTCGAGATTTTTTTCAGCCACCGCCCGCATATAATTTTTGATGGAAACATCGGCTGTCGTATGCACCATGTTCTGGATCATCTCGGTAGTACGACTCAACTCACTCTCAATGGACTCCTGAATAATATTGGTCACCAAGGCATAAATAACAATTCCGACCACACTGAAAATGAGCAAAAAAGCGCAGGCATACGCTACAAACATCTTATTACGAATCTTCATGTTTCGAATCATGCGTCACTGCCCTTTTTCCAGAGAAAGAGCGGGGGTAAAACCACGCGGACCAAACAACCCTTCAAAAGGGAAATTGTCGATATTGGCCGACGTCACCATGGGAATAAACGGCCCGGATCGAAATGGAAAATCTTGGCCGGCTTTCTCACCATTGAGCAAACGAATCATCATATCCACGGCCATACGTCCCTGAAACACCATCAGGTCAGAAGGAGCGCCAGCCACGTCACCCTGACGAATCTGCTCATAAAGATCCTGGGTCAGATATGTCCCGACGACAGTCGTCTCTTGTCCCATTTTTAACCGCGCAAAGACTTCTGGGGCCACTTCGGCAGCCACGGCATTACCTACAAGGTAATGGGCGGGACCGACAGCTTTGAGACTCGCCTCAATCAAAGCACGTTGTTCATCATGGCCCGTATCTCCATAACGCACATCCAGTATATCCACTTTCCCAGGATAATACCGTAAAGCATCCTCAAAACCGGCTAAGGTTTCAGGCGCCCATCCTGATTTTTTGGGGCCGGGGAAAAAAGCAATTGAGACGGTATCCAACCCAGCGTTTTCTGCATGTTCAGCGACATACTCACCCGCAAAATAGCCCATTTCATAAAATGAAACCAATGCCTTGGCCGAGACATCTGCCGAATGGACATCATTGACCACTTCCACGACAGGCACACCAGCGTTTCTAGCCTGCGCAATATCACAGTCATTCCCGGTGTAGCTGATGGCTCCCAAGACAATGCCATCGACATGCTCTTTGACAAATTTCCGCATCTGGGATTGCTGTCTCTCTAGTTCTCCATACCCCCCAGCTTCCACCAGTCTAATGGAAACACCAAGCCTTTTAGCTTCGTCGATGATGCCGTAACTTACGGCAGTCCAATAATGGTCTTTAAAATGAGGAAGACAAACGCCAATGACGTAAGGAGAATCGGCTAGGGCTGGAGAAAGCCACTCTTCAAGTTTAGGACGGTTAAGACTTGTCGAGGCCCGTCCGGCTTTCTTTGCAGTAACATCATACGCACCATAAAAACTCTTAACCTGAATGGGCCACCATGGAATTTCTTCGCCACTTGCCATGGCAGGAAAGCTCGCAAACATCCAAAAAAGGACACTCACAAAGGCTGTGAAGATTGCTACTACATGGTTTGATCGCTTCAAGGCACTGAGCATGAACACGCACTTTCGTTTTATAAATATAAAAAAGGGACACGCCACGAATAAAGAATATTAACAAATGAAATGGCAAAAGAACAATCCCTTTAGAAATCAGCATCTCTTTGAGTCGTATCTTGTCCACCAACTACATAGCCAAGAATGTATCTTGCCGATATAATAAATCAATTTCACCCAAAACGATGAATTACTCTATCAAAGCTCGTGATGTCGTCATATTTCCCTCCATCCTCGAAAAAAAACTCCATTTGAAAAAGTGTTTTGGTAGAAAAGTTACAAGTATACCAAACTCTGACACAAAAGGGATAACGCGCAATCAAGGGAGAAGAATCGTCTGTCTGTGGCTTATTTCCTGCTACGGGGTAACCGGATATTCATTCTAATTGGATCAAATATTTCAGTTTGTTTCACAAAGAAAACAACTTTTTTCTGTTTTTCAATGGAACTTTTAGTCAAAAACGTTCCGATGAATATTCATATTTTGCATTTTTCCTCGGAATAAACTGCGCCCAAAAAGCACTTCAAAACAACGTTTACTTGATTTTTTCCGATATTCAGGGCACAAGGACTCTGCTCAATCCAAGATTGGGTCTATGCCCATTCCGGACTCTCTCGCCCGACAGATCATGTCGGACGGACATACCCATTTAGGAGGAAATTATGAAACGGACTATGACTCTCTTCATTGCTTTGGCGATCGCCCTGTCCATGATCACCACAGCTTTTGCAGGCAATCTCACTGTTGCCACAGACACCAACTTCCCCCCGTTTGAATTCAAAGACCCCAAAACCGGCGAACACACCGGCTTCGACGTTGAAATCTGGGCTGCCATTGCCAAGGAAATCGGCGTACAATATGATCTGCAGCCCATGGCTTTCAAAGGTATCGTTCCCGGCCTGCAATCCGCACAGCTCGACGCTGGTATTGCCGGTATGTCAATCACCGACAAACGCAAAGAAGTCATCGATTTTTCTGACGGTTACTATGATTCAGGTCTCCTCCTTCTCGTGAAGTCCGACGATGAAACCATCAAGGACATCAAGACCCTGGATGGTAAAGTTGTCGCAACCAAGCAGGGAACCACCAGTGTTGAGTTCCTCAAGGAAAACGCCAACCCCAAAGAAGTAAAACTGTTCCCCAATGACAATGCCATGTTCATGGAACTGCTGACTGGCGGCGTGGATGCAGTCATGTTTGACAAGCCTGTTGTCGAATCTTTCGTATCCAAACGCGGCAAGGACGAAGTCAAAATCGTCGGCGATCTGTACGCAGGTCAGCCTTACGGCATCGGCTTCCCCAAGGGGTCCGAACTGGTTGCCAAGGTTAACGCTGCTTTGAAAACACTCAAGGCCAACGGCACATACGGCACTCTTTACAAGAAATGGTTTGGTGTTGATCCCCGTTAGTCTCTAACAATACTTGTTTTATCCCTGGGGGCGGCATAAGCCGCCCCCACTGTTTTTTCTTACACAGGGTGATATTATGGCTTTTGAATTCGAACCGTCCGTAATGATAGAATCTCTGCCCCTGCTCATGGGGGGCGCGAAGATGACCGTTATCCTGACCGTGGGCGGTCTGTTTTTCGGTTTCATCCTCGGTGTCGCAGCTGGCATGATGAAACTATCCCGAAATATTTTTGTGCGTAAACTGGCCGGCATTTATGTCGAAACCATACGTGGCACTCCCATGCTCGTTCAGGCAATGTTTCTCTACTTCGGTATCCCCATGGCTCTGGGTATACGCATACCGGCTGTTGTTGCGGGCATTATCATCATCGCCATCAACTCCGGCGCATACATTGCTGAAATTGTGCGAGGCGCGGTCCAATCTATCAATCCGGGGCAAGGTGAAGCAGGTCGTTCCATCGGCTTGAATCGCTTCCAGACCATGCGCTACGTAATTTGGCCCCAGGCCCTCCGCCGCATGATCCCGCCCCTTGGCAACCAGTTCATCATCAGCCTCAAGGACACCTCCCTGCTGATGATCATCGGTGTAGGCGAACTGCTTCGCACCGGAGACGAAATCGTGGCCGTCAACTTCCGTTCATTTGAGGTCTACCTCACCTGCGGCCTAGTCTATCTTGTCATGACCATGAGTATTGCCAAAGCACTTAGAATTGTTGAAAATCGTTTGGCAGCCGTGGGCAAATAGAGAAATCATATGATCCAAATAAAAAATCTTCACAAAAGTTTTGGCGATCTCAAAGTCCTTAAAGGCGTGGACATAAACGTTGAAGCAGGACAGGTCGTGGTCATTATCGGTCCATCCGGTTCCGGTAAATCCACAGTACTTCGCTGCATCAACAAGTTGGAAGAACCGACTTCCGGCACCATCATCGTGGATGGGTTCGACATCATGGACCCCAAAACAGATATCAACATGGTCCGAACGGAAGCCACCATGGTTTTCCAGCAGTTCAACCTGTTCCCGCACATGTCCGTATTAGACAATGTTACACTCGGACCGATCAAGGTCCGTGGCATGTCCAAAACTGATGCCATGAGGCTCGGCATGGACCTTCTGAAAAAAGTCGGATTGGGAGACAAAGCCGGGAACTACCCGGAACAGCTCTCCGGCGGACAGAAACAACGTGTCGCCATCGCTCGTTCTCTTGCTCTTCAGCCCAAAGCGATCCTGTTTGACGAACCGACTTCTGCTCTTGACCCGGAATTGGTTGGAGAGGTGCTTGAGGTCATGAAACAACTGGCACGCGAAGGTATGACCATGATAGTTGTAACGCATGAGATGGGTTTTGCCAAAGAAGTGGCTGATCGTGTTATCTTTATTGATGAGGGTAAAGTCCAGGTTGATACAGACCCGGAGACATTTTTTGCTCATTCTGACAACCCTCGCCTCAAAGACTTTCTGGGGAAGGTTGTGTCGCATATTTAGTTTTTTATTGCTTTTGATTAAAGAAGGAAGGGCCGTCTTGGGACGGCCCTTTTTATTGGAAAGGTGCGCCTTCGGCGAGAGTCATTGAGAACGGACTTTAGAGCCTGTCCAGCGTGGCGTAACGTGCCCGACCGAATCTATATCACCGGCAATCCTGTCAGGCAGTGAAGCCGTGTACAGGCTTTTGGGACATTTATCAGGCACCTCAACTACTCAAAAAAACTATTGAAAACGCCAACCATTGGAATACACGTCAAATGTATCCTTTCTAATACGTCCGGCCAAAGTGATATTATTCCGTTCAGCGTAATTGATGGAAGAGCTGGTCGCCGCAGAAAATCCACAAAGAATGGGAATATTGGCAGTTGCAGCCTTAAGGGTCAACTCAAGTGCCAGCCGTGATGACAACATGGCAATATTCACCCGATCCAGAGTCCCTTCCAGAATAGCCCGCCCGATAGCCTTATCAAAAGCGTTGTGACGCCCCACGTCTTCACCAAAAGCAATCAACTCGCCATCTATGGAAAACAACGCTGCGGCATGGGTCGAACGGGTATTCTTGTACAAATTCTGCCGTCGCTCAAAAGTTTGCTTCAGATCAAAAAGCCGTTCTGGCGTGATATGCGCAGGCCTCGGCGACGGGAATATACGATGAATACCATCAGAGGTTTTAAGCGTTACTTCCGCACGGGAAGAAGACCTATAATGGAAAGAACAATCCAGCACGTCCGCACTTTCTCGAATCATGGAACACGTAAAGAGGTGCCCCACGATCAAAGGCAAATCATCGCCCGGGGTCCGTGTCAGCAGACCAAACTCCCGGCCATTCACGACGACACTGATATCCGACTCCACGGCGACAAGCCCCTCCTTGAAGGAGAGCTTGCCACCGGCAAATTGCTGAAGAGTAACCGGGCAGGCCAATTGTACCGATTGGACAGGCTCAATATCCTCTTGCCGCCAGTCTTCGGCTTCATTCTTCAATGCATACAATTTAACATGCGGCATGACCTGTCTCCGATCCGTTATTCAAGCGTATTCCACAAAGTCGAAGTAATAGGACTCAATTTGTTCTCATGGGCATAGATATCAAGATGGATAAGTCCCAGTTGAATGGCATCCAAATTCGGACGCGGTTCACATTCGCGCAGATCAATATTCAACAGGTACTTGCCACATTTATGACACGCTTCGATGCGTTCATATTTCGTGTTATCAACATAAAAAACTTCACGGGTTTCATTGTCATCATTGCCGCAAGATGGACACGCATTCCGCTGAAAACGCCAGTCATGACCACATAAGGAGCAATGAAGGAACTTCTTGCCGCCACCCCCCACCAACTGATCAAGATCTGTGACCTCTTTAGGGGAAAGGTGAGAAATGGAAGGCGAGGAACCGCACACGGGACAATGCCCGTGCTCCCAAGTCAGGGAAGAAAGGGACTCACCCAGAGTTTCGACTATAGCACAAAGGACAGGTGCGGAAACAATCTCTGAAATATACAAGAGCGTGTCAGACGACACGATTTCTGGACATACGGAGGTGTTCTCAAAGTGCTTCCAATCGCCCTCAATTCGAGCCTGGGCAAGTCCCGAAACAATATCGGGGGTTGCCAGATGGCCCGTCAGAGATTTCTGCGTTTTTTCATCCAGTTCAAGCACTTCTGACAAGATGGGAAGCAAGACCTTGGCCGAATCGGTCAAATTCACGCCCCACTTGGTCATATCTATTCCCGCCAAAACAGGCGCCCCGGCAGCAATCCTGCCAGGATCGATGTCAGGTACACTTACCCCTTTTTTCATCAGGTCGTCACGCAATCCGGCGACAGCTAGAAAAACCTGCCCAAACCGATCAGCGAGCTGACCATAGGCCGGAGTACGTTTACGAATGGACTCAAGGGTCGTTTCAACCGCCTTGCTGGCAGATACATTGCTCATGAAGTGCTCCATGCACCCTACCTGATAGGGGCGGAATGCTCCGTGCATCGGCATCCCGCCCCATCAAGTGGAGAGGATTAATTGTTACGCTTTCATCGCCCTGAAGGGTCTGGCCAATGTTGCGAGGAACTGCTTCTTGCTCATGGGACCGACCTTTGCCTGAGCAACGGAGAACTCATGATAGTTCTCGGGGTCGTCAATAAGCAGGTAGATGACGTTCACTTCGTCAGGATCAGCAAGGCGCGCCTTGGGGTATTCCTTTTTCAATGTTGCCAACCGGGCATTCGCGAGCTTGAGCATATCGCTCCGCTCTCCGAACTGCATAGCGCCGGTGGGACACACCTTGACGCATGCCGGCGGCATTCCGTTATGAATCCTGTCATTACACATGGTACATTTTGCCATGACCCCGGTCTTTTCATTGCGACGCGGAATGTTGTACGGACAGGCTTCCTTGATTTCCTCGTACTGTTCCTTGGTGAAGCCCTTGGTCTTATCGGTAAAGATGACCGCTCCGGTCTCCTCATCCTTGACGATGGCTTCCTCAATATACATGTCACCCATTTCCTTGCAGGGAGCCAGGTCACAATGGCGGCACTGGTCAGGGAAAAAGTTCCACCGGACCTTACCATCTTCGAGGTGCTCGTTGAAACGAACGAGCTTATAGTTATTGGCATTCAGATCCTGCGGATTCTGATGGCTGCCCCACTTATACTGCGTGGTCTTGTTGGCAGGCAGCTCATGCCACTCCTTGCAGGCTATTTGACAACCGCGGCACGCTGTGCAGCGGGACGTATCGACTAATATCGTCTTGGGCATGGCGTACTCCTTTAGGTTGCCAGCTCGGTGAGCTTGTTGGCCTTGCGAATGTTTACGCAGCAGGCTTTGAATTCGGGAATGGTCGTATTCGGATCACCAACAAACGGTGTCAACCTGTTCGTGGAATCACCGGTTCCCGGGGTCGTCCAGCCAAAGCAGAACGGCATGCCGATTTCATGGATAGTCCGTCCATGAATCTTGAGAGGCCGCATGCGGATCGTGACCATGGCAAAAGCCTCGACACGACCGCGAATGGACTCGACGATCACACCATCACCATTCTTGATGCCCTTTTCCTGCGCCAGTTCCGGGCTCATCTCAACGTAGAGCTGCGGCTCGGCTTCAAGCAGATTCGGAATGTTACGGGTTTCACCGCCACCACACCAATGTTCGGTTACGCTGTAAGTCGTCAGCACGACGGGATACTTGGGATCTGCCGGAGCAGCCAGTTTATCCATCTCGGAGTCAACGAACTTGTAAACCGGACTGCTGAGCTGCTTGGAGAACATATTCGTCTTCACAGGTGTTTCAACCGGTTCGTAGTGTTCGGAGAACGGACCGTCCATACGGCCGGGACCGAATATCTGACCAAAACCATGCTTGGACATAATGAACGGATTCTTGCCCTTGCCGGTAGCCATCGGCGGCCAGCCGCCATCAGGCACATCACCGATCCACTTGCCATCTTTCCATTCGATAACAGCCTTGGCCTTGTTGTAAGGCTTGCCGTTAAGATCGACAGAAGCACGGTTGTATAGGATGCGACGATTAACCGGCCAACACCATGCCCATTTGGGGAACAGACCAATGTTCTTCTGCATAGCGGTCTGTTCAGTGCTGCGACGTTTGGCCTTATTGCCATCTTTTTCAGTGTAACTGCCAGCGTACAACCAGTTCAAACTGCTGGTGGAACCATCGTCGGCCAGAGCAGTAAAAGTCGGAACCTGTTGGCCCTTCTTGTACTTCGTTCCCTTGAACTCAACATCGCGAGTAAAACGACCATTGATGCGTGCACACAGCTCTTCAGGATCATACTTTTCAGGATAATCGAGCTTGGTCAGGGCTTCAGGCAGCTTGCCGCCTTCTTTCCCGTAAAGCTTCTGCACACGTTTCATAATGCCACAGAACATGTCCCCGAAAGGCTTGGCTTCAAACGCGGGCTTGGTTGCGGCGTAATGCCAGAGCAACCAACGACCCGAGTTGGTGACAGAACCGTCTTTCTCCAACCTGTGAGCGGAAGGCAACAGGAAGACTTCGGTCTTGACCTTCTTAGGATCAACGCCGGGACGCTTCCAGTTATCCGTGGTCTCGGAATGGTGCAACTCGGAAGTCACAAGCCAGTCGAGATTGTCCAGTGCTTTTCTGACCTTATTGGTATTAGGCACACTGTTCATGGGGTTCAAACCAATGATGATACCGCCACGAATCTTGTTGTGATACATGCGATCAAACAGATACATGTACGAGTAATCTTCACCCTTCTCGATCTTGGGCAAATACTCATAACAGAAGCCGTTTTCCTTGGTGGCGTTATCGCCGTACCAAGCCTTGAGCAGGCTGGCAAAGTACTTGGGCTTGTGCTGCCACCAGTTGGCAGACTGCGGATCATTGGACACAGGCGTGTTGCCCTTGATGTATTCATCATAGGTCTGCCAGCCGTTGTGCGGCATGGCCATATAACCGGGAATGATGTGATACAGCAGGGTGTGGTCAGTGGAACCCTGAACATTGGGTTCGCCGCGCAGAGCGTTGATACCGCCGCCAGCAACGCCGATGTTACCGAGCAGAAGCTGGATGATACCTGCGGAACGAATGTTCTGCACGCCGACAGTATGCTGGGTCCAACCCAAAGCGTACATGACGGTACCGGCCTTGTCCGGGCGACCGGTCGCAGCAAAGTTCTCATAAACCTTCATCAGG
Organism: Pseudodesulfovibrio nedwellii; assembly: GCF_027923765.1. NCBI lineage: Bacteria > Pseudomonadati > Thermodesulfobacteriota > Desulfovibrionia > Desulfovibrionales > Desulfovibrionaceae > Pseudodesulfovibrio > Pseudodesulfovibrio nedwellii. The sequence continues at coordinate 3,162,754 of NZ_AP026709.1, read as the reverse complement.
TCGTCAGCCGACACACCGGTGGTCTCGGAAACCGTCTTGACGTCATAACGAGAGTAATGCTTCTTGAGCAATTGGAATACGCAACGGGGATTCTTCAAGCTCTTGTCGCGCTTGGGAACACCATTAGCATCCATCTCAAAGCCCCATTTGGACTTGTCATACGTACGGGTCTTTTCATCGTAACCGGTGAATAAGCCGTTCTCAAAACCGAAATCCTTGCCAACGATCAATGACGCGTTGGTGTATTCGGTGATGTATTCATGGAAGAATTTCTTGTTCTCGACAATGTACTTGATCATGCCCCCGAGGAAAGCGATGTCCGTACCGGACCGCAAGGGAACATGGAAATCCGATCTGGCAGATGTGCGCGAGAATTTCGGGTCCACATGCATAACAGTGGCGCCCTTGTCCTTGGCTTGTAACACCCATTTGAATGAGATCGGATGATGTTCGGCAGCATTACTGCCCATTATAAGGATTGAATCGGCATTCTTGATGTCGATCCAGTGGTTGGTCATCGCACCGCGTCCGAACGACTCTCCCAGAGCCGCAACAGTTGCGCTGTGTCAGATCCTTGCCTGGTGGTCCATGTGGACAACACCCAGGCCGCGCATTGCCTGATGGGCAAGTGCACATTCTTCGTTACCCGCATGGGACGTGCCCAGCAGGAACATGGATTCAAGTCGGTTGACGGTGTCACCCTTCTTGTTCTTTAAAATCAAATCCTTGTCACGAGTGTCCTTGATGCGGCGCGCAATGCGGTCCAGCATCCAGTCCCAGCTCTTCTCTTCCCATTTGTCGCTATAAGGAGCGCGATACAGGGGCTTTTGCAGACGATGATGGCTGGTGGTCATGCTGAACATGGCCGCGCCCTTGGCACAGAGTGCGCCTTCATTGATCGGATAATCCGGATCACCTTCCGCGTTGACGAGCTTGCCATTCTTGACATGCCCGATAACGTGACAACTCACCGAACAGAACGGACAAACAGTCACAACCTCTTTAGCACCCGAAATTTTTAACGTTCCGGCGTAGGCCTTGACCGGAGTGAGACTCACTCCGAGCTGCCCGAGGGTGAGACACGCCGCGCTGGTTCCTGCGAGCTTAATAAAGCTTCGGCGGTCGAGTTTCATACCTATGGCCTCCTTGATAATTGCCGCGCTCCGTTGCGCTCGGCAGTGTTGTTCTCAAACGGGATGTTCAAGTGCAATTACCGTAGCACAAAATTCAATTAAATCAATATGTTATATTTAACATATTAAAAGACGCAGGACATTTTTCACTCATACTTTTCAAGAGAAAAAGGAAAACATTCCTGCCCCTTGGAGAGGGCATAAGATTCGACATCCTGGTACCATTTATCGAACTCCTTCGCGATACCACATCCGAACTGCGTAAGGTGGTATCCGGCCCGTCTGCTCGTGGCCCTTTCAATAAGTTTTCGACCGATCAATTCTTCGGTGGTTTTGATCTTTCCCCAAGCTCCACGATAGGACATTCCCAAAGATTCGGCGGCGGCTTTGAGGGACCCGCAACGTTCGACCTGACGAAGCAATTGCAAACGTCCAAGGCCGAACAAAACACCTTCTTTAGTTTCGACCCACAAATGCATCCGCATGATGGGACCGAGCGTGGGAGCGATAGTTGGACCAACGCCTGTAGCGGCACTGGCGGATTCGATCATTTCGGATTTCAGCATAGCTTACCTCCCAAAAGGACATTTGGGGAACGTGCAGGCGGTACACTCCATACACATTCCTCCGTTGCCCAACTTCGCGAAATCAGCACGAGCGATGGGCAAATCAGCCATAAGCCTGGGCAACAATATGTCCAGACTGGTTGTCTTGTGGAAAAGGGCGCAGGCCGGAACGCCAAGCACACGGGCATTGCCGATACTCCCGACCAAGGTCATGGCACCAGGCAAAACCGGCATTCCGTGCACCATGTCTGTCAATCCGGCAGCAATCAGTCCCTGTCGTGTAACATCATCCGGGTCCACGGACAGACCGGCGGTGGTGATAATCAAATCACATCCGAGCCTTTCCAAACCACGGACCGCGCCAGCTATTTCACTGGCGTCATCAGGCCGAATCAATGTCTCGATAATAGAACCACCAAGATTGACGACCTTGGCTTCCAGGACCTCGGCGAACCGATCTTTGATCAATCCCTTGAAAATTTCGTTACCGGTAACGAGTAAACCGACCTTGGTTTTCTTCAACGGGGCAACAGAAAACAGCGGAGCATCATTAAGGATGGCGAGTGCCCGCCCAAAAATCGATTGTTCGAGAAAAAGAGGGATAGCTCTGGTGGCGGCAGCCCTTCTGCCCTTGCGGACCAAACTGTAACCGTGACGACTGGCGGCCATAACACTGCCCAACGAATTGAAAGCTGTCAGCAAGGGTTCGTTCACCACGAGCATTCCGTCCCGTTTAGCCAGCAGGTTCACCCGCCCTTCACGGGGATCACCTTCGGCCACGACACCATCGCCGCACATTGCCTTTGCAAAGGCCCTGGCCGCATCATCTTCATGAATAAAACCTGTCGGCGCCTCCTGATCCACATACAAATTAAAACGCCCCATCTGCTGCAACCGGCAGACATCCCCAGCAGTGACCACATGGCCACGGGAAAATTCAACACCCTTGGATTCGCCGGGGACAATGCGCGTCATATCGTGCGCGATAGTCTTGCCAACGCTTTCTTCAAGCGGAGTTGAAGGAATGGCTGTTTCGATGTCAGTGGCAACCGGCAGACTTCTGTCACCAACATACGGAGAATCCCCGGAGCAGGAACGACAAATCGCACCATGAAATTCAGGATAGGCATCACCACAAATCGGACAAAGGACAATGGTACCCTTGCTCCGTTTGGCAACAACGTCCGGCTTGATCAACACGTTTTCGACCGACAACATCTCTAGACCATGATCACGAATTTCCCGCCGCAATTCCTTGGAATTCTGGTCCTGCTTGGGCTTGGTTTTCATCAACCAGCACAAGGTGTGTGGGAAACATGTCAGCTTACTCGGGTCAAGTCGTACCCTAACGCCTTCGCCAGTGAACTTATCAAATAATGAAACTGCATACACGCCGGTATTCCGAACCCGCAGCCAGCCGTTGCCGATGGTACAGGGTGTCAACAACTGCACGGCATCCGGCAAACACCAGGAAGTTTCGGAAATGGCATCAAACAACACACCTTCAGGGATATGTCGCTTGGCCTCTTCAACCATATACCCGCCCAGTAATAACCCAGGGGCAGGATAATTATGAAACCAAGTTGCGAGTTCCACAAACCCGTCAAAGGTAAAAGCCTGTCCGGCAGACAGTGCTGGGGGCGTTGTCTCAGTCATTTGAGTATGCATCATTCTCCCACAGATGTTATTATGCCCACATGGGCACAATTACCCCCTAGAGGTAATATGAGAGTAGACACAACACGCACGGACTTACTCAAGGTATGGCACAAAAAAGCACAAAAAAACTTTATATTTGTGGGCTATAGAGAGCAGCAAACCCCCCGCCTATTAACATCATACTTTTGCGGTCAAATAAAATAATCTCATAATATCAGTGCATTATTCACCCAGAGAGAAAAAGGACACAAAAGAAAAATAATGGTGCCAAACCGTTGCTAAGTCCGAAAAAGCCTTCATATTTTTATTCAGGCCACTGCGGTTTTGCAAAAGAAAAAAATATTTTCCCAAAGAAAACGACAGCCACAACGGTTCTTCAAACACAAAATAGAATTGCCCGTTGTTTATAGTGAAATAATAATTGCGAACCGACTCTCCTGTGCCATTCTGACAAGAACGTCAGACAGGAGAAACAGAATGAATCGGTCCATGATATTTATATGTACAATACTACTGGCCGCATTCTTCGGCCTGAATATCACAGGATGTTCGCAACCCGAATCTCTCCGAATTGGTACCATTTTGATCCTGACAGATCAAAATGGCGAACGGCTTTCAGTAGAAGTAGAAATGCTCAACGGCATGCAGATGGCAATTAAAGAAATCAATGAAGAAGGGGGTATCCTCGGTACAAAAATTGAATTGATACATAAAGATTGCCAAGGGGACCCGGAACTGGCCAAAAAACAATTTCGAGAAATCGCTGCGCAATCTCCCGCTGCTGTCATCACCATATACACTCATATAACCGCAGCCCTTGTTCCTCTCGCCACAGAATTAAAAACCATTCAATTAGCAACCATGGCAACAGGCGAAGGCATCACGGACAATGCACCGTACTCATTCAGATATTGGCCTCAATCTTCGGATGAAGGCCGGGCCATTTTACCTCTGGTCGATAAACTCAGGGTCCGAAAACTCGGACTAATCAACATCGACAATGCATATGGAAACTCTGTTTCAAACGAACTCTCAAGGCTGCTGACCACAAAAGAAGTGACAACACAAAAGATTGTCTACAACAAAATAAATCCTTCATTACACGAACGGCTTAAAGCCTTTGTCGACTGCGACGCCATCAGTTTCACGTGCTTCCCAAGTGATATTGAACCGTTGGCCAAGGCCATACGTGAAGAGTACCCCAATATGCCCCTTATCGGTCCAAACAGTATTTCAAGCTCTCACTATCTCAAAAATCCCATTTTTGACGGGATCTATGTTGCAGCGCCACTCGTCTATAACCCAGCCTCTCCCTACCTCGGAAATGTTGGAACAAGATTTGAAGAAACATACGGACTCCCTCTGAGCCAATACTCTGCCATCGGCTACGATATTATCACATTGCTCACACAGATTATCGGCAAAAATGGAGCGTCTCCTGACGCCATCAAGAACACCTTTGAAGCGGGATTTGTTTTCCCTGGACTCTTCGGTGATGTGGTCAATGCCCAAGGGTCGCATCATATGACGTACCAGCTCATCCCAGCAAAAATAAAAAATCAAAAGCTGAAATACCAAAGGCGTTAGTATGTACCTGTCCACCCGATTTATCACAGGAATTGTCGTTTTTGTCCTCATGCTGTTCAGCCTAACTGCCATGGTTTACCAGCAAAGCCATAAAACTCTCAAAGACCGTGTCGAGCATGACGGGATGCTGGTGGCAAATTTCATATCAAACAACATTCATAACAACTTCACGTTCATTGAAGAAGACCTGAAGCTCTTTTTGATCTCTACGATAAAGGATACGCCCATGTATTCTCAACCATTGAAAGAGATCTTCACCAAAAGTCTTCTCACGCGTCGTTTCATCCAATTTTTCGAAACGGAATACGGATACCGCCTCTACGAAAAAGTTACGATCTTCGACAACATGGGAAATGTCATTGTTTCCACAGATGAAACGACCGACGGCATATCTCAGAAAATCAAGTTGCAAGAAAAGATTGATGAAGAAACCGGCCTCACCCTTATGCAAAATATCAACGGGCAACAAAAACTGAGCCTTGCCATCAAAATTCGCAACGCGCACAAAGATGTTGTCGGTGTCATACAGGCCGTATGTTCTGTAGCATCCCTTGTCAGGGGAGGTGGCATGAACCTCAAAAACATGAACGCTCGACAAATCGACCTCCTCACCCAAAATGGAACAATGCTTTATTCAACGGCATTGCACACTCCATTTATGCAGTTCCCGGACCGTCTGTTATTGGAAAAGATATTACGAGGAGAACGGACGTTCGTTCGAACAAATGCCAACGGGATCAAGGAATTAATCATCGCCCTGCCTCATTCTCATTTGTCCTCAGAAAAATTCGACAAGGTTCTGCTCCTTTACCTTGATTACAACACTCTTTTCCAACCAGTCTTACAACTACGCATATGGATTGGTGTAGGAGCCTTTGCCTTAATTTTGATCGCTGCTGTGTTCTTCATTCTTGTTAGAAACATCACCATCCGAGAAGCGAACGCCTCAGCTCTCGTAAAAAATGAAAAACTTCTTCAGAGCATTCTCACCGGCATCGAAGCCCTTGTCATATTCGTCGATAAAAAAACACACACGATCACATGGGCAAATTCCATGAGCAATGAACTTCTCGGAATCCCCGCAGAAGAAATAGTCGGCGAAAAATGTTATAAATACATCTGCCATTGCGAAAAAAGCAAACAGGAGCATGAGTGCCCTGCAGGTGACAAAAAGACATTGCACACCGAATTCACGCTACAAAAGAGAAACCACACGATCATCCCCATAATGAAGACCGTACTCAACGCCCAAATAAATGACCGACCTCATTATATTGCCATAATATTCGACATCACTCGGAGAAAAACCGTCGAACGACAACTTGTACAGGCGCAAAAACTTGAGAGTGTCGGCAACTTGGCTGCGGGTATCGCACATGAAATCAATACGCCTTCACAATACATTTCTGAAAACCTCAGGTTCATCAATACTGCAATGAACTCTTTAAGACACTTTTACGATATATTTCAACGATTCAGCCTGAAAGAAGGAGACTTGGCACACGCTGAAATAGTCGAACAGCTCAAAAGACACGGGGAAAACACCGACATGGACTATCTCCTTGAAGAAGTCCCTCAAGCCTTGTCTCAATCTCTTGAAGGAATCCAAAACATCACAGACATCGTCCAAGCCATGAAACGCTTTGCCCACCCAGGCAACCGTAAAAAAATGATGGCTGATATCAACGAATCTCTCAAAAAAACCAGCATAGTGTGCCGAAACGAGTGGAAATATCATGCAGAACTGGTCTATGATCTTGATGAAACTCTGCCTATGGTTGAATGCAGAATTAATGACATCAACCAGGTATTTCTCAATCTCATTGTCAATGCGGCACACGCTGTCTCTACAAAACTCAAGGGGACTAAAGGAAAAGGCACGATAACACTGACGACTTTACAAGAAAACGATGATGTCATCATAGCCGTCAAGGACACTGGAACGGGAATACCCGCTCCTCTTCTTGATCGAATCTTTGATCCATTTTTCACCACCAAAGAGGTGGGCACGGGAACAGGACAAGGATTGGCTATCAGTTATTCCATCATCAAAGAAGGACACGACGGAACAATTACCGTCGACAGCGACGAGGGCATAGGTACCAAATTCACCCTTCGATTACCGATAAAAGCACAAGGAGACTCCGATGGATGACCGGATTCGCATACTCTTCGTGGACGATGAACCCAATGTTCTCGCCGCGCTCAAACGCATGCTCAGAAACAAACACAAAGAATGGGATATGCACTTTGTAGAGAACGGCGCCGACGCTCTCTCGCTCATGAACCAGCAGACATTCGACATAATCGTTTCGGACATTCGCATGCCTGGAATCGATGGAGGAGAGTTACTGAATCGAGTAAAGGATCTATCGCCAAAAACGATCAGGATAGCGCTCTCAGGACAAGTCGATATGAATGAAGTGATGCAAAGCATCAGAGCCGTACACCAATATATTTCAAAACCCTGTGAAGCAGATTACCTGATCAACAGAATAGAAGGGGCACTCCATTCTCAAGCAGTATTGACCGATGAACGCATGTTACAACTGGTTACTGAAGTCGACGCCTTGCCGGTAATCCCTGAAGTTTTCCAAAATACCGAAGCTGAGCTACGAAAAAAAGAACCGTCCATAGACATCATCGCCGGGCACATCACGCAGGATGTCGGACTTGTGACCAAGATTATCAAACTGATCAACTCTCCATACTTCGGGCTACCCACTCAAGTTGACTCAGTCGAGAAAGCCATCACCATGCTGGGGCTCGACACCATACGAGCACTCATTCTCTCGACACACTTGTTCACCATGTATGAAAAGAAGACACTCCCAGCCTTTTCGCTCTCCCTGCTTTGGGAGCACAGCTTCAGAGTCTCCAATATCGCTCGGCTCATTGCCGGCTATGAAGAGGCCCCCCAAAACATCATCATTCAATGCCGTATGGCAGGTCTCCTCCACGACGTTGGCAAATTGGTTATGGTCAACTCTTTCCCTGAAAAATATTCAGAAGTTCTTGCACGCGTTTCAGTCCCCGACGGCCTGTCTATCTACTCAGCAGAAAAAGAAATCTTCGGAACAACCCACGCCGAAGTAGGGGCGTACCTAATGGGACTCTGGGGTATGTCCAGCAACGTGGTGCATGCCATCGGGCATCATCACGGCTTCAACAAAGTCGACAACAGTGTCGCCATGTATCTCTCAATTGCAAACACCATTGACCACAACTTCGTCGTCTTCAACGACCAGTATGAACGCATTAAATTTGAAAAAGAACTTGCCCCTATAATTCTGGATCAAAACAAATTGGCCTTATGGGTGCCCCACATCAACGACAATTGGCCAGGTGAACCTCCTCTCATCGCTTTTTCTCCTGAAATTCTCAACGAACTGATCGCATAGGAGTCAAGAATGCCAGTACGAATCCTTCTCGTGGATGACGAGCCAAACGTCCTGTCTGCCTTACGTCGCCAACTGCGCGATCTCTATGAAATTGAGGTGGAAACCGACCCGACCATGGCCCTCCTTAATATCAACAAGAAGAAACCGTTTGCAGCCGTTGTTTCCGACTTCAGAATGCCCAAAATGAACGGCATTGAATTCCTAAATGAATTCAAAAAAGAAAGTCCAGACACAACCCGCCTCATGTTGACGGGATATGCGGATTTAGAAAACGCCATCAGAGCTGTCAATGACGGCAATGTGTTCAGGTTTCTAACAAAACCCTGTGACAACGATACATTCGTTAACAACGTCAAAGATGCTGTAAAACAATATGAACTGGTCACAGCAAAAAAAGTGCTGCTTGAACGAACGCTCAAAGGCAGCGTCGAATTGCTGAGCGAAATAACAGCACTGGTTAACCCAGAAGCCGGAGAACGTATCAACCGAGTCAGACGGTATGTCCGTTATTTGACGAAACAAAAGGGTGTTAAGGATAATTGGCGATATGACATCGCAACCATGTTGTCTCAACTCGGCACGCTCATTCTGCCTCCGGGGACCATCGAAGCCCTCTGTGAGGGTAAAGAACTCTCGCCAGAACAGGTGCAGCTGTTTGAAATGCACCCGGTCATCGCCCAAAATCTGATCACCAAACTGCCAAGGCTCAAATCTATTGGTGATATGATTGCGTACCAGCTTAAGGGATTTGACGGATCAGGAACGCCGCGTGATCCTGTGAAAGGTGAAGATATTCCGCTTGGAGGACGCATACTCCGACTTTCGCTTGATTACGACCTCGCCTTGCAAAGTGCAGAGAACTCGCAAAAAGCCTTTCTTCAGCTTGAAAAAAATGTCGATGTCTATGACCCGGAACTCCTTTATTATCTGGAAAGCATGCTCGGCGTGGAAGCGCGATATGAAATTCAAACAGTGCCTTTCAACGAATTACGCCCCGGTATGATCCTGCACGAGGATATCATTTCAACTCAAGGCGCCATGCTGTTACGAAAGAGCCTAGAACTCGACAAAGGGAAAATTGATCGAATACACATGTTTGCAAAGGAAGTAGGCATCAATACAACCATTACAGTCCTTGTCCCAGAGCTTGGAGCATAAATGCAGACAGAAAAAGATTACAGTCATATGAAAATATTGTTGGTTGATGATGAAGAGAACATCCTGCAAAGCCATCGTCGGTCGCTCAGAACACACTTTCAAATTCACACGGCCTCGGGGGGAAAGGCCGCTCTGGAAATCCTTGAAAACGAAGGTCCATTCGCGGTTATCGTTTCCGACATCAAAATGCCGTCCATGACAGGTGTCGAGCTCCTTTCAATCGTGCGAGAAAAATACCCGGATACCATCAGGATAGTCCTGACGGGATATGCTAACCTTGAACTCGCCATCAATGCAGTCAACCGTGGTGACATATTTCGATTCATGACCAAACCTTGTGGCAAAGACGATCTCATTGCCGCCATTTCCGAAGGGGCCAAGCAATTCCATATGACAAAAACGACCCAGGAATATGCTGTGGTCAAACGTCTCCAAAAAGGCCTTGAAGGGACCTTACGGGCTTTCACTCGACTGGTTGAATTCAGGGACCCATATACAGCCGGGCACATGGACAGAGTCGCCAAAATTGCAACGAATATTGCCAAACGCCTGGAGCTTGAAAGGGATCGAGTCGAAGCTATCAGGCTTGCCTCCCTCGTCCACGACATTGGCAAAATTGCCGTCCCAGCCGGGATACTAAACAAACCGGGAGAGCTCAATGATGCAGAATTCGCCTTGATAAAGGCACATCCTCTGGTTGGAGCGGAAATTTTTGAAACACTCGATACGGATTGGCCCATATCGAGGATCATACTCGAACATCACGAACGCATTGATGGATCGGGGTATCCGAATGGGCTGCTCGGTGATCAAATGTTGCTGGAATCAATGATTCTGTCTGTAGCCGATGTCGTTGATGCAATCACGACACACAGGCCATATCGGCAAAGCCTTGGCCGTCAAAAGGCAATCGATTTTCTCAAAAAAAACAGCGGTGTAGAATTCGCACCAGAAGTGGTTACAATTGCTGTCGACATGCTTGAAAACGACTGGGTTCTGGACAGTTAGTTTTCTTCTGGGCCAAACGGCAAACGGACAACAAAGGTAGTACCCTCACCCGGCTCCGTCAGCACATCGATATTGCCGCCATGCATATTAACCACGACATTATGCGCGATAGCCAACCCCTGCCCCGTTCCTTTACCAACTTCCTTCGTGGTAAAAAACGGATCAAAGATCTTATCAATGACATCCTGAGGAATGCCAATTCCCGTATCTGAGACTTCCAAAACAGCCATATTTCCAGATTGATAGGTTTTTATGGAGATTACGCCCTGTTCCTCACTGGTTTCCTTCTTTTTCTCGATGGCATGTGCGCCATTAATAATAAGATTGAGGACGACCTGTCCCACTTCTCCTTTGAGACAATAAACAGCAGGAAGATCCTCGTCATATTCGGCACTGATCTCAGCTACATACTTCCATTCATTGGCGGAAACCGTCACCGCATCCTTGGCGATCTCATTTAAACGATGATAACTTTTATTCATCTCTCCCGGATGCGCCAACTGCTTCACAGACCGAACAATTTCCGCAACCCGCTTGAGCCCTGATTCCGATTCGCTGAGCGCTTGAGGGATATCTTCTTTGAGATATTGCAGTTCTTTTTCATCAAGAAGATTCTCCGCAAAATCATGAAGAAGCGCACACGAAGCCCCGTCCTCCATCGTCAAGACTTTTTCGATAAGCTTTCGACAATGATCGAGCATTTTTTCATATGTGACGAATGAATCCTTGAGAAATTGTATATTACTGGAAACATACTGTGTTGGCGTATTGATTTCATGCGCTATTCCGGCAGCAAGTTCACCGATGGATTCCAGTTTTTGCGACTGTCTCAACTGCGCTTCTATAATAAGTTGATCAGAAATATCCCTGGCAACACCGACGTAACCGATAATACTGCCCTGGTCATCCCGAATAGGCCCAATGCTAAACTCCTGCGTATACCTTTGCCCATTCTTCTTAAGATTCAAAGAGCGCCCACTCCAAACATTCCCACTTGTCACAGTTTCCCATAAATCTTCATAAAAGGCGGCGTCCTGTTCTCCACTGTTCAAAATTCGAGGATTTTTACCGACGACCTCTTCACGTTTGTACCCTGTCATTTCTTCAAAAGCTGGATTTACATACGTTATATTCGCTCTTAAATCAGTGATGATGACCATTTCGCCGGCCTGTTCAATCGCTGCGGACAAACGACTTTTGGCAAGCTCGGCCTCTTTGATCTGCGTTATGTCAGTAAAGGTAAGAACATTGCCGACGATATCATTATTAGAATTTTTCAATTCGACAATTTGACCGAGAACCCAAAATATATCCCTCTTGTTTGAAAGCATCCTCAATTCTCTTCGCCGTTTGCTCACCCGCGACGAAGAAAACCAACTATCAAGAATAGAGATACGCTCATCAGGATGAATACGTTGTATCCATCCCCGTCCAGCCAATTCAACAGAACTCGCCCCCGTCAACCGATGCATTTGTTCATTGGCATAGAGCAAATGCCCTTCCATGTTTGTAATAACAATTCCGACAGGCGACGCTTTGGCAATCCCCCTGAAACGCTCTTCCACTTCTCTCCGGGCATCATTGGCGAGATGTTCGGAGGTACTATCGTTGCCTATGCAGAGAAACTCGACAGGTTGCCCCGCTTCGGAAATAATACGAGCCCCCCAGGATATCCATTTCTGAGTTCCATCAGAAAGACGAACTTCCGTTTCATATTGAAATTTTTGACTCTTCACCATCCCCATCAAAACATCCTGCCCCCTCACAGAAACATCTTTAACTATATATTGTAAAAAATCTTGATCGACGAGACTCTCCTGGCCTTGAAGAAACATCACATTCGCATAATTGTTGGCAAAAGTGACGATTCCGTCTTCCCGGACTCTGAGGATAAGATTGCGAGCACCCTCAACCACATCTCGATAGGACTTCTCGCTTTGCTCGATTTCCTTGATGAGAGGTTCACTCAATCTAAAAAAGATAAAAAGAAAAACAATCGTTAAAGCAAGGCCGACTCCAAAAACGATGAAGTTAGCCCGTATAAATGGAGCCCGAATTTCCTCGATATCAATTTTGATAACCATACCGATAATGCCAAATTGCAATGAGAGAGGTGTATATGCAGCCAAGACTTCCACACCCGAATAGTCCAAACCGATAATCGTACCCGACTCTCCTTCAAGAGCCCTTTTCATTGGTTCAGCATACGCAGTACGCATCGGAAGCTGTTTTATAGAAGCGCCCTCTTCCACAATCTGGCCGTTCACAACAAGAAATTCGAGATGGTCTTTTGTTCTTTTGCCGAGCGTGAATTCCCCAGAACTACTTTCGACCTTAACATTCTTGTGGGCACGGCTTAAATGTTCCAACAAGACATCTCTTGCTGTCGCCCCGCCTCCTTCTGCTTGAAGACGGAGTGCAACCCACCCCAATTCTGTAGCTAGACTGGCTTGGCTGGTCACCTGCTCATAAAGTCGAATTCGCTGCTCTCGCAATGAAGTCATATAAAGAGAATAAGAACTAAAAACGGAAACCACTCCCACAAGCAACACCATCAAAGCGGCAAGCAGCAGGAACCGTTTTTTTCTTCTCAACATCCAGCCCTCACACTTGGTTATTCATCTTCAGACAAATCGGAAGAACTTCCGTCCACGTCATCAACAACTTCTGGCGCATCAAATTCCTTGGCTTTCTCTGCTTCATTGAAAGCGACAATATACGTTGCAAAACCTCGATCAAAAGTAAGGATATGACCTAGCAACCAGTCTTTCATGAAATCGAGAACTTCTTCAGCATTCACATTTTCATTTTTATACAATTTTCGCTGATAATTTTTCACCAAAAGTTTCAGTCGCAAATGTTCGGCCGCATGCTGCCCGCGTTCAGGAAACCGCATCTGTTCCATCATTCCTTCTTCGTTCGAGAAATGAAAAACAGTATACTCCCGCAGCTTCTGCACGACATTCTGAATCGTTCGTTTTCCACGCCCAATAGACACGGCATTAATCAGGCCATTCGCGATTCTGATAAGCTCTTTGTGTTGTTCATCAACATCCTTCTGCCCCACACTCAATTCAGGACTCCATTCCAGTTTATTCACTTGATTTCCCATGCCCTGCTTGAAATTTTTTCCACTATTTATACAATACGTAAAACGACTCAAAAAGACAATTTTTTCGATGGAGCCTTCTGTTCCTTAACTGATCAAGATCACTTAAAGACACAAACCCCAAGTGGTTGTGTAAAGAAAACGAAAACACATATCCACCCCAGAAAAAAAATCAATAAGATGGCTGTATCCCAGAAGCCCTGTAAAGAAGGCTATTGAAAAAGCCCTTACACATTATGTAAGGGCTTTTTCAATAGCGATAAACTGCCTAATTCCGTCAGTCTTCCAGCGGCTCTATTCACCGCCTCAGAGTCATGAACTTTTTTTAACGACTGATGTCTTGAGCATCATTGAGCCGAATCCCGGGATTTTACAGGAAATATCATGAACGCCATCATCTGGCTCTACTAATCTGATATTCTTAACCTTTGTCCCCTTCTTAATATCAGAGGATGCGCCTTTAATCTTTAAAGTCTGAATAACGACAACAGTGTCCCCATCGACCAGAACATTGCCATTGGCATCTTTGTAGACTTTTTCTGCAACGTCTTCAGCTTGAAACTCAAAACTGCATTCCGGGCAAACAAGAATGCTGCCGTCGAAATACACATACTCACACTGACACTTCGGACAATTCGGTATATTTTCCATAATTTCCCAACTGGTTGTTGTTATCCATTTTTCTTAAAGGGGCGCAATACATTAAAAGGGGATGCTCATCAAATCCTAAAAAACGGCTGACAGCCTTGGCGTATATAGATCCACCAAATTTATTACGCTATATCACTTAGAAATCGTATACCTGCAAAAGTAAATCTGTTTGCGTGACAACTCCGACTAACTCGTCCCCGTCAACCACAGCGAGTAATCCTTCCTTTGCCTTGGTCATAAGAAGCACGGCCTCTCGACAGCAAGTACTTGGGGCAAGTTTCGAAATATTGCGTCTGGCGTATCCCTTGACCGGCACATCGGCCCGACCGCTTTTTTCCGCTTTTGCGCAATCCACCACCGACAACCCGCCAATCAGAGTCGTCTTTTCGCAAATCATAAGCCCTGAAATCTTTTTAACAGAAAGCTTTTCGGAAGCCTGAGCCATGGTTGCGTCGGCTTCCACGATAAATTTGGCTGGATCGGACATAACCGCACGGACCTCGGTTGCATTATTACAAGCACGATCTATAAGAGATTGAACCTGCATGGCAGCTTCTGCCGGACTGGCATCTTTGATGATTGCAGAACCGGCACCCGGATGGCCGCCTCCTCCCAATGTCCGCATTACTTGTCCGATGTCGATGAACTGAGGCTTACCCCGTCCAATAATCATGCACTTTTGCGAGTCTGACTGGAATATGCCAAAGGCGGCATCTACCCCTCTGAATTCTCTGAACTTATTAACAAGCGAGGAGAGAGATGTCATACCATTATTAATTGTCAAAGCACAAATACCCACGCTCACGGTACCAACATTGATGATTTCCGACTCTTCGAGAATTCTCCCAAAAAGTTCGGTGTGAGCATCGTCCATAGCGTCATCCAAGTAGGCTGATACCACGTTGAGGTCGGCACCATTTTCGATGAGATAACTCACCATGGCCGCATCCCTGCCCGTTACACAAGGATAGCGAAGGCACCCTGTATCGGAGTAAATACCGAGAAGAAAAAGTGTTGCATGCATGGGGGACATCGGAGTGTCGCGTTCTTGCATCTTTTCCAGAAGCAGGGTCACTGCTGCGCCGACTTCTTCACGATGGGTTTCACTGCTGTCAATGGTCACGCCTTCCATGTGATGATCCCAACAAATGACTTCAAGATCCTCTCTTTCAGCAAGAGAATCCATTTTGTCCAAACGCTTCCAGTTGTTTGCATCGACCACAATAAGAGAAGTCACTTCATCAAGATCAAACCCTTTTCTGGGGACAATTCTCAAAATATTTTGATGAATTGCCAAGAACTGCTTCACTTCTGGATTGACCATACTGGGGAGCACTCCAACGGCGCCCGGATAAAGAAATGTACAGGCCACAACTGAAGCCAAAGCATCAAAATCAGTCCGAGTATGTGTGGTGACAAATTGCATCGTGTTGACTCTCCAGAGGTACGCATCATGGACGTTATTGTATTTCGCCCCCACCATGTAGCACAGTTGCCGGACACTGCAATCCACCCCAGAGTAAGGAAATCCAAAACCGCAGAAAAAACCACAGCACAAACATACTCATCATTTGCTTAAAAATTATAATCAATATATCGCTATGATGAATAACTGGCTTTTATTGATAACTTTAATTTTATACCTCTATGCGCACAATTGTACTTCTGTTTATTGCTCTCTTAACATTTCCCGCAAACCTTCTGGCTGCGGACGGCGTTGCGTACCCTTATGACGACCCCTTTCAGGCCACCGTGTATGGTACTCCGCCGGAACTTATCCACGCAATAAAAGACCCCGTTAAACCAAAACTGCGTTCGCTCCGTATCAAGAATAGACAAGTGCCGAGCGTCTTCTCCTACAGCGATGAGATGTACTACAGTACCGCTTTGCAAGACGACGAGGCTCCGCTTATTTTCATCATCGCGGGCACAGGCGCCGAGCACAATTCCTCGAAAATGAAATTTCTGACTCAAGCCTTTTATCAGGCCGGGTACCATGTCGTGGCCCTTTCTTCGCCAACGCATATGAATTTCATTGTCAGTATTTCTGAATTCGCCGCACCGGGTTATGTGCCTCACGATGTGGACGATCTTTACAGGGTAATGCTCTGGATCAAGAAAGAGATTGAAGAGGAGAGGGAAGTAACCGACTATTTCATCACGGGGTACAGTCTCGGCGCAATGCATGCAGCCTTTCTTACCCACAAGGATTCAGAACTCGGCGACTTCAATTTCCGAAAAGCACTCATGATCAACCCGCCCGTCAGCCTCTATCACTCCGTTGGCCGACTTGATTCATGGCTCACCCCCGAAAATCTTGGAGACAGGACGGAACACGAAGAGATCGAACGACTCGTCAATATTTTCTCCAACTACTATGAACGTGCGGACGTCACTGACCTCGACGACGATTTCATGTATGAAATGATTACGCATGTAGACCTGAAAGACGAAGATTTGCGTGCGCTGATCGCCGTGGACTTCCGGGTCTCGTCATCATCCATGATATTTTCTTCCGATGTCTGCTTGCAGGCCGGATATATAGTTCCCCCCAATGCCTACCCTCTCGCAACAGGCACATCGCTCATGCCGTATGCCGAAGAAGCCTTCGACATCAGCTTTGAAGAGTACATGACAGAATTTCTTCTGCCCTATTTGCAGTATTTATATCCAACGATGGATCGCTACGACATGCTCAAGAAATGCAGCCTGTATGACATCCGTACCTATCTCAAAGAAACGGACAAAATCGTCCTTATCGGCAATCGTGACGACGTCATACTTAATGAGCAAGATCTCTCTTTCATCAAAAATGTCTTCGGCAACCGCGCGAAATTATTTTATAGTGGCGGACATTGCGGCAACATAATGTTTGGTCCGTTTGTCGAGTCCATGCTTGAGATGGTGAAGTCATGATGCGACCCACAGCAGTCCTTCAATGCATCCTCGTATTCGCCTTGCTGTCGTTTCTCGGCGCATGTGGCGCAGCCACGACAACTCATATTGAACCGGCTCTCGATCTTCCCGTTTCGAAATTCCAAACAACTGCCAACCATTGGCCGGAAGCCCGTCAACACGATCTGAAATTCATGGAGGTATACGATCCATGGGAACCCATGAACCGCCATCTCTACAATTTCAACGCAGGGTTCGATGAGCATTTCATGCTCCCTGTCACCTCCGGGTACGAAGCCGTATTGCCTTCTCCCGTCCGTTCAGGTGTTTCCAACTTCATACAGAATGTGAATGAATTGCCAACGCTTGTGAACTGCATGTTGCAAGGTAAAATCGAAAAAAGCGCCATCACCTCGTCACGATTCCTCATCAACTCGACACTCGGTATCGCCGGAATCATGGACCTGGCCTCTGAGAACCCGAATTACGCGCTGCAAAAAGAAGATTTCGGGCAAACACTTGGTGTATGGGGCTTCGGTGACGGACCATATTTCGTCATGCCGATATTCGGCCCGTCCAACGTGCGTGACACAGTCGGTTTCGGCGGAGATTTCATGCTCGTACTGATACAGATGAAACATATGTATAGACTGCTCGGGGTGAACAACCCCCAAACCGTCGGATATGCAGAACTCGCTATTCGCGCTTTGAACAGACGATCAAACACGGCTTTCCGCTACCACGAAACAGGCTCGCCCTTCGAATATGAAATGATCCGTTTTATTTACACTAAGAAACGCGAGCTGGATATCCAGCACTGATAGCCCCATTATTCAACATAATGAGATATAAAAAAACAAGCTCTTACGCTTTAATGTAAAGACTTCTTTATTCGTGGCGGAGCCGCAGAGACTCAAATTTTATAAGGTTCAAAGCTCGCAGGCTCAAAAACTATAAAAGCATTGAAAGCTCTCAACCCTCTATTTAATCAGCTCTTTTGAACTACACCATCTCCTCTGGAGCCAAGACTTCTGTGTATAAGGATTCGTATTCGGGTTCTCCGGGGGCGATAAAAGGTCGATTGATGACTTCGCCGCATTCTTGTTCCCAGAGCTCTTCGTACTGCATGTCCGCTGGCAGCGAAAGCTTTTCCATACGATAGGTAAACGTAATAGGGACATTATCAGCCAGACCGCGATCTGTAAGACCCTGTCCTTTAAGCCAGAAAGGGGTGCGCTGCCTTACCAGATTATGGCGAAGAGGGTCCACTGTCATAGTATACCCCAACTCCATGCCATTTTGACACAGATAGTGGACGTGCAGGTTGTTATGCCAACGAAAGATATTGGCATCAAACTCATTTTCGTTCCCGAACATGTTGAACCTGCCACGCATCAATAAACGGAACGACTCAACGCCATATGCCCACACCGTACATCGATGAAGTATTTCTATGCCCTGCAATACGTAGGACATCCGATAAACTCCCTGCATGAGCGAAAAAAGCTCCTGCATGTATGAATCTCTGTTGTGCTCCACGTACCGTTTAGGGAAAAAATCCTTGTATCCCATGACCACCGAAGGAATTTGAGCGTTAGATTCGGATACGGAGTCAGCCAACACCTTGACCATATCCGTAAGAGGCGAAACAAAGGCTTCGGGCGATATCCTCAAACAATGAGCATACGCAGAAAGGCGGGCCTCCGGGATGCCTAAATGCATATCCTTGTCTATGGTCGTTGCACTTCGCGGCAAATCATTGGTAACCCAGTTATCCCAATTAAGCACATGGTTACTGTCTTCAATATCTCTGCGCCATTTTTTGCCAAGTGCCTTCAAGGCAAATCGTAAATGGTCACCAGCTACAGTATTACGATTGACTGGAGGCCTACCAAAACGTAAATTTTCTTTCATAAATACTAGGCCCTGCGACAACGGTCTTTTCTTCTTATAAACAACAGTCAAACGACACAAATAATCCGTCTACAACGATGAAATTTTGAACTATTTAATTGAAATTCTCTTCCAAGTAAACCACTCGCAGGCCTCTTGGTAGCTCCTGCCTCTCTGCATTTCTTAATAATTCTATACATACTTGATATAAAACTGTGTTTTCTGGTGCACAAAAACACAATTAACTCTCTTTTTTTGCAAAGCCACACACATTCCTCGAAATAGGATAACGAAACAATGGTTTGAGTTTTTAATAAACAATCAGACCATCTATGACCGTAAATCTAGACCTGTTGCATTGCAGCCGCCCCCGCTACTTTACCCTCGAGAGGAGTTTTCCATGAAATGTCTGAAACCCCATCGTTCACTTGCATTCTTGTGTTTTGCAGCAGTGATTCTGTGCACTCTCTATCTGATCCCATCACCAGCAAGAGCCGCTGAACACACGGGCACTACGGTAACTCCACTCGTCGGCAATTGGATCAACTCTGGAAATATCATACTGAGGGCCGTTACGGTACCGGGGGCCATGTATACTGATGGGGTAGGGCAAGATTTAGTCAATACAGCTGAGGGCTATATTAAGTCGAAAGGTGTTTTGCAAACTGGTATGGCCGCGCTCCATACGAATTCCGTACTCACCAATAGAGGCAGCATTAATATTTATGGTGAGGAAGCAGATGGGATGCACATGAAGGTGGCGTCAACTGGATACAATTACGGAACTATCACCATGGCGGGTGCCTTACGAAATCGCTGCATGTACGCAGAAGCAGCTTCTACCGCAATTAATTACGGGACGATTTACAACAATGAACAAGGAGCTGGCATGTGGGCAGAAGCTAGCACTCTCGAGAATAGGGGTTCTATTTATACAAGATTGGATGATATTCGTGGTATACATGGAGAATCATCTTCCACACTGACCAATTGGGGCACCATCACCACTCAGGGAGAAAGTGCGTATGCTTTGAGTGGGATTGACTCTACCTTAACGAACTACGGGACCATAACTGCTTCGGGTTTTGGGGCTTTTGTGGGAGCGGGGTCTATTATGAATAACAGCGGAACCGTAATTAATACTAACCATGCTGTTCTTATAAGCGCTTCTGCAACTCTAACCAATACTGGTACCATCGCAGCATATGACGCAGGAAAGAGAGCCATATCCGCTCAGACGAATTCTCAAGTCTATCTGAAGACCGGGACCAATATACTGGCTGGAAGTGTTCATGACGCGGATGGAACCAATGCATTGTATCTGGTTGGCAGCGGAACTGTAAACTTTGATATAACCGGGAACTGGGCCGAATTCCATAAAGCCGAAGCTGGAACATGGGCATTAACTCGAGATGTCGCTGCACAAGCCTTTTCTCTCGACGATGGCACATTGACTCTGAATTCTGGGGTGCATCTCAGTGGTAATACCTATACTCAAGCCTCAGCAGTACGTTAGCTGTCAATCTTAACGGCGATGGAACGGCCCCTGTAACAGTAATAGGACTTGCCACCGTGGCAGGTAAGTTGGTCGTTGATGCTGATGGCAAAAATATGGTTGGAGATCAAACTATCATTGCAGCAGGTTCCGTCGCCGGAAACTTCGACTCCGTTGTCAGCGTGAACCCCAATTTTTCGCTCAGTACTCGCATTGATGGAACCGATGTAAAACTCTCAACACCATATACACCTCAATGGGACAACACCGCGTTGAGCATGACCTCGACCCTGGCTTCCAATTTGGCTTTCATCCAAATCCCCACAGCTCGTAGCCAAACTCTTCTGGCCGAAAACGAAAAAGAAGATAAAAATATCATGGTAGCCTCAAATGGACCGCTTACAGATTTGATCTCCAAGCCCTCCACAGGCAAACGCTATGGTGTATATGCAAAGCCCATGTTCAGTATCAGCGAGCGTGATGCCTTTGGCTCCGCACTAGGTTACGATGCCAAGATGGCCGGGCTGGAAATCGGTGCAGACACTTTTGTCAACGACAACCTACTGTTAGGGGCATTTGCAGGTTATGCCGCAACCGGCATCGACTTCAAAGGAAACACTTTTGCAGAAAACGACACAGAGGATCAGAGCCTCTATGTACTCGGCGCATATGGTGGATACCGCTTGAACGATTGGTCTTTCACCGACACCTTGAGCTTCTCATACGCTCAGCATGATTCCGAACGAAACGCAGGACTAGGGCAAACAGCCAAAGCAGATTACAACAGTCAGCTTGTCAGCAATCAACTGTTGGCTTCATATAGATGGATAGAAACTGAGGCTTGGACACTCGCCCCGGAACTGGGCCTCAACACCAGTTATTTCAATCGAGGCAGTTTTTCAGAAACTGATGCCGTCAATGCAGTATCCTATGACAGTCTTGATGCTCTCTTCATAGAAAGCGTCGTTGGCATACGTCTGAGCGGCAACATCGAGACAGAATCCGCCACCTTCACTCCTTATGCGCAACTGAATTGGACCCACGATCTGAACGGTAACGACATCACCGTACGCCAAACCCTCGGCGCAACCTCAGCTCAAATCACACAAGAAAATGACGATGATCATCTCAGCCTCGGCTTAGGGGCATCGGTGCGCAAAGACAACACGACATTTAGCCTAGCGTATACCGGAGAAGCCAGCCAACACAGCCGCTCCCACGGCATATCCGCCATCGCACGATATGAGTTTTAAAAATGAGTCGTCAATCGACACGACCCGTTACATATAAAGGGCCTCTTTCAGAGCCTGCCTATGCATGAAATTTATCAACGGTTCGTCGAAGGCTGTTCCATGGGCAGTCTTCAACAAATCGGCCGTAAACTCCTCAACTCAAAAGCCCATTTTCCTAGGTCGTATCGACTTACATGATCGAATAAACTTCGAAATGGCACAAACGATATGCTAGATTTGCAATCAACAAAACATTGACAACGACTAACCAAAAGAAAAAGCCCTTACAACTTAATGTAAGGGCTTGATCTTTTAGTGGCGGAGCCGACGAGACTCGAACTCGCGGCCTCCGGCGTGACAGGCCGGCGTTATAACCAGCTTAACTACGGCTCCGCACTATATATAAAGGGCGTTAAGCATTCCCTCTATGTCAAATTGGTGGGCGCTACAGGGCTCGAACCTGTGACCCTCGCCTTGTAAGGGCGATGCTCTCCCAGCTGAGCTAAGCGCCCGCAGGAATGGAGTGTTTATCTTGGCTTGTTTCGCTTGTCAACCACATTTTTCAAAATGGTTAGCTGCGTTGCCGGAACTCCTCATCCGCGTTCAGCGAAAGGGATACTGCCCATCCGCCGCCTGTTTGTCAACGGGTTTTTTCAAAAAATTTCAACTTCACAAACGATTGGAATATATCAGCTATTTGATTGCCCACAACAGGCGACTTCCCTTTCGTGACAGCCAACCCAGCGGAAGCCCCCGGTAATAAAGGCCCACTGGTCCTTTCCCGGAAGCAAAGCGGACACTTTGACCTGTAAAAAGTTGCTCCAGAACAGCTATATCATCCACATCCAAGACATCAAGTTGGGCCTGCTTCGGGCTTGACGGCAGCAAAATTCTGGCCAGACCGCCGGGTAAAAATTTCAATCTATCGCCTTTACCTGCCACCTTGCCCAAAGGAAAACCTTGCCAACGTATAGATCCAGGAATCATTTCCAAAGCCTGTTCCGGCAAAAAGAAGGCTTTACCACCAAAATTGAACACCTCTCCAGCAGGAAGATTTTCCAAATGCAAATGCTCACCACCTATCATCCGGGAAAGTCGCAATTTGTTTCCCGGCAGCTCTCTTTTTTGCACACGAGAACCATCCGTTGCACTGACTGATGCTTTTTTACGGAACCGCGCCAAAAAGAATCCCTGCCCCGCAGAAGCCTCGGATACACGCAACACGCCATCCATCCCATCCAGAAGAGGCGCACCAAAAACAAACCCTTCAGGCTCGGCAAGCGGTTCCAATTCAAGATCCAGCGTCTCCAGTGCCCAAGCCACCTGCTCCTCGTTTTCTTCTATATTAGTAGTACAGGTCGAATACAGAACCGTACCACCGGGCTTGAGTAAGCCTGCCGCTTTTTCCAGGAGCGTCTTTTGCAAAGCTATCAACGGGGCCGTCTTGGACCCGGACCAGACGTCCATGACTTTGGGATTCTTTTCCGCTGTTCCCCAACCGCTACACGGGGGATCAAGCTGAATATATTCCCAAGACTGCTCCGAGAATGGCAGATCCTGAGCCATGGTCTTGGCCGTAACCGCATTGATCGATCCTGTACGACGAAGATTAGCCCTCAGTGTCCCCAACCTGTCAGCCGAAGGCTCAGACGCAAAAACGAACCCATGCGGTCCAACGAGTCTGGATAGCAAGCTTGTTTTGCTTCCAGGGGCTGAGCACATATCCAAAACACTAGCCCCTACAGGCGGATCGAGTGTCAAAGGCGGAAGCATTGATGATCGGTCTTGAATATATATGAGCCCAAAACGGGACGCCAAACTTTCACCAAGGGGGAACGGTTCATGCGTCAGCTTACGAGCGCCGAAATAGAACGGCTCTGGTTCAAAAGAAAAACCTTGAGCGACAAGCAGGCTCTCCACAAGCGGAATAGCCGTGTCATCGCACACGAGGCGGAATGTTCGTCCAAATTGCGTCATACAGACTCCCGGGTCGGTTATACAGATCATCCATGCGAACGGACCTGCTTCTCACATGGACCAATAGCGGCTTCCATCCGACCTATCAAGCACCTTGAGCTTTGCATACCGAGACGGAAACTGGTACAAGGTCCTGCCGTACTATAGAGTGCGGCATCTAAAAAAACGACACTCTTATCGAATATCACCCATCTCTCGGAGGAATATATGACTCATCGACGTTTTATTACCGCTTGTATCGCCCTGATGGCGACCCTACTCATGGCGCTCCCCGCCCTTGCCTCAGGAGCTAAAAGTTTCGCGGTCGTGCCGTTCACATACAACGGTCCACAAAAATACTCATATTTCCCCAAAGCACTCCAGGCGAGCCTGGAAAGTGACTTGGAATGGTTGGGACAAGTCGAACCGACCACCAAAGACACATCTTCACTGACAACGCCTTCCAACAAGGCGAACGCACTCAACGCACTCCGAGGACTTGAAATCGACCATCTCGTATTCGGTGATATTTCCATCCTCGGGAAAAAAGCCCACATCAAGATGGAAGTGGTAAGTGAAGACGGAAAAGCCTGGATGAAAAAAGGTGAGATGGGATTGGATGAAATCACTTCATGGCTGGACGACCAGAGCAAGGTTATTCAAGGCGATGTTTTTAACCGCCCGGGCTATGGAACCGCAGAAAAAGCAGCGAAAAAAGAAATCGATGCTGACAAACCTGCCTCTCCCATGTCTTCCGCGTTCATCCCCGCCGATGGCACATACAAACAAGACAATCTAAACCCTCAATTCCGCTATGAAGGCGGAGCTGAAACCGCCGGACGATGGAGAAGCCAGACCATGCGCTACTCCTCCTATGGAATGTACGTGG
Source organism: Pseudodesulfovibrio nedwellii (assembly GCF_027923765.1). Classification (NCBI taxonomy): domain Bacteria; kingdom Pseudomonadati; phylum Thermodesulfobacteriota; class Desulfovibrionia; order Desulfovibrionales; family Desulfovibrionaceae; genus Pseudodesulfovibrio; species Pseudodesulfovibrio nedwellii. Next base: position 3,138,122 of record NZ_AP026709.1, on the reverse strand, counting down.
CTGACGGTGATGCCGACGGACAGAATGAAGTTTTCATTCTCCAAAAATCTGCCATCTCTGCCTACCGTTTCAAGGAAGGCAAATTACAACATTTATCCACCTTTGAATTGCCGTCCAACGTCATGAGTATTCGTATGGAAATAGCCGACTTGAACAAAGACGGCATGCCCGAATTCATCATTGGCGGCTACCAGTTTGAATCCCAATATGGTATTAAAGCCCCGAACGGGCAGCCTCGCTCAAGCGTTCTTTCCTTTGAGGGCGGCAAATTCAAATACATCGTTAAAAAATACAGCAAATTCCTGGGCATCCTGAGAATCCCGCCGACCTACATGCCTATTCTGGTCGCGCAGAAAAAGGGACAGCGCTATCTGTTCGACAAACACATTCGTGAAGCCTTTATCAAAGGCGATTCCATTTCACTGGGGCAAAGAATTCAAGCTCCGCCCTTTGGCACTGTCTACAACATGACCTATCTGCCTCAGGAACTCGGCTACAACTACGTCATCCTCAGCAACAAAAATAAGCTCGTGACCTTCAGTCAAACGATGGAACGACTCAACGAATCTGACGCAACATTCAACAGTTCAGGCGTGGTTGTTCCCACAGCCGACAAAATGCTCGGCATGGGCCCCGGCGTCACTGAAGAGCAAATCATGGCGTACAACATCCCCTTCAGGATGATCACAGCGCCGCTCACTTCCAAAAAATACGAACTGCTGGTCAACAAGGATCTGTCGGCTTCGGCTCAAGTCTTTTCCAGTTACCACTACTACACTCAAGGCGAAATTCACTCGCTGGCCTGGGATGGAGTTGGTATGAACCTCGCTTGGAAAACCCGTCGCATCAAAGGACAGGTTTCCGACATCGCCCTGGCTGATCTGAACAACGACGGTAACAAACAGTTGTGTGTTCTCATCAACACCTTTGCAGGTATAGGCTACGGCAACCGCAAATCAGTGGTTGTAGCCTACGACCTCAACCTTCAGTAGACAACGGCTTTGAGAGGGCCGTTCGAACCATAAGCATTTTCAAGGAGAGAGAGATGCGAAAAATCATGAGCCTGATGGCGGCCAGTATTACACTGGCCTGTCTGATGGGTGCTTCGGCCATGGCCGGGACCACCCTGACTTATGCGAACTTCCCGCCCGCCCCGACCTTCCCGTGTGTCCAAATGGAACATTGGAAGGCTGAAGTCGAGAAACGGACCAACGGCAACATCGCTGTCCAGACTTTCCCCGGTTCCACTTTGCTGGGCGCAAAAAACATGCTCAGAGGCGTACAGACCGGTCAGGCCGACATAGGCTGTATTTCTACAGCATACTATCCCGGAGTGTTTCCGCTCATCTCCGTGGTCAACCTGCCTGTGGCCTTCACCTCCACCGAGGTGGCCAGCCTTGTCATGTGGGACATGTTCCAAAAATATCAGCCGAAGGAATTCAAGGACGTCAAAGTCCTGACCATGTTTACCTCGGCCCCGTCTCACGTCATGAGCAAAGTCGCCGTCAAGCAGTTGTCAGACCTCAAAGGGCTTGAACTCCGTGCTTCCGGTTCCATTCTGAAAATCCTGAGCGGCCTGGGAGCTCAGGGTGTGGGCATGCCCATGTCCCAAACTCCTGAAGCTCTGCAAAAAGGTGTCGTAAAAGGACTTGTGTCCTCCTACGACGTGTTGAAAGATCTGAACTTTGCCGAGCAGTGCCGCTATGAAACCGTCACCAACCTGCCAGTTTATCCCTTCGCCATCATCATGAACAAGGCCCGGTGGGACGCCTTACCAGCCGAGACCAAGAAGGTCCTCGACGATCTGGGACGTGAACAGGCCGTGTGGACCGGAAAATACTTGGATGACTACACCAGTCAGGCTCTTGCCTGGGCCAAGGAAAAATATCAGGTGGAGGTCTTTGAATTGACTGACACCGAATACGTAGAAATCAAGAAACAGGGTGAACCGCTTATCACAGCCTGGAAGGCCGACGCAGTCGAGGCCGGACTTGATGCGGAAGCTATCTTGGCAGAAATGCTCGCCCTCAAGGCTAAATACGAAGCACAATAAAACGATAATCAAGCGCCTCCGTACTCATTGCGGGGGCGCTTTTTTTGAGAGCAACATGATCGATACTCTGGATTACATCAGCGGCTTCATTGCCAAAATACTTACAGCTCTGGCCGGAATATTTCTTGTGGCCATGATGCTTCTGGCCTGTGCCAACATGGTATTGCGAGCAGTTTGGGCACCATTGCAGGGCACCTTTGAACTCATGGGCTTCATGGGCGCGGTTGTAGCCGCTTTTTCACTGGCCTTTGCCCAGCGTAAAAAAGCCCACATAGCTGTGGGAATTCTGCTTGCCCGGTTCCCGGCAATCATCCGACGACTGACAGACGCAGCGACCAGCGCATGTTCCTGTGCCTTTTTCACTCTGGCCGGAATCGAAACATGGAAATGGGCCGATTTTCTCGTGCAGACCAACGAAGTCTCAGAGACGCTTCAAATCGTCTACCACCCATTCGTCTTTGCGGCCTCGGCAGGCTGTCTCGCCCTTGCATTCGTTCTGGCCGTTGACACACTCAAAACCCTGACCGCAGAGAAGGTGGCGTAATGGATCCGATCACAGCCGGAATCGTCGGCACCCTCATACTGCTCGCCTCTATCTTTTTTCTCCGTATTCCGGTGGGATTTGCCATGGGCATCATCGGATTCGGCGGATTCGCCTATGTCCTGAACTGGAACGCGGCCACCGGCATGCTCGGCACCGAACTCTGGAACGTCTTCTCCAAGTACGGCCTGACTGTTATCCCGCTCTTCATCCTCATGGGGCAAATCTGTTTTTATTCCGGGGTCAACGAACGTCTATACAAATCCGCTTACGCCTGGATGGGTGAAATCCGTGGCGGTATCGCCATGACCACTGTTCTGGCCTGTGCCGGATTTGCGGCCATCTGCGGATCCAACTCGGCCACCGCCGCCACCATGTCCACCGTGGCCTTGCCGGAGATGAAAAAATTCAAGTACAGCCCGATTCTTTCCACCGGCGTGGTTGCTGCCGGCGCGACACTCGGCGTAGTCATCCCGCCATCCGTCGTCCTGATTATCATCGGATTACAAACCAGCCAGTCCATTGCACAACTCTTTGTCGGTGGTATGGTTCCCGGCGTACTGTTGACCGTGCTCTTCCTCTCCACCATCTGGTATCTCTGCAAAAAGAACCCGGACTGGGGTCCGGCCGGACCGAAGACCACATTCGCGGAAAAACTCCGCTCCCTGCCCGGTTCCATTGAAATGGTCATACTCTTTTTCCTGGTCATGGGCGGTTTGTTTCTTGGGTTCTTCACGCCCACCGAGGCCGGTGCAGCCGGTGCGGGACTCGCACTGCTCATTGCTGTTCTTTCCGGAAAAATGAGCTGGAAAAAATTCCACTTGGCCGTAAACGACTCGCTCAAGATTTCCTGTATGATCATGGTCATCATGCTCGGCGCGGTCATCTTTGGCCGATTTCTAGCTATCACGCGCCTGCCCTTCGAGGCCGCAGGCTGGGTAGCTGGATTGCCTATCCCGCCCCTCGTCATCATCGGAGTCATCTGTCTGATCTACGTCATTGGCGGCATGGTCATGGATGCCCTTGCCCTACTTCTCGTAACCATCCCGATCTTCTTCCCTGTGGTTACGGCCATGGGTTACGACCCGCTCTGGTTCGGTGTTCTTATCACCGTTGTCACGACTCTTGGAGCCATCACCCCGCCCGTCGGTGTCAACACTTTCATTGTGGCGTCCATGGCAAAAGACGTACCCATGACCGACGTATTCAAAGGCGTATCCTATTTCGTTGCCGCTTATGTGTTATGTGTGGCGATTCTGATGCTCTTCCCCGGCCTCGTCACATTCTTGCCGAGACTGATGCAGTAAGAACGATGCCTCCGGCGGCTGGGGGAAGGGAAGAGGGCAACCCTTTGGAAAGGGCTTTCCCTCTTCCCTTCCCCCAGACCCCCATCCCATCTTCCTTCCTAAACTTTTTGTAGCGTCTTCGGCAAAAACAAATGGCAGCATAGGGTGTATTGTTTATCACTCGTTTTGTGGTCAAGGCAGTCTGTTGACTCTCCGTGCTTGCCAATGGGGTGAGTCAGTCGGTATGGTCATTAGATGGCTGCATCTTCTTGGAAAAAAATAGCGAAATGGTCGCTCATCATCACGCCGTGGTTCCTTGCGTTGGTACTGGCAGCGGGATGGGTATTGACTGTTTGGACTCCAAAATATCTGGAAGGAGTCATCCCTCGGTTGGCCCTCGACATGGGTGTGGAACTGACTGAATTTCGGATCAACCACGCAGGTCTTTTCTCAGCAGACATCGGCCCGATACAGATTGGTAAAAAAGCTGATGCGCTCAAGCTCTCCAATGTTCATGTAACCTACACACCGGCTTCACTTAAATTAAAGCGCATAAACACTGTGGTTCTTGATGGCGTCAGTTTGGCCTGTTCGTATGAAGACGGGAAATTGACTTTACCATTACTCGACCTTCTGCCGAAATCTAAAAACAATGACGAAGCAGGCAATGCCATTCCAGACACGCCATTTGATGAGCTCGTCATCCAAAATTCCATTTTACATTGCACCATTGACGGCAAACCGTTTTCCATTCCTTTTGACGCAGCCATCACACCGGACAAAGTTATCCAATTCAACATTCGACTTCGTCCACGCGATCAAATGATGGTCGTTAGCGGCAAACTTGGTCCCACGCTTGACGACCTGTTCTTTGCCGTAAACACCGACACATTTCGACTAGGACCGTTCAACGATTTTCTGCCAGTCCCCATCAACGGAGAAATGACCCTCGACATGAATGGTGCCATCAATCTGTCGCAGCCCGAAGCCATGACTGGCGAGTTCAAATTGTCCATAGGGAAAAGTGATCTTTCCAGTCTGGGAATCCAGTTGGTCGAGAATGCTGGCATTTTGATAAAAGGGAAACTGGAAGAACAGGAAGTATTCTTTTCCATGCCTCCAGTCTCTGTCGTTACTCCCTTCCCAATTACAGCGGAAATCCGATCAGGCAGGATTGCCAAAGAATCTCTTTTCGCCCAATTCTCGCTGGCCGGGGCCGGGGTGGAAATGGGTGGGCGACTTGAGGCTGACAAAATCGCTGATGACACAAACGGACTTTGGGACGTCGCATTCACGGCGGCCAATCCGAACAATCTGGTCGTCAACACCAGTGGTCGGGTTATCAATCTCGCCGGATTCATTTTCTCCATGCAGGGCACAGCAGGACCAAAGTCCGCAAATATGACACTCAATTGTGCAACAAACGGTGCTGGCCTTGGTGGTACGACTGTTCGTTCGGGCCGGATGCGGCTGACACTCCCGCTTGCATGGCCTGCCCCCAAACAGCATACGTCCGGCAAAATGAGCCTGTCCAATGTCCGCATGGATGATCGCACTCTGGGAAATATTTCAGCACGAATCCGGCAACAGGGAACCGATGTCGCTTACAACGGAACACTCTTTACAAAATTACTGCCTGACCTGCGTATTCCTTTTTCCGGAGTAGCGTCGATGATCAGCAACCGTGCTTCGCTGAATTTCGGTATCAAGAGATACACGTTGCCCAACGGATTTTCTCCAGAAACACTGGTACCGGCACTGAAAGACATCATTCTGGCAGGAGTGCTGGATGTGGATGGCGCAATCACAATAAACGATGACGGCCTGCACAGTCGACTGGGAGCCTTCTTTACCAACGGGCAAATGACCATGTCCGAAGGGGCAACTTCGATTTCCGGCATTCGTCTTTCCTTTGCCTCACCGGACCTGCTTTCCATGCGCAGTGCGCCTGCCCAAACACTTTCCTTTGACGAAGTTAAAGCCGGTGGCATTGTTATCCGCAACGGTGAAATCGCGTACCAGCTTGAACCCAAAGGCGTTGTTCTTGTGGAACAGGCCGGATTTGACTGGGCAGGGGGCCATGTTTCCAGTCGTGCATTCCGGGTCGTTCCGGGGTCCGAGGAATACGCGGTCACCATGTTCTGCTCCGAACTCAGGCTTTCGGAAATTCTGTCTCAACTCGGACTGGCCGAAGCACAAGGCGAAGCCGCCATGTCCGGCGAGTTGCCCATCATATGGAAAAGCGGGAAAATTTCGTTCAACAGCGGATTTTTGCACTCCACACCAGGGCAAGGTGGGGTTATCAGAGTGCAAGCCATGGAAGATTTGGTGGCCGCCATCCCTGAGGGCACCCCCCAACGCGGCCAGATCGAACTGGCACAGGCTGCCGTGCGTGATTTCGAGTACAAATGGGTGCGCATCAAAGCCGACACCGTGGGCGAAGACCTATTGGTACGCCTCTCTGTAGACGGCAAGCCTGCTGGGACTCTGCCCTTCGTATACAAACGCGAATTCGGCGGGTTTATGCGCGTCACAGGCGATGTCAAAGGATCAAATTTTCAAGGGCTGCGCCTCGATGTAAATTTCAGCGTACCCTTGGACCGCATTTTGCTTTATAAAGACATAGTGAACATGATCGAATAGGGAGACAAAGCAATGAAAATGACATTAATCACACTGGCGACATGTGGATTACTCCTGACCGCATGGGGATGCTCCACAAGCCATAAGGTCGAAGTGGCCCCCGTGGAAGTCAAACCCATCCACATCACCATTGACGTCAACGTCAAGGTAGACAAGGAACTGGATGATTTCTTCTCTGACATCGACGATGCACCAGTAGCAGCACCGGAGGCACCCAATGCGCAATAAAACACAACTCATAATTATCATGGCCCTCATCGCCTGCCTCGCAGGTGGCTCGGCTTTTGCCGGAGGAATCAAGGACCGTATCAAAGCCCGCAGGCCTGCTGTAATGGCCCTGCTGGGTGACGGAACCGTGGGCGAAAACAATCAGGGTTTCCTTGAATTCAAGGGAGCGAAAAAACAAACTGACGTGGTTGCCGCCGAAAACAAAGACCGGTCCACAGTCTATCAGGCCATTGCCAAGAAAGCAGGCACGACTCCTCAGTTGGTCGGCCAACGACGCGCTGCCAAGATTGCCCAGTCGGCCCGCCCCGGCACATGGCTTCAAAACCCAAGCGGCAGTTGGTATAAAAAATAACCCCTCACCTCAATCAATTTGGCGGCGTTATGACATCTCGACATAACGCCGCCTTCTCTTTACTCTCATCACATGCCTAAAGCACAATTCATTACCGTTTCCGATGCCGAGTCAGGCCAAAAGCTGCTCCAACTCCTTGAACGACGACTGACTGGAGATGTTCCGCGTTCAGCTATTCAGAAATGGATACGCAAAGGACAGGTGCGCGTGGACAAAGGGCGCAAAAAACCCTTTGACCGCATCACTGCAGGGCAGATCGTCCGAATCCCGCCGTACACTCCCGGCGAATCCAAAGCCACTGTCTCAGCCGGCAACCTTGTTACGGCCTACGAAGACGACGATTACATGGCCATTGCCAAACCAGCAGGACTGGCAGCTCACGGCGGAGACAAGATCACCGACTCGGTCACAGCTCGACTCCGCTCCATCCATTCGGACGCAGAGTTCATGCCGACACTGGCGCATCGGCTGGACCGAGACACTTCCGGCCTTTTGCTCGCAGCGAAGAGCTATGAGGCTCTGCGCACACTCAATGACCTGTTTGCATCAGGCGATGTCGGCAAACTCTACCTTGCATGGGTGGAAGGCGAATGGAAGGAACGAGAGACAATACTCCTTGAAGACCGTATGGGAAAAAAAGGAGTGCCGGGGCAGGAAAAAGTCCGCACAGGCAAAGGTAAAACCGCCCTCGCCAAAGTGACAGGTCTGGTTTCCGGACGTCGGCAAAGCCTCGTGGCGGTACGATTAATCACTGGACGCACCCATCAAATTCGGGTGCAGTTGGCATCACGTAAACACCCGGTCTGTGGAGATCATAAATACGGAAAATCCAGAGACCGCACAGCCATGCGCCTGCATTGTTACGCCATGCAAATCATGGAAAAAACCATCACTCTTGAACCGCTTTGGTCCGGCAAATGGGAAGTGCCGTCCGATGCGCTCCGGGAGGCTTTATCTCTTTTGTACGATGATTAACCGTCAGATCTACTTGACTATCATGTGGATATTTTCATCCGCACTTTTGTCAAAGTCTGCCAGCATATCGAACCGGTCTACCATGACTTCATCGAGTGTTGTCCAATCGGAACACATCGACTCATCCGTGGTGGGTGTCTGTAACTTGACTGCTGACACCACATCCATGTCCAACGTTGTGACATAGGTCCGAACCAACTTACAGTAATGGCTCTGGAAGATGGTTTTGGGAGGATAACTCTTGATGCTGTTAGCAGGAGCATCAAGGGTGAAACCGATCAGATCCTCGAACTCAACACGGGGCATTTTTGAAACAAGAATGGCCGATTCATCTTTTGCTCTAAACAAATAGCCTCGGAAATCCGTCCCCTTGAACGAACGCTTCACAAAAGAATCATATGTATATTCACTGCCTATTTCCACGATCACGGACTGACCGGTTTCAGCGACCGTAAAGATCACTCGGTTGTCATTCCGTGCTTCACCTACCGGACTCTTGGTCGCACAACCGACAGCCAGAGTTAGGAGGAGCAAGGGGAACACTATCTTGATAAATTTCATGGTCGTCTCCTTATTTCCAGCCGATCACTTCGTACCCTTTCTCTCGCAGGCACTTGTCGACAAAATTCTTGTGGATGGAAGCCGGGTCACCCGACTTGGCAGCCTCATACACGGTGGAACCTGCGGCAGCAGCTCCGGCCGAAGCGCCAGCCGTCCGCAACACGTCATTCCCCATAATCGCGCCAAAAACGGCTCCGGCTGCGGCGGCTACGCCTGCAGAAGTTGCCACGTTCTTTGCGGACTCACCAGAATCCCGAGCCGTTGCGCCTGCGGCCTCGGCCTTCATGATACAGTCATCAATATCAGCCTGCGCTACCTGCATTCCCACAGAATCCAGGTGATCATTGGGGTACAACACTGGTCGTTTTGGACCACAGCCCGCAGCAAAGAGCAACAGGGAAGCCATCACTAGCAACAACAAAAATTGCACTTGTCTCATCTCGCAACCTCCAAAAAATAATCAATGAGATCATACCGTATACATCGCTCGGGTCAATGGCTAAAGTGCTATTGTACGACCAAAGGTTGCACAACCTTGCAGGCTCATATGAAAATCGGTATATAGACAAAGTCTAGAAACCAAGAGTCACTCTGAGTAAGGAGTTTTCCATGCACCGTTTTCTCCCCATATTTCTGCTGCTCGCTACGCTAGCGTTCGGCGCAATGGCTTCCGGCTGTGCCGTTTATGACGTGGCAGTAGAAGAGCGTAACGCAGGCGACTGGGCCGACGACAAAACAATTTCCTTTGTCATTGAAAAGGACTTTCTGGCCGATGACCAAGTCAAATATCTCGACTTTGACGCATACAGCTACGAAGGTCACGTCTACATTATCGGTGAATACGAAAATCGGGCTCAGGTCGATCAAGCCGTCAAAATTGCCAAGGCCGTCAAAGGTGTCCGTACTGTCACAACGTACGTTCTGCCCAAACGAGCTCATGACTACTGCGGCACAACAGACAGTCTGGATATATATGCCAAACTCAAAGAGAAGCTGATCAGCGACAAGAACATCTGGTCCACCAACATCGAATTTGAAGTGGTCCAATGCAATGTCGTCATGGTCGGCCTACTCGGCAGCAGTAACGAAATCTCGAGAGCCATCAGCCATGCGAAGAGCGTTCCCGGCGTTCGCAACGTCAAATCGTTCCTCAAGGTCAAGAGGTAGACAATCATGGGCGACGCGATGAAAACACACTCCATGGCTCGCCCTTTTCTCCTGCTCTTGGCAGTTTGCCTTCTCGCCGTGACCACGCTCTCAGGTTGCGGAACCAAATCCCCTACGCCCGTATCACCCGATTCAGTCGTCCACAGTCAACCAGCCTCACCCAAGGCTGCTTCCATCATCCGCACGGCACTGGTATTAGTAGGGTATCCATATAAATGGGGCGGGCACATGCCAGAGACTGGATTCGACTGTTCCGGGTTAATCTGGTTCGTGTACCGACAAAACGGCATCAACCTACCCCGCGTGTCATGGCAGCAGTTCGGCACAGGGACTTCGATCAAACGGAACGACATCCGCCCAGGCGATCTTGTTTTCTATGATGTGAAAAAAACGGGAAAATCCCTGCATGTCGGCATTGTTACGGACCGCGCCACCTTTGTGCATGCTCCCAGCTCCGGCAAACAGGTTATGGAATCAAGTCTGAACTCCCCGTACTGGGCACAGCACTATTTGGGAGCACGCCGCGTTCTCTAATCCTCGTCGGTCTTTTCTTTCGACGTACGCTTCTTGCCGGGGACAATATTCCGAATTGTCCGAGCGGTCTTCTCAACCGATCTGCCGGCCGAACGAATAAAGTTCTTGGCCTTATCTGCTGCTGCGTCAACCTTTTCCACGGCAGGAGCAAACTCGCGCGTAACTCTTTGCGTAGATTGCTCGACCTTATGGATTGACCGCTTCACACCATTAGCGGCCTTATCCACCACTTTCTCGGCGCTGCGGGCAACAGACTTGGCTCCGTCTCCGACCGACCGGGCAGAACCTTTGACACCATCACCCACGGCCTTCGCAGATCCCTTCACGCCTTGTTTCACGGCTCTGGCCGACCCCTTCACACCACGTCCGACAGACTTCGCGGAGTTGGAAACGCCACGCCCCACGGATTTGGCTCCCGACCCGACGGCCCCGGCTGTACCCGTCACAGACGCGCCCATGGTCATGACTACTTTTTTCGCGCCTTTCTTCACGGCACCAGTCGACCCCTTAATCAAAAGCTTGGTCACCTGAGTCACGGTTTCACTGCTGATGGACATAAACATTTTGGCGGCCTCAAGGGTCGCAGACCGACGCATAAGGCCTTTCGAGTCCAAATCCAAACTCATGTAATTCCGAGCAACGATACCGCACCGCATAGCAAGAAGAGCATTAGTGGAACCACTCAAAATCGATGTAGTCACAGTCCCGGCAATAGCCTCGGCACCGGGCATGGCCCCCACTGCTGAACTGGCAATCATCGGCCCCATCAATTCATGGATATATTCTTCGATGCCAAACTCTTCGATGCTCCCGGCCAAAAAGGATGTCGCCGCGATATTAGCGTAGAGATTGATAAGTTCTCGACAATGCGGACGCTGGTTGTATAACTTGGATATCCGCCATGCCAAACGCGAAATGAGGAACAGAACCACCAGAGAATCAAGTCGCCCGTTTTGAGAGACAGCAGTACCGATAAATACACGCTTAGCCGTACTTCGAATCTCCTGATCTGCCCGATCACGCAGCACGGCAAGTCCTGTTTCCAAATCAGATTCGTCAGCCACACGAATATCCGCATCTTTCAGGATACGATTCTTTCCGAGTCGTTTCACAAGAGCCTGACGAAACCGGACCATTTCTTCGGGCGAAGGTTCGGCATGGACCATCATGGGCCTTGGTCGCAACAATGCTGTCGCCACCAACCAACCAAACGCAACCGCCACGACGAGCAGCAGCCCCCAGAAAACCCACGGAGTTGCGGCCACGTTAATCCGCCCGGCAAAATCGGACAGCCCAACAATACAATCATATATGAAGGCGAAAAACGCCCCTATGACAATGACTCCAATAAGGGTCAGAAAATTCTTCATCTGTTTGGACATGCGTTCCTCCACGAACAAGATAAGGCCATGCTTTCAAATGGCAAAGCAAGAACTTATTCGATCCATTTCAAATCCCCGTAAGCGAAACACGCCGAGGGTTCAAGGATGTGCAAAACAGCGCATAAAAAAGGCCAAACCCTTAACATACTCGCCGTACGCAAGGGCTTGACCGTTATGACTCAATACAATTGATTTGTTTTTATTCTTTGGGAGTCAGGGGCTTGTAATACATGCCGATCTTTATGCGATCAGTTGAATATTGACTCTTGAGCTTGATCTTGAGGTCATCAGTTTCCCAGCGGTAGACATCCCAATTGTCAATCTTCTTGTGATCCGGCACACCATAAGAATCCATAAGCGTGGTGACCACTTTCTTAACATCTTTGGCCTTGTCGATCTCAACCAGTGTCGTATAGAGCTTACCACCTAAAAACCCATAGGTGACCTCCCCCTGCTCCACTTCAAAAATACCACACGGGTCCACCTTGGTGACAGAATAATACTTCACACCGTTCACGGCGTGGGAAAAAGTAATCTGCTCCACAGTAGAAATGGGTTCTCCCCAGGGAATGGCGTTACACTCAGCCGCAGCATATGCGGATACAGAGAATGCTACGGCCAGCAAGGCAGCGAAAACAAGTACGCGTATTTTCAAACCAGTCTCCTTGGTCTTTAGTTCATTCCATGACAGGACCATACTCACGGAGAGCACAATCCGTGTCAACTGTTGGTTTTCGTTCCCTTATAGGTAAACGCCTTTTTATCCATGGTATAATACGACCCGCGATCAATGCCCACAGCCTTGCCGCAAGGACAAAACACCTTGCCGTCCCGCTCTTCCATATTCCACACTTTTTTGATGCGATCCTTATGGCAACGGTGCACTTCACCCTGGCCAAGCTTGTAATACTTCCAGAGCTTACGACGACAGGCAGAACATTTGAGTGTGAGCATGTCCAAATGGTAACGCACTGAAAGACAATCGTAAATGCCTTGTCACCAGATCACAGAAAAAGGCCATGCAGACAAACTGCATGGCCTTAATAAAACATTTTTCACCGTAACCGGAATTTATTCGGATTTCGCCACAAAACGATGATCTGACCGCAACGTCTCGGCCTTGTCCGCATTCTGATCCAGCCAGCCAAAACGATCCGCCGGGGCAACGTCGAACTTGGCGACATAAGGTTTGATGTCTAGAAGAGGCGTTCCATCGAGAACATCAATACCGCGAATACGCAAGATGTTGCCTTCAATGGACTCCAACCGGACCACGGACATGCCGATCATGTTCGGCCGGCGAGGAGCCCGCGTGGAGAATAAGCCGCGTGGAACCGTGTCCATGAACGGCGTAACCTTGAGCTTAAAGTCGGTGTTCTTGTGCAGGTGATACAAGAGATGGATATGAGAGAATCCATCCAAGTCCTCCAAGCCTTCCACAAACTCTTCATTCAACCGAATTTCACCGACCACATCTTTGGCCCCGGTGGGCTGGATGGGCATATCGTCCAAAGACGTAAACGGTGTATGAATCACACCAATGGGAGTAAAAACGACGCTATTCATATGAGGCTCTCCGCTATGTTTCAGGCAAGTGTTACGTTTGCCGCCTTGACGCCAAGGCACATGGTGTCATCCCGGTGAATATCCAACTCCTGAAATGCACTGGCAGTAATAACTGCTGGGATGCGCACACCCTGCGACCGGAACGACAAGTGATACAGGATGCCTTCCTGATAATAGTCTTCAAGCGTCGCGTCCACAAGGTTCTGAATGGATGTTTTTTGCGGTCGATCCCGAAAGACCATGACATTTTCAGGCCGCAGAAACACACGGACATTGTCACCGCTCCGGGCAGACTCAATGGAATTCAAGACCAAACCACCCACGTCAACCTGACACTGGCCGTTGGCTCCGGGTTGAACTGTCCCTTCAAAAACACTCGCCCCCACAAAATCAGCGACAAACCGATTACTCGGCCTGTTGAAGACATCGTGCATGGTATCGTGCTGTTCCAGTCGTCCGTTACGCATGATGGCGACCTTGTCGGCCAAGGCCCACACATCATCCATGTCGTGCGTGATATGCAGGACGGTAATGTCACGCTTGCGCATAATCCGACGCAAAAGAGCACGCGTTGTATGTCGAGTTTGCGGGTCAAGTGCCGAAAGGGGTTCGTCCATAAGCAAAAGTCGAGGCTCAACCACCAGTGCGCGCGCCAAAGCAACGCGCTGTTGCTCACCACCAGACAAAGTTGTTGGTTTACGATGCAACACATGGAGAATATTCAGAGCCTCGGCCATCTCCATGATCTTTGCCTTTCGGCTCACCTTGTCCCGATCGACTTTCTTCAGACCATACTCGATATTTTGAAACACGTTCTTGTGGGGCAGAAGTGCATAGTCCTGATACACGATGCCAATGCGCCGTTTTTCCGGCGGGTCATCCGTGATATCGCGCCCTTCCAGAAACACCCTCCCTTTGGACGGTTTGTAAAACCCGATAATGCACTCGAGCAAAATAGTCTTGCCGGAGCCGGTCGGTCCCATGACGGTCAGGTATTCGCCACGTTCAAATTCTAGAGACACGCCTTTGAGCGAGAATTCTCCGAGATCGATATGCAAGTCTTCAACGCGTAGGAAACTCATAATTTCGCCTCCGTTTTCTCAAAAATGAAAATGGCGATGAAAGACACACCGATAAGCAGGATTCCACTGGTTAGGGCCATCCCCATGTTGCCGTACGAAATGTTCAAATAAAGAGTGATGGGCAGGGTTTCTGTCCGCATGTAGGAACCACCCGCCAAAATCAACACAGTGCCGAACGTTCCAATACACCGGGCAAAGGCGATGACTGTTGAAGCAAGGATACCGCTTCCAGCCAAGGGGATAGACACTCGAAGGAACGTCTCGAATTGCGTATAGCCAAGACTTCTGGACACAAACTCCATGCGAGGGTTGATATAGTCGAACGTGGATTTCATGATCCGCACCGAATATGGCAGGGCCGTAAAAAACTGGGCCGCAACGATACCCTTCTTGGTAAAGACAAAATCCAAACCAATGGAACTCAACGCCTTACCAATAGGAGTCTTCCCAAACAGCAAGAGCAGACACAAACCAAGAACCAATTCAGGAAAGGCCACTGGAAGATCAATAATAGTCTTCACCACGCCCTTGCCCCAGAAATCCAGTCGGGACAACGCATACCCGATGGGAAGTGCAAACAGCATAACCAACACCGTGGAGACAAGCCCTGTGAGCAAAGAAAGACGCAGTGAAAGCTGCATCTCATCACTCCAGATATTGGTCATGATATCTTCAAAGGTTGGCACCATCAACAACGCTCCAATCGCGCACAGCAAAAAGAACGTGATGAAAAAGGAACTGAAAAGCAGCCCCGCCTTAAACGGCGTTACTTTGTGCATGCTTCAAAACCCCACTTCTCCCAAACAACAAGCCCTTCGGCAGAGGCTATATAATCATTGAGTTCAAGAGCCAGGGGATTCTCTTTTGCAGAGACATGGACGGCGGTCGGAATTGTCTTGATCATATTGCGTTTGTCATCAATACGCACGACCTGCACCTTGCCCTTGCCCTCGGCCCATGTGGTAACATCCAACCAGTTAATAGCGGCATCGGCCTGCTCCAACGCGGTATAAATAAGCAGCTGATTGCAGGTAGGAGCATACACAACCACGTTAGGAGTCACCTGTTCCCACATTCCTGCCTTGCTCAGCATTTTCTTGGAAACCTTACCGATGGCAGCAGCCTTGGGATCTCCCAAAGCAACTTTGACACCGGGACGGGCTAGATCATCCAAAGTCTGGATATTCGCAGGATTGCCGCCAGGCACGACCATGACAGGCACATGCTTGACGATGGGCTTCATGCTCGGTTCATACACCCATCCATTTTTGATGGCATCGCGTGTGTATTTCTCGGCACCGGGAATAAAAACATCACATGTTTGTCCCACGCCGAGCATTCCGAAAATTTCACCTGAACTGCCATAATGCACATCAATATGCACATCGTGCGATTTCTCGAAGTTCTGACGAAGCTCTTCCATGGGCTTCATCAACCCAGCACCGGCAAAAATACGCAAATCATCAGCATAGGCATTGGTAAACATGCCGGTAACGGCAAGGCACAAGAAAAGGACAAAAGTCATGGGCAAAAAACGGCGAGACATGGCCACACTCCAGAAAAGTTACAGATACAGTAGTTCGGCTCCATTCCGCCATGAAACAGACCAATAAGACCGCCGTACCGACTTCCCTCAAATTCGACCTCGGCCCAGACTACGGACTACGGACTACGCAAAAGTACACAGACCTGCGCGCTTAATATGTTCCGAAGAACATAATGCATCCCTTCATAATGAGCAAGGATTTCAGCCCTACACAGGAGAATGACACGAACTTCAAAGGTATGGATTAGCAAAAGAAAAAAACGAGGAAGGAAGTATAGGCTATAGCGACTCTGAACGTTTTTGCACAACAGCACCAACCCCATTTATGGTTGAACTATCTCATCCTTCATTTCTACACCTGTTCAAAATGCACGGTCTCCACTTCAGGAAAATCGCCTAAAGTTTTGGCGATGCCCGCCTGAAGGAAGGAATCCACCCACCAGAAAATGTTGTTTTTACGAACCTGCTCACGCAATTTGGACATGTGAAGAGACCGTTCTTCCTTACTCCAATGAAATGCGCGGTGTATCCCTTTGGCAATGCCGTCCATATCATAAGGGTTGACCAGATAGGCATGTTTCTGAAGCTGAGCCGCCGCCCCGGCAAACTCACTGAGGACGAGGACGCCGTCTTCTGAATTGTTGCAAGCGCAATATTCCTTGGCCACTAGATTCATACCGTCGCGTAGAGGGGTAACAAGGCCGATGTCTGCGGCGGCGTAATAGGCCACCAGTTCATCATAGGGCAGATTGCGGTAGTGATAATGCACCGGCACCCAGCCGGGAAAAGAGAATTCGCCGTTAACCCGGCCCACCAACTGTTCAATTTCGGTGCGCAAATCTTTGTACTCCCCCACTTCCTCGCGGCTAGGCACAGCGATCTGCACGAAATTCATCCGCCCCTTCAAATCAGGATACCGCCGCAACAATGTCTGGATAGATCGTATGCGCTCGGGGATACCTTTAGTGTAGTCTAGTCGATCCACACCAAGAATAATTTTACGATGTCGCAAGGCCTCTTTTAACTCAAACGCTTTTCGGGCCACGTCAGGCCGCTTGGCTAAATCCGAAAACTGATTGTAATCGATGGAAATAGGAAAAGCTCCGAGTCGGAACTGCCTATTACCCGCATGCACCGTCACCACTGCACCGCGCCCCTCGACTCTCGCCTCAGGCATCAATCGTTGCAAACACCCCACGAAATTCCGGCGATCCTGAATCGTCTGAAATCCCACAAGATCATATTCTATCAGGGCTTGAATAAGCTTCCATCGCCACGGCAATTTCATAAAAATATCTGGCGTAGGAAACGGAATGTGCAGAAAAAATCCAATATTCCGCTTCACGCCCATGCTCTTCAGAAAAAACGCCTGATGCATAAGATGGTAGTCCTGAATCCAGATGTAATCGTCTTGATCAGACTTACGGGCCACCACTTCGGCAAATTTGAAATTCACGTCCAAATACGCCCGCCAATACTTGGGATAAAACCGGCAGCGAGTCTGTAAATCATGGAACAAAGGCCAGATGATCTCATTAGAAAAACCGAAATAATACCCATCCACCTCTTCTTTGGTCAAAGGCACGGTGCACAACTCATACCCAGCTTCCTTTGAGAAATCAGCCAGTAAGCTATCTACATCCACATCCGGGTCAGACGCACCGGACCAACCAATCCAGGTGCCGCCACGATTTTTAAGCACCGGAGCCATAGCCGTGACCAGTCCTCCAGAGCCAGGGTTAACCGTCCACCGACCTTGTTCCTTTTTAAGTGCTGCGGGAAGGCGGTTTGAAACCACCACAAGCTTCTGCATTCCAGATTCCATCGATCATCTCCCAATTCAGACATGAAGAACGGATTTTCTTCATTAATAGACTGTTACCGCTCTTTGATGGGGATTTCAACCACACGAGTAAAACAGAACGGTAAAAATTATGGCCCCAAACTGTTGACAAGAGCGACCGCATACTTATCTTTTGCCGCAGTCGACATTACACGCCGCGCAGGGTTGCGGTGAATATACCATAAGGAGATAATTTCATGGGCTTGAAACCATTGCATGACCGCGTCATCGTTCAGAGGAAAGAAGAAGAGGACAGAACTGCCGGGGGCATCTACATCCCGGATTCCGCAAAAGAGAAGCCGCAGAACGGCATTATCATAGCAGCTGGCCCCGAGTGCAAAACCGTTCAGGACGGCGACATCATCCTGTTCGCGAAGTATGCAGGCAGCGAATTCTCCATGGACGGCGACGAGCTGGTCATCATGAGAGAAGACGACATCCTCGGCGTCTTTGCATAAAACTATTCATGAAGGCCCGATTGCTTCGTTGCCTCAAAAGAATCAAATCCCCGTGTAGGAAGACTACGCTCCGGCCTTGATCCTTTTTCGTGCCTTGCACTCAAACCTTTCTGAACATTTTCACGATATTTTTTTTGTAGTTAACAAACAAATTTCACAGGGAATAAACAATGGCGAAAGCAATTGATTACAAAGCGGTTGCCCGTGAGGGCATGCAAAACGGCGTCAACATCCTGGCCAACGCCGTCAAAGTTACTCTCGGTCCCAAGGGCCGCAACGTCATGTTGGAAAAAACCTGGGGTGCTCCTCAGGTAACCAAAGACGGCGTGACTGTAGCCGAAAAGATCGACTTGGAAGACAAGCTCGAAAACATGGGCGCACAGATGGTCAAGGAAGTCGCTTCCAAGACCAATGAAATCGCCGGAGACGGAACCACCACTGCTACAGTGTTGGCCCAGTCCATTTTCAACGAAGGCGTCAAGCTGCTGGCTGCCGGCCGCAACCCCATGTGCATCAAACGCGGTATCGACATGGCTGTCGACGCTCTGGCTGAAGAACTGGAAGCAATGGCCAAACCGGTCAAAAAGAGCTCCGAAATCGCCCAAATTGGTTCTATTTCCGCCAACAACGACATGACTATCGGTGAAATCCTCGCCGAAGCCGTGGAAAGAGTCGGCGACAACGGCGTCATCACCGTTGAAGAATCCCAGGGCCTGTCCACCCAGTTGGACGTGGTCGAGGGTATGCAATGGGATCAGGGTTACCTCTCCCCTTACTTCATCAATGACGGTGACAAACAGGCCGCTGTTTACGAAGACCCGTTCATCCTGCTCTCCGAGGGCAAAATTTCCAGCATCAAACCGCTGGTTCCCATCTTGGAAGCCGTGGCCAAAGCCGGACGTCCCCTGCTCATCGTCGCCGAGACGGTTGAGAATGACGCTCTTGCCGGTCTGACCATTAACGCCATGCGCGGTTCCCTGAAAGTCTGCGCCGTTAAGGCTCCCGGCTTCGGTGAACGCCGCAAGGACATGATCCGCGACATCGCCATCATGACCGGCGCGACTCCGGTTTCAGAAGACACCGCTGTCACTCTGGAATCCATCCAGCCGAACGATTTCGGTACCGCCAAGAAAGTGGTTGTTGACAAAAACAACACCTTGGTCGTGGATGGTGCAGGCGACAAGGAAGTCGTAGCACGCCGCTGCGAAGAGATCATGAACATGGTCAACAACTCTTCCAGTGACTACGACCGCGAAAAGCTGCAAGAACGTCTGGCCAAAATGGTCGGCGGTGTAGCTGTCATCAAGGTCGGCGCTCCTACAGAAATCGAAATGAAAGAACGCAAGGACCGCGTTGAAGACGCCCTGAACGCCACCCGCGCAGCCGTTGACGAAGGTATCGTCGCCGGCGGCGGAACCGCTCTGGTTCGCGCTGGTAAAGCCCTGGCCAAGGTCAAGGGTGCCAACGACACCGAGCAGGCCGGTGTGGACATCGTCGTTCGCGCCATCGAAGAGCCTCTGCGCCAGATCGCCAACAACTGCGGCCTCGAAGGCACAGTCATTGTCGAAAAGGTCAAAGCCCTCAAGGGCAACAACGGCTTCAACGCCGCCACTGGCGAGTACACCGATCTGGTTAAGGCCGGTGTCATCGACCCGAAAAAGGTCACTCGCATCGCCCTGCAGAACGCCGCTTCCGTGTCCAGCATGTTGCTGACCACCGAATGCGCCATCTCCGAGGCTGTGATCGAAGAAGACTAGTCTTCACGCCATTCGATATTCAAAGGCCGGACGCACTGCGTCCGGCCTTTTTTGTTCCCTGTTGTCGAAACTTCGTCAAATATGTAGACTCCAACCATGTCATTTTTATCAAAACTCGTGCAGCCCTATCGAAAAGGTGAAAAGAACTTTGAACGCGGACGAACCGCGGAACTCCGTCGGGATTTCGCAAAAGCCGAGGAGTGCTTCACCACGGCTGCACACGCCTTTGATGAACACTTCGCGAAAAAGGACGCCGCAAGCAAAGACTCCCGCCCGTCCCATCTGGTCATGGCCGGAATTTGTTACACCCGTATCGGCCGATTTAAAGACGGATTACGAGTGCTTGAACAATGCATTGAAGCAAAAGATATTCCGGACGCCTTTCTGCATGCAGGATATGCAGCGGCAAAACTCGGCCTGACTGAAAAAACTGTCACTCACTGGAAAAACTACCCGGACTGGGCTGGGCAACGCATCATTGCCAACACGCTCAAGGATCAACTCAAAATGATTCGTACCAAGGATACCCCCGACCTTCAGGTTGCATGCGAAGCCGTTGCCAAGGCCGTGCAAGAACAGGACAAGACGAATCAAAATGACCGAAAATTTCGAGAACGCGGACAGCGAGACCGTGAGCACAAACAAGGATATTAACCAACTGTTTGTAAAACGCATCCAAAGCATGTAATTTCATTGCCATGCCGCAACATCACCACATATTCAAACGCTTAAGCCACTATTTTGCCTCGGCACTTCTTGCCGTACTTATTTTTTCATTCCCAGCGTTATCTGCCGACACAACCGTTGTCGGCACAGGTTCGCCCACTCAAGATGTGCCGAATGTTCAGGCCGCCGTGGACAAAGGCGGATCGGTCCTCCTCAAAGGGAAATTCAATTTTGGGTCTGAAGGCCGAGTAAAACTCACAAAAAACATTCGTATTTCCGGCGAAACCGATTCCATTGGAGAACCAAAGACCATCATTACCGGCGGTTTCTGGACCTTCTACGCTCCCCTGCCCTACAAGGATGCACCTCCGTCTGGAAAAGGTCCCATCGTGGCTGTCAGTTCCATCCGATTCGATGGCTCAAAAGGAACCCCGCTCCACTTCCCCTATGTAAGCGGCCTGGATATACGGGGATGCACCGTAACAGATGTCATTCCTCAACAAGTTGACATTGAATGGTCTGAGGCCGACACCCTTGCATTTCAAGCCGGAGTCATCGTGGGCAACCGCATTGTCCATACCAAAGGACCGTTAAAAAAAGCGGTGAGCGGAACAATCAGAATTGAAAACAACCGTTTCTTCATGGAAAACAAACACCCCGACAGTACAGCCGGATTCGGTGTTCTCACAGACTGGACCACGGGCGCGGAAATTACCATCAAGGACAATATCATCCTCCGTACATCTCGAAACGGCATAGAAGTGTTGGACAACACACGCGACGCCAAAGGCAACGGCTCCATCTCCATATCCGGCAATCGCATAACAACGGACGAGGAAGGCATTCCCTATCCTCACAAATATGGCCCAAACGGCATTGTAGCGGGCTGGTACTTCGACACTCGCGGTGGCGCGAACTTTTCACGCAACAACCGTATTGCCATCACAGGCAACCGCATCGAGGGCCGAGGTGATGCCTCAACCGGTATTCTGCTCTATGCCAATGACATCGTGGCCACCTGCAATGATGTCGTCATGGGCGGCGGCGTCAGCGCTCGTGGCATTGTCCAAACCGGTTCACGCGGTTTTTTCGCGAACAATAGAGTGCGCGGCGAAGCTCGATATGCCCTTTACTGCTACCCATTCGAATCA
Source organism: Pseudodesulfovibrio nedwellii (assembly GCF_027923765.1). Classification (NCBI taxonomy): domain Bacteria; kingdom Pseudomonadati; phylum Thermodesulfobacteriota; class Desulfovibrionia; order Desulfovibrionales; family Desulfovibrionaceae; genus Pseudodesulfovibrio; species Pseudodesulfovibrio nedwellii. The sequence goes on along the minus strand of NZ_AP026709.1, from coordinate 3,116,331 downwards.
CTCAAAGCCACGGCCAACACCTTTGCATGGACTGAACTAAACGATTTCACGGGTATCAAAGGCCACATCCTACTCGGCGGTCAGGTTAATGTAGTTGTCGGCTCGGTCCCGGCACTGCTCGACAAAGGCAAAGGCAATCGCGTGGTAGACACTCCGCCATGTGCCCTCCCAGAAGTTGACCCCGAAGGCGAATCCTGGGAACCCGTCGAATAGCTGACAGCTCTCAACCCTTGACTTGCTTGAGACTTGTTCATGAAGTTCACACTTATGCAAACAAGAACCCGCAACATATACGATCTTTCTTGACGAATTACCCCAACCAGACAGTTGCCGGGCAAGAGAATCAAACGAAATTTCATCAAAAAGCATGTAAGAAAACCAGCACTTCCATTGCAATGCCATCATCAACTTGATAAATATTACCTTTTGTGTTGACACCTCTAATTTCACCCGGTATTGATTGATAACGATTTTCAATTTCAACAAGCCGAGGTAATTATGTGTGCCGCTCTCGTAGGTGGAATGGACCGACTGAAAAGAGAATATGTGACTGAAGCCAAAAAAAACGGCGTCAAGCTCAAACACTTCACAGGTAAAGAGCGAAAAATATCCCAATCTCTTGGCAATGTTGATTTTGTCGTCCTGTTTACCAACAAAGTCTCACACAAAGCACGCAAAGACGTCCTCGACGCAGTGCGCGGCAAGGACGTCCCTGTATACATGCATCACTCTTGTGGAATAAGCACTCTTCGCAAACAGTTGGGCGAAGTCGTCGGCTAACCGGCTTCTCGGCCTTCCCATCCTTGAATCAAGTCGATGACCTTCTGGGTCAATCCGTTGAACTCCGGCTTGGTCACCTGAGCATCAGCCATGACAGCCTTGCCTTTGTGAAGAACTGATTTCGAAATCAAGGAAGAGAACAGGGTTACAGGCAACACCTTAAGTACCGGGTCTTCTTTTATCCGACGTGTTAATGTGTAGCCATCCATCTGCGGCATCTCCACATCAGAAACCACGGCGTCCAAGTAATACAAAGGACTCTTCCCTTCTTCTGTGGCCTTGTTCTTGATGGCCTCCAACTTTGCCCATGCTTCGGCCCCATCGCCGACCATGGTCACTTCGAAATTCGCATTCGTAAAATTCTTTTCCAGCAACTGACGCACCGATGTTGAATCATCCGCAACAAGAGCCCGATAGCGTTCTTCGGAGACCAGGTCGCTCAAATTGGCCTCAGTTTGCCCGGATTCATCCAAATCGGCCAACACCTGCTCAAGATCAAGCATCAAGACAAAACGATCCTTTATCTTAATCGTACCGGTGATGCAGTTGGTGTCCATGGAAGAAAAATATTTACTGGGCGGTTCGACGTCTGCCCAATTCACACGATGAATCTGTGTCACACCGGAAACCAAAAAACCTGTAATCATGGCGTTGAATTCAGTGACAATGACGGGTTCGTTCACATCATCTGCCTTGTCAATTTTCAACCACACACTCAAATCGACAACAGGCAAAATCAGATCACGCAAAGGAATCGTCCCAAGAAAACTGGGATGAACTGCCGCCTCAGACCCTTCCAGGCCTTCCGGGGCTTCGACCACCTCAAGAACTTTGGCCACGTTAACACCAAAGTACTGAGTCTCAATGCCTTTCTCTGTCTTTTCATTAATGAAGAACTCAATGATTTCAAGCTCATTGGTCCCAGTCTCCAATAAAATATCCGTCTGACTCATTCTTCCTCCTCCGCTCCGCAATTATGCGACTTGCTTCTCGCTTAGCACGGCATGCCGCTTTAGATGAATGATTTTTTTCATCTAAACCAATTTTAATGATTTCATGGCATGACTATAAAAAAAAATGCGCCGCGTTTAAGCGGCGCATTGAGAATCTATTAAAATAACGGTTAAGACGATACCGCTCCGGCCACTTCAACTTCCGTAAGACGCAAAGTATCCCATTGCACTGGCTCTTCGTGCTTCACGGAACGATTAAGAACCGCTCCCAACACCTCATCCCAATGGACAGGAGATACGCCTACCCGAGGGCAACGGGTTGTCAGATCCGCTTCTGTAAGGACATGCCCGGCAGGCAATTCACGGGAAAACACAATGCACTTGCGCAATTTCTTGGATGCGGCCTGCTCGTCAGGGAATACGACCTTACCTTTGACCTGAATGGCCTTTTCGACTTCACGGATCATGGTCACCATGGACGCCAGCTCTTGAGGTTCAAGAGAAGCCTGATGATCTGTTCCCTTAAGAGTCTTGTCCAAAGTAAAATGTCGTTCAACCACACAGGCATTTAAAGCCGCTGCCCCGACACTAGGACCAATACCTTTTTCGTGACCAGAATAACCAACCGGGACATCATAACGCTCAATAAGCGCCTCCATGACCGGCAAACCAATCTGTTCTTCCGGGCAGGGGTAGGTGGAATTACAATGCAACAGAATCACGTTGTCATGAAAATTGCGAATTTCCGCCATGGCCACGTCGATGTCTTCAAGCCCACTCATGCCAGTGGAAAGAATAATAGGAATACCGGTGGCCGCATATTTACGGACCAACGGCACGTTGACCAATTCGGCAGAACTGATTTTGAGCAGTTCCACATTCAGACCAACGATCTGCTCCAAGCTGGGTTCATCCCAAGCAGAAGCGAAAAATACCAGCCCCTTGGATTCGCTATACTCCTTGAGTTGTCTCATCTGCTCAATGGACAGCTCCAAAGCATTGCGATGCTCACCGTACGTCGGACCAAAACTATTGGGACCTGTATACGGGGCTGCCCTACCTTCACGGGTCAACAAGGCCTCGTTGTCCCTTTTCTGGAACTTGACACCTTGCACACCGGCGGCAGCGGCTTCGTCGATCATCCTTTGTGCGATGTCGTATTCACCCTGATGGTTATTACCAATCTCTGCGACGATAAAACAAGGATGGCCCTTGCCAATGGTGACGCCTGAACGAAGTGTGACGGACTGAATCTGTTTCATATCAGAATCTCACAATTTGAAATCCGCGCTTTTCGGAATACGGCTTGAGCTGCTCATAAATCTCGGCCTGCTTGCCAAAAGAGGTGATGACTACGGCATCGCAGTCCACCTGATCCAGAACATGCGGTGCGGAAACCACATGGCCGTTAAAAATCTGCCCCTGTTTCTTCGTATCATTATCAAGAAGCGCCAGGACCTGAAATCCTGTATCCCTTAGAGCGGACAAAACCACTTCGCAGGTCTCGGATGCACCGAATAACGCCAACTTTCTTTTTCCTTGGCTCTCCAAAACAGTGAGCCGATCCAAAACAAACTCTTTGATGGTCGAATACAGACGGACCGTTTCAGAAGAATAATCCGAAAACATCCGCTGCCGGGACTGACGCCCTTGATCCGTAAGAGTATAGCTATAACTCTTCCCGTTGATAGGAAAAAATTCAACCAGCCCCTCGGATTGGAGTTGTTTGAGATATTGATTGACCATAGCCCCAGACAAATGAAGCTGTTTGCCCAGCTCGAACTGGGACAATCTGGAATCCCTTGAAAGGGCATCCAGAATGGCAAGCACACGCGTACTTTTGCTCGGCTTGAGATAGCACCCGTCGGTTATCAACATTCCGGTAACCACATTTTCAACTTGATCTGCCATGAACTCTCTCGGTCATTCGTTCGGTCAATGATTCATCCAGTTTAAATGGGAATTGCATCGCCGAGTGAGTCACTCTAGACATGCGCTGCATCCCTGTCAATACGCCCGTCCCACAATGGTTTAGGCAATGTTTCTCATTTTTAATTCGTACAAGCCGCTTTCAATCAATCGTTGACATATTGAATAATCGGCCTTTTTCGCCCCAAACTTTAGCAGAGAGGCAATCATTTCCACATTTGAAAACGGAAATTGAATTGCAAAGAGTCTGCCAAGGGATCACTTCACACATGACATACAGCACATACATTTAACCAAGCTACCGAAATACTGACTTTTAATTTAAAATCAGTATACTCAAGGCGGATAAAAAACTTTCGCATCTGATTTTCAGAATCGCACACCGCGTCAAAACTCCGACCCGTCACTGTTTAAAACACGTCATATTGACCCCGTGCCCCACCTATTATAGGTTCTAGGACGCTTTCAACGAAATCAACGAGGATATTTACTCCATGGAGCATATAAACCGCCCCTGGCTCAAGGCGTACGACCCTGACGTGCCGCCCACGCTTGACTATGACAAGATCCCCCTGTTCGGCTTTCTGGACAGGGCCGCGCACAAATGGCCCAAACGTAAGGCTATTGTTTTCAAGAACTGGTCGATAACATACGCCAAACTTAAAACTCAGAGCGAAATTTTCGCGGCCAATCTCAAAACGGCCGGGATACGTAAAGGAGACCGGGTCGCCCTGATGCTCCCCAACCTGCCGCAGACGATCATTGCCTTTTGGGGTGTGCTTCGCGCGGGGGCCGTTGGAGTCATGACCAATCCGCTCTATATGGAAACAGAGATAGTCCACCAATTCAACGACGCAGACGTACGATGCTGCATCACTCTAGACATGCTTTGGCCCAAACTGGACAAACTACGGGACTCCATCCCGGTAGAAAAATTTTTCATCACCACCATAGGTGAAGGCTTGAAGTTCCCCTTAAGCACTCTTTACAAACTTCAAGCCAAAAAAAACGGCACCGCGCCCAAAGTTCCCTATGACGGAAAGCAGATTTTTTCCTTCAAGGAGTTAACGAAAGGCCGTGAAAAATTCACCGACAAGAAAGTAGACCATCACGACACCGCCCTTCTGCAATACACAGGCGGAACCACAGGAGTGGCAAAAGGATGCATCCTGACCCATTCCAACATCAGCGCGAACATGCAACAATGCCATGCCATGATGCACACCTTGGGGAAAAAAAAGGAAACATTCCTCGGAATCCTCCCCTATTTTCATATATATGGACTGACGACCTGTCTTGCCTGGCCGACCAGTCTGGGGGCAACACTGGCTCCGTTTCCGCGCTATGTTCCTCTTGACGTACTCAAAGGAATCAACAAGCTCAAACCGACCGTATTCCCCGGTGCACCGTCACTGTATATTTCCCTACTTCAGCAAAAAGACATCGACAAATACGATCTAAAGTCCATTGAAGTGTGTGTTTCCGGCTCTGCCCCCATGCCTGTCGAATACATGGAACAATTCAAAAAAAGGTCTGGCACATCCATTACCGAGGGGTATGGGTTGACGGAGGCGTCACCCGTCACCCATTTCAACCCGCTAGAAGGTATCAGCAAAGTCGGCTCTATTGGGCTGCCTTTCCCTGATACTGACGCCAAGATCGTCGACATGGATGTCGGCGGAGAACCTTTGCCTCCAGGGAAACGAGGAGAACTGGTTGTCCGTGGCCCGCAAATAATGAAAGGCTACTATAATCGCCCGGACGCCACGGCCGACGTCCTACGAAATGGCTGGCTCTACACCGGCGATATCGCCACCATGGATGAAGAGGGATACTTCTACATAGTGGATCGCAAAAAAGATCTAATCATTTCAGGTGGTTATAACATATATCCGCGCGAAATAGATGAAGTCCTGCACTCCCACCCCATGATCAAGGAAGCTGTCTCCGTTGGAATTCCCCACGAAACACGCGGCGAAATCGTCAAAGCCTATGTAATCACCCAGCCCGGAGAAGAACTCTCCCGCAGCGATGTCATAGCTTACTGTCGAGAAAAGCTTGCCAATTACAAAGTCCCTCGCAAAGTCGAATTCAGAAAAGACCTGCCCAAAACCATGGTCGGCAAAGTCCTCCGCCGAGCCCTGCGCGATGAAGAAACGGCCAAAGTCGAAGCGAAAAAAGCCCAAAAGGCTCTCAAAAAAGCAAAAAAAGCAGAAGATCATGCCGGAGAATAAGTATAAATGTAAGTTTCGCGGAGAAGTCTGCCGGGGACACCGCGAAATGCGTAACGGATACCGCGCCATGACTCTCTGGTTTTGCGGACTGTCCGGTGCGGGAAAATCGACCATTGCCCATGCTGTAGAAAAACGACTCTTTGATGAAGGAGCACGTACATACACCTTTGATGGCGACAATGTCCGTCACGGTCTATGCGGCGACCTCTCGTTTTCACCAGAAGGACGCGCTGAGAATATCCGACGCATCAGCGAAATGACAAAGCTATTCATGGATGCCGGTACTATTTGTCTATGTGCATTCATCACTCCCGAACACAACTCACAGCAGCGTCTCCGTGGCATGCATGAGGATGGGGATTTCTTCCTCGTCCATGTGGACTGCCCGGTGGAAGTCTGTGAAGAACGCGATGTAAAAGGGTATTACAAGCTCGCCCGTGAGGGGAAAATCAAAAATTACACTGGAATCAGTGCACCGTTTGACACTCCCGAATCGCCAGATCTGCGCTTGGATACAACATCTTGTAATATTGACGAATGCGTTGATCAGGTGTTCGCCTTTCTTAAAGAGAAAATCTCCCTTTTAGATGTGAAATAGCCACCAAACGAGGAGAAGGCCCCTCTCAAAAGTCCTCTTATTGACAATAATGAAAACCGAAATTTTTCTTTTTGAAAAATTTCGGTTTAATTTATTATGAAATACCTTGAAAATACGCATTTTATTCAACCATAACACTACATTTGCAAAAATGTAGTCTAGAAAACCCCTTCCTCTCATGGCCTATTTGGTGTAAGCACAGAGCTTGTATCGATTGGTAACCAATATTCCTATGAGAGGAGGAAATGATGAAAGGTTTTCTTAAAGGTATAGGCCTGCTGACCCTGATGTTGGTATGCAGCGCCTTTCTGCTGGCCGGTTGCGGTGAGGAAAAGTCTAATACAATCAAAATCGGCTTCAACCTGCCCCTGACCGGCGACATCCCGGAAGTCGGCGAAGGTTCCAAGAACGCAGCCGAAATGTATCTCAAAGATATCAATGACGCAGGCGGCCTGGAAGTGGGCGGTCAGAAGTACATGCTCGAATTCGTCTACATGGATAACGAGTCCAAAGCCGAATCTGCCACAAACGTCGCTCTGAAACTCATCGACCAGGAAGACGTTGTCGCCATCATCGGCCCCAACTCCTCCAAGCAAGCTGTACCCGCAGGTGGTACCTGCAACGAAAACCGCGTCCCCATGATTTCCCCGTGGTCCACCAACCCGAACACCACACTGGATCGCCCCTGGGTCTTCCGTGCAGCCTTCCTCGATCCTTTCCAGGGCCCCGTTGTTGCCGACTTTGCTGCCAAGAAATTTGACGCCAAGACTGCTGCTGTCATCTTTGATGTCTCCAACGACTACTCCAAGGGTCTGGCCGAAATCTTCAAGACTTCCTGGGAAGCAAAGGGCCTCGGCCCGGTCGTGGCTTTCGAGTCTCACGGTACCAAGGACCAGGACTTCTCCGCTCAGCTGACCACAGTTATCGCTGCCAACCCGGACTTCATCTTCGTGCCTGACAACTACAATCAGGTTGCCCTGATCATCCAGCAGGCTCGCGACCTCGGATACAAAGGTCCCTTCATGGGCTCCGATGCCTGGGGTACACCTGACCTGATCAAGCTGTGCGGTGACGAATGCTACGGCAACTTCTTCTCCACCCACTATGCTGCTGCAGGAGCCAAAGGCGCCACCAAGATCTTCATTGATCGCTATGAAAAAATCTACGGAGCCACTCCGGCTGACTACGCAGCCCTGACTTGGGATTCCATCGGCATCATGATCGAAGCCATCAAGAACGCCGGCAAGGTCGAGTCCGATCCCGTTGCCATGCGTAAGGCCGTCCGCGAGGGCCTGTCTGCCATCAAGTCTTTTGACGGTATCACCGGTTCCTCCAAGTTTGACGCACAGGGCGATCCCATCAAATGCGCTGTGGTCGTCAAGATCTCTGACAAGGGCGAATTCGTCTTCGAAGAGTCTGTCTGCCCATAAGCCTAAAATGTACCTGATATAATCGGGCGGGGGCCATTTGGTCCCCGCTCTTTTACTGAGTGAACGGGCCAACTCGTTCGGAATAAACCCCAAAGGCCCAAAGATATTTCCCGGGAAGTAAACGTGGACTTTATTATTCAAAACATACTCAATGCGCTTCAGTGGGGCAGCTTTTATGCCCTTATCGCATTGGGCTACACCCTCGTGTACGGCGTACTCAGGCTGATCAACTTCGCCCATGGTGATATTTTCATGGTTGGCGCGTATATCGCTTTTTTCGTGGCCGGATTCCTACTCGGTCCCACAGTTGGCCTTTCGCCCATCGTGACATTCATGCTCGCCGTGCCGCTGACCATGTTCCTGACCGCCTGTGTCGGTGTTACGCTTGAACGCGTTGCCTACCGCCCCTTGCGTCGAAAAGGAGCACACCGACTCTATGTGGTCATCACCGCACTCATGTGCGGGTTGATTCTTGAGTACTCCAACCTGGCAGTGCTCGGAGCCAGCCGTCTCAAATTTCCCGAACTGATTGAAAAATCAATCTGGCACTTCGGCGGCGTGACCATCACCAACTTAAAAGTCATCGTCATCGTAGCGGCAATCGCCGTTTTCATTTTCCTAAACTTTATCGTCACCAAAACGAAAATCGGCATGGCCATGCGCGGCATCTCTTACGACAAATTTGCCATTCCACTCATGGGCATTCCCATTGACGCCATTATCGTATTCACCTTTGTTCTTGGGTCCTCTTTTGCAGGTCTGGCCGGACTTTTGTTCGCCATGTCCTATCCGGTCCTTGAACCATTTATGGGTATGATCATCGGTTGGAAAGCATTTATCGCAGCGGTTGTCGGCGGTATCGGAGACATCCGAGGCGCATTCTACGGAGGCTTCCTGCTCGGCTTCATTGAGGTCGGCGTCGTTACCGTGTTCCCATCCACCTACCGCGACCTGTTCGCCTTTACGATCCTGTTGATCATCCTGTGGATGAAACCAACAGGCTTGTTCGGCATGCCGCAATCAACCAAAATTTAGTTGGAAGAAATACATATGAAAAAATATTCTCTCAACTTCGTCATGGTTGTCAGTGCCCTGTTCCTGCTGTCCCTGGCCCAGTTCGGCGTCATCAGCAACTACATCCAAGCCGTATTCATGTATGTTGGTATCAACATAATCATGGCGACTAGCCTGAACTTGGTAAACGGTAACATGGGTGAATTCACCTGTGGGCACGCAGCCTTCATGTGCGTGGGGGCATACGTCGCATCAATCCTGTCAGTCCTATTTTTCGGCAAGACTCTCGGTGATCCGCTGCTTCCCCCGGATATGGCTTTTCTGGCTTTCCCGATTATCATACTCTTGGGTGGTGCCTTTGCTTCTGTTGTCAGTATTCTGGTGGCAGTCCCGGCATTCAAAACTCGAGACGACTATCTGGCTATCATCACCATCGCCGTAAACTACATGGTCATCTCGGCCATTGAAAACATGGACTTTGTTGGTGGTTCTCGCGGTTTCCAAGGGATGAAAAGCACTGTCTGGGCCATGAAAGACACGTTAAACGGTCCATGGATGCTCTTCTGGGTTATTACCTTCATGGTCTTTACCATCTGGGTCATCCGCCGGTTTATCACATCCACATATGGCAAAGGCGTCAATGCCATTTGCCAAGATGAAACTGCAGCGGAAATCATGTCCGTGAACACCAACAAAATAAAACTGGTCAACTTCATGATCTCGGCGGGTCTGGCCGGATGTGCGGGCGGCCTGTTCGCCCACGTCGTCGGTTACGTCAATCCGCAGTCATTCAACATCCTTAAATCCACCGAGGCCATGGTCATGGTCTACCTCGGCGGCATGGGATCGCTCTCGGGCGCAATCATTTCTGCCGTGGTCTTCACCTTCCTGATGGAAGTGCTCAGATCCCAGTCCCTCATGGACTTCCTGCTGGCTCCTGCAACGTTCGTCTTCCCTGAATGGGAACCGTCAGCCGGTGTCATCAAATGGGTCATGATTCCCTTGCTCCTCGTCCTGATCATGCAGTTCAGGCCCGAAGGCATCATGGGTAACAAGGAGTTATCGGACGTATTCCCGAAACTCAAAAAATTCTACACGTTCAAGTAGGGGATCGGCATGTCACTTCTCAAAATCGACACTATGACCCAGCGTTTCGGAGGCCTTCAGGCCGTATCCGAATTCAGCGTGGAAATGAAAGGCGGCGAACTCATGGGGCTGATCGGCCCCAACGGAGCAGGCAAGACAACCATCTTCAACCTGATCTCTGGTTTCTACCAGCCTACTGAAGGAAGTATTATATTTGACGGCAACCCGACCGCAGGCCTCAAGCCGCATCAGGTTACGTCAATGGGCATTGCCCGAACCTTTCAAAATATTCGACTGTGGCACGATATGACCGTGCTTGATAACATCCGCATAGCCCAGCACTATCGGTTGGGCTATTCGGTCTGGGACTCCATCATCAGAGGCCCTAAATATCGAGCGCGAGAAGCACGCATTCTGGAGATTGCAAAAGAACTGCTGGACGCCATGTCACTGACTGACGTGGCCTACGAGTTCCCCAAGAACCTCCCGTATGGCCTGCAACGCCGTGTTGAGATTGCCCGCGCCATGTCTATCCGGCCCAAGCTCCTGCTGCTGGATGAACCTGCAGCTGGACTGAACTCCGCCGACGTGGAAGACCTCATCAAACTGGTCCGCTGGATTCACGACAACTTCGATATCACTATCTTCATGATTGAACATCAAATGAAGGTCGTGACATCCCTATGTCAATGGATCAAAGTCATTGATTTCGGTGCAACCATCGCCGAAGGCACACCAGAAGACATCCAGAGCAACCCGGCCGTCATCAAGGCCTATCTTGGAGACGACAACATATGACAACTCCACTCATCGAGGTTGAAAACCTCTACGTTAAATACGGTAACATCGAGGCCCTTCACGGCATCGACTTCTCCGTGGGCGAAGGCGAAATCGTTACGCTTATCGGAGCCAACGGCGCAGGCAAATCAACGACACTCATGTCCATCGCACAACTGCCGCCGCCTGAAGCCCCCAAGATCTTCAAGGGCGACATCAAGTTCAAGGGCAAATCCATTCTGGGTATGGCCCCTGACAAGATTGTCAGCGACCTCCATCTTGCTTTGGTCCCGGAAGGCCGTCACATCTTCGGTAATCTGACCGTTGAGGAAAACCTCAAGCTGGCAACCTATGCCCGCAAAGATTCTCAGGCAGATATTGATCGGGACTACAAACGAGTCTACTCACTCTTCTCCCGTCTGGATGAACGCAAAAAACAACGTTCAGAATCCCTGTCCGGTGGAGAACAACAGATGTTGGCCGTGGGCCGCGCTCTTATGTCCGGTTGTAAAATCATCATGCTTGATGAACCGTCCATGGGACTCGCCCCGCTGCTTATGTACGACATGTTCCGCACCCTGAAAGAACTAAACAAAGAAGGCATGACCATTCTGTTGATTGAACAGAATGCCAACCTTGCTCTCAAATTCGCCCACCGAGGCTACGTCATCGACACCGGCGAAATAGTGGCACAAGGGCCTTGCGATCAACTCAGGGAAGATCCTGAGGTCAAAAAAGCCTATCTCGGCGGCTAGCACAAAGCTCGCGCACACTTCAAAGGACTGTCCTCATGGGCAGTCCTTTTTTTGTATCCTTGGCCCTGTCATGGCACAGCTTATGCTTTAGATTTCGACAGGGCAAAAATTGCCCATGAACCCTGAATGCAAGAGGACCACAATGGCAGTTCAATCGGTTGGATCAAATGGATACATGGATGCCTATTCACTTTTGCAAGCCGCGAATGAAGAGCAGCAATTAAAGACACGCGCCGCTCAAATGGATAAAGAGCAGGATAAAACTGAAAGCACAAACGGCATGGCGAGTGACATTGAGTCATACTTATCCAAAATTCCCAAGGGAACGGACAACAGACTCTCTTTCCTCGATGTCGATAAATATCGTGCAAAGCTCGAAGCCAAATGGGATATCACTGTAACTGCAGATCTCAAAGCTTTGGGCGTGGATGTCACGAAAGAACTTCCGTTGAGTTATGACCCAGCTACCGGCAAGGTGACCATTGCCAAGGGCCATGAAGACAAAGAAATCATCGATAAATATTTCGAAGACAACCCAGACAAAGTTGAAGAATTCGATACCATTCTTCAATTGGGTAAACTGACCAACACAGCAAGCACCAAGCTGTCACAAGGTCAGATGATGCAAAACCTTCAATTCAAATCCATGTCATGGTGGTTTGCTGATAATTCAGATCCGACATCCTGGTTTGACGGTGGAGGGCTGATGTTTGGTCAGGGCCAGAACTCGTACACCGGACTGAACCTCACTGTCTAAGACTCTTCCAGCCAAATACTTTATCCGTACAAATAAAACGGCGTACCCTGTATTCACAGGGTACGCCGTTTATATTCGTATGCCGGATATTTCCAGCGAAGAATCAATTAGTCTTCGATCACAGTGGCTTTGTTGATAAAAACAGGCTCGACCGGGACATCGTCGTGGAAGCCGCTACGGCCAGTAGCCACACCCTTGATCTCGTCTACAATATCAGTACCTTCTACAACCTTACCGAAAACGGCATAGCCCCAACCCTGAGGGGTCTCGGAAGAGAAGTTGAGAAAACCGTTGTCCTTGACGTTAACGAAGAACTGAGAAGAAGCGGAATGGGGGTCCATGGTACGCGCCATGGCTAATGTGTAACAGTCGTTCTTCACGCCATTGTTGGCTTCGTTTTCAATAGGCTCACGGGTTGCCTTTTCCTGCATGTTTTCATCCATGCCGCCGCCCTGAACCATAAAGTTACCGATAACACGGTGAAAAATAAGACCATCGTAAAAGCCTTCTTCAACGTACTGCTGAAAATTAGCAGCAGACTTGGGGGCCTTTTCAAAATCAAGCTCGATGACGATGTCACCCATGCTGGTTTCCATTTTAATCATTTTGTATCTCCTTTGTGCCGGCAATTCCCCGGCGTAATGTCGTTCGCGTCCCACCGTGTATCAGAGGGATGCACGGCTGGCAAATTGTCGGCAAGTGCCGATTATAGTCAGGGTTGTTGTGATTCCGAAGGCACCGTATTCGGCAGAGAGTTTGACTCGGACAAAACTTCAATTTCATCTGACACAACCGGGCTACTAAATACGGGCAGCCCCTCCTGCGTCACGGAACCTACAGCCGTGACAGACAGGAGAGAACCGAGTTTCATAATATTCTTTTCAATAACCAATTCGGCCTGTGGCTCAAGTATTTCCGCTTGCTTTGCGGCATACGGATTCTCGGGCTGGAAATGCACCGGAGCGGGTTTATCCACCATGGCGGTAGCCAAAAAGGCCAACGCAAGTCCAGCCGCAATGGGCTTGAAGACTCGCACCAAGTTTGATGAATTTCCGAAAGCCATAAATCCTTATCCCTTGAGCGTCTCGGCTATGGTCGCCTGATCTTCTGCCTTGAGATACGGATGCATGGGCAGAGCAAAGATACGATTACCGATTTCCTCGCAGACAGGGAAATCCCCTTCCTGATATCCCAGATTGGCAAAAGCCTTCTGAAGATGCAGCGGTTTCGGATAGTAAATAGCTGTAGGAATGGAGGCTGCACCAAGCTTACCCATAAGTTCGGTGCGATGCTCTGAATTTTTAGCCAATACAGAATATTGTGCCCAGACAGAGGTATTCCCTTCTGCAACGGCGGGCGTTGTCAAACCAGGCACAGAGGACAAAAGTTCCTCATACCGATCTGCAACCTGTTGACGTTTGACAATTTCGCCGGGGAAAATTTCGAACTTGGCAAGCAACACGGCTGCCTGCATGGCATCAAGACGGCCATTGATTCCCAAACGAACGTTTTCATACTTGTCTTCACCCATGCCATGAACACGAATGGATTGAAGCAACTTATACAGCTCCTCATTATGCGCAAACACCATTCCACCGTCACCATAGCAACCAAGCGGCTTGGCCGGGAAGAAGGAAGTGCAGGCAACATCACCCAACGAACAAACTGGCTTGCCCTTGTAAGTCGCGCCAAAAGACTGGGCCGCGTCTACAATAAGAAACAAGCCGCTGTTGTGCGCCAACGGTTCGATGAGATCATAGTCTGCAGGCTGCCCAAAGAGATCCACGGAAATAACTCCGCGAGGAGTCAGATCAGTACGATTGTCCTTGACGTCAGCAATCTTGCGACGAAGATCTTCAGGATCAATATTGTATGTCACAGGATCGACATCCACAAACACCGGAGTCGCGCCGAGAAGAGCAATGGACTCTGCAGTGGCCATGAATGTAAATGGCGTTGTGAAAACAGCATCACCCGGCCCAATTTCCAGAGCCATGAGAGCCATGACCAAAGCGTCGGTACCTGAAGCGCATCCGACTCCGAAACGAACAGAACTGAAGCTCGACAAACGAGCCTCCAAATCAGCGATTTCCGGCCCCATGATATATGCACCATGTTCCAGAACACCATCTATACCTTTCTTTACGGCGGTCTCAATTTCTTTATACTGTGATTTCAAGTCGATAAAAGGAATACTCATTTATTACTCACTTGTTGTCTTGATAGGTTCAGCCGCACTTTCTCATGAAAAGCGACTCGGAGACAAGAAATTTACGCGTTAAGACTTGGAACGATATTCGCTGGCTGCGGCAACAAATCGGATGGCCCAATCAGGCACTGCAAGGGCATGGATATGATTATACCCGGCAAGGGTTTTTTTATGCAGAAAACCGTCATACCCAACGCCTCCCCCCTGCCCCCGCAACATTTTCAAAGCAGGTCGCAAAGTTGAAGACCCGTCTGAAACACACAACGAATAGTGAAATTCATGACCTTGGACACATGTTCCGGTCGAGAAAAAGGGATTATCTTCAACGGCTTCTGCTTCAGTGTAGCCCAAGCCTTGCGGCCTGGGGCAAAAAGACGTTCCAACGGGAAAGACTCCAGCCATCGGATGGGAAGCACCATTAACCTCTAGCGAATCGCACAGCACCATGAATCCACCACATTCGGCATAAATGGGCATTCCACTTTCAGACAGGTTGTTTATATGAGCAAGAATAGTGGTGTTATCCGCTATACGTTCGGCAAAAACCTCAGGAAAACCACCGCCGAGGTACAAACCGTCAATAGTGGGCCACGGTTCGTCGGAAAGGATGCTCAACCGAACCAATTCTGCACCTGCATGTTCCAAAGCTTCGAGATTCTCCGGGTAATAAAACCAAAGGGAAGCATCTTGGACGTAACCAATGCGAACCTTTTTCTTCACGGATTCACTTTGATAAATAGGACCAGGATCCGAGCCGAAATCAGGTGCGTTTGTAGCGATATCAACTATGGTGTCAATATCGAGCAGATCTTCGGCCATATCAGCCAGCGCATCAAGAGCCTCCTGCGCAGGGACGTCATATTCCTGATCGGAAACGAGTCCCATGTGCCGCTCAGGAATAGGATTGGAAGAAATTTTTGGTAACATCCCCAAGACTGGAATATCTGTATGAGTCTCAATGGATTTTCGCAACACCGAACGATGACGTTCTCCGGCAGTTCGGTTGAGAATCACGCCAGCAAGGTTCAACCCCGGCTCGAAGTGTGTGCAGCCTTGAACTATCGCCGCCACAGTACGCGTCATTTTGGTACAATCAATCGCAAGAATAACAGGCGCATCAAGCATGCGTGCCAATTCCGCAGTCGAACAGGAACCGTGCTCGTCCATACCATCAAAGAGTCCGCGGTTCCCTTCCACTAAACTAATTTCAGAGCCGCATGATTTATGAAAGAATAAAGAACGGATCATTTCTGTTGAATGAAAAAAGGGATCAAGATTCGAACAAGGACGCCCCGCGGCCAGACTAAGCCACTGAGCATCAATGTAGTCCGGCCCCTTTTTAAAGGGAGCCACCCGTTTTCCGGCTCTTTTAAAAGCACGAGCCAAAGCCAGAGAGACAATAGTCTTCCCTGTGCCGCCGGATAAACCGGCCAGAACTATACGAGAAATGTTACTTTGCGCCATAGCAGGTTCAACTCACAATCAAGAAAAGCCTTGCCCTGCATCATAAAGATACGGGCAAGGCCTCAATTACCGAACTCGGCTAGAGTCTAGTCTTCGCCCTCGGAAGCGGCCTGTTTGCCTGCACCGGCCATACCGTACATGGTGGTGGACCCGGAGGACCAGAACACCAATTTTTCTTCCTGAATTAAAGCGGTCAGAATTTTCTTGACTGCACGGGCTTTCTCATCCGGGAAAAGCTTGGTGAAGTCATTAAAGTAGAACTTGGACTTGTTCTTGGACTTCGATTCGCAGAAAGCAAGAATTTCAGCTTTTGCGGCTTCAACGTCGAGTGCCATGATGGACTCCTTGTTATTTGAAAAGAACGGGGTACGGTCCATAAGACCGTACCCCGATGGTATTTATCCTACCACTTGAACTGAGTGGTCTGACGCCAAGTGTAGTATGCCGGATCACGGAAGTCATCGATCAGATGCTCAGTGAAGGGCAGGTCACATTTCTCGAAGAAACGTTCCCAACCGATACGATTGGCCCAGTCACCCAGACGCTCGTACTTGTTGGCTTCAGCTGCGTAAGTATCAAGAATTCTCTTGATTGTCTTGGTCAGCGTAGGCCAGCGAGGCGGCTCGTTGGGGATGAACGGAACCACGACCTTGGAGAAGGCGGGTTTCGTGATACGGTTGGAGATCTTACCACCGACCATCAGTGCGATACCGTCACCTTCGCCGTCAGACAGCGGAAGGGAGGGGCACATGGTGTAGCAGTTACCGCAGAACATGCAGCGTTCTTCTTTAATAGCAACCGTCTTGAAGGTCTTGCCATCAACTTCAACCTTGGACGGGCGGACTGCACCGGTGGGGCAGGCTGCAACGGCCAAAGGAATTTCGCACAAGTTGTCCAAGTACTCGTGATCGATAATAGGCGGTTTACGGTGAATACCGAGAATCGCGATATCGGAGCAATGAACAGCGCCGCACATGTTCAGGCAGCAAGCCATGGAGATGCGCACCGGAGCAGGCAACTTCATGTCAGTGAAGTCATCAAAGACGACGTCCATGGTAGCCTTAACGGTACCGGAAGCGTCAGTTGCCGGGGTGTGGCAATGGACCCAACCCTGAGTGTGAACAATATTGGTCACACCAGCGCCAGTTCCGCCGACCGGGAACTTCATGGAACCACCGTCGAACTTTTGGTCGTTCAAGAAGGCCTTCAGTTCTTTGGCTGCTTCTTCGGTCTCAACCTGGAATTCGAGGTTGTTACGAGTAGTGAAACGAACGAAACCACCACAGAACTTGTCAGCGATTTCACAGATTTCACGGATATGGGTAACGGTCATCAAACGAGCAGTAGCAGCACGGACGGTGTAAGTCTTAGCACCGCCCTGAGCTACGTGCAGCAAGATGCCGGACTCAAGGATCTCATGGTAGTCCCATTTACCAAAGTTTTCTTTGATAACCGGGGGCAGGTACTCGCCGAAGTGACGAGGGCCAATGTCGGAGATCCGACCTTCCATCGGTTTGTCGGGATTGTACCCGGAAGAAATAAAAGCCATATTATTTCACTCCTCTTTTTAGCGCTGGTGACGCTTACGGAAATCGTTGATATCGCGATCCCAACCACCTTCAACGTCTTCTGCTTTCCAGAAGATGTAGGGGTTGTGGCGAGGTTCCTGAACCTGACGGGCGTCAACAGGAACGCCAGCAGCCTTGACCAATGTGGCCATGCCGAGACGTTTCATGGTTTCACCAATGCGCTCACGGTTCTTGCCTTCTTCCATCCACCAATCCCAAACGTTTTCGATGAGATCTTTGATAGACTGGTAGTCATCGTCTTTGTTGACTTCCATGAAAGGCACGAGCAGGGAACCCATCTGGGGACCGTCGAGGATCGGGGCTTTTGCACCACAAAGGATGGAGCAACCACGTTCGTCACCGACTTTCAATGCACGAGGCATGGTGTTGATGCAATGCATGCAACGGACGCATTCCTTGTTGTCGATGGCCAGCTTGCCACCTTCGTAGGACATGCACTTGGACGGACACAGATCGACAACTTCTTTCTGGATGTCAAATGCGCCCCAGTCTTTACCAGCGTGGGCGCCAGCATTCGGGGGGAATTCTCCGCCAACGTACGCTGCAACGGCTTCTTGGTCGACCTTGATGTCGTCTTTCCAAGTACCGATGAAGGACAGGTCAGAACGAGCGATAGCAGCAACGCAACCGTTGGGGCACGCATCGAACTTGAACTTGAACTTGTAAGGGAATGCCGGACGATGAAGTTCATCCTGGTATTCCATGGTCAGGTGGTAGCACAGTTCCTGAGAATCGTAACATGCATACTCACAACGGGACATACCCATACAAGCAGCAGGGGTACGCAAGTTGGAACCGGAACCGCCGAGGTCGATGTCCAGATTGTGGGTCAGCTCGAAGAAAATTTCTTCCAACTGCGGAGTGGTGGTACCCAAGAACACGATGTCGCCGGTGGCGCCATGCATGTTGGTGAGACCGGAACCACGAAGTTCCCAAATGTCCATCAAGTCGCCCAGCAACTTGGTGCTGTACCATTTACCGTTGGGCTGAGCCACACGAACGGTGTGGAAGTGAGCTACGCCGGGGAACATCTCAGGCTGGTCACAGTAACGGCCAATAACGCCGCCGCCATAACCGAAAACGCCGACGATACCGCCGTGCTTCCAGTGAGTTTCACCATCGGTGTAGGACATTTCGAGCACGCCCAGCAAATCATCGGGACAGTCGACGGGGATCTGGTAGTCAAGACCCTTCTCGTTCTTGGCTCGAGATGCAGCCTCCTGTTTGATGTCGGATACGAAGCTGGGCCACGGGCCGCTTTCCAGCTGATCCAACAGAGGAGTTTTGTGTTTCGCCATTCCCTTAACCTCCATTGTTTGATTAAGATGTTGCCATCAACCATTATTGCGCTCAGGCCGGCAAGCAGTGATGGAGATCACCTGAAGCCAAAGCGCCTTTCCTACGTAACGCAAGTACCTTGAATATTGGCTTTTGCACCTATATTCACAAGGTATGCAGGGCTGACAATGTACTGAACACACCGGTTTTATGTCAACCGAAATATCCAAGTAATCATTGCCAATCCTTAATCTGCGGACCCAACGGACAGCCTGTACTCATGTTTAGATTCATCCCTCGAGCTTGCCATTGAGGCCAAGCCGGAGTATCGGTCCCATGGCACAGGTTATGGACCGCCACAACCGATACCGTAAAAGGATATTAGGAGCAACACAAACTTGCAAAAATCAAACACAAACGAAACAGGCTGCCGACGGTGCGGTGACTGCTGTAGAAATGGCGGCCCGGCACTTCATAAGGCCGATCTCCCGTTGATCCAGGACGGAACCATCGCCCTGTCCGAAATAGTCGCACTCAGGCCAGGCGAGTGGGTATACGATCAACCCAAGCAAAAAGTGGCTCCCCTTGATGCCGAGATGCTCAAGCTCAAGGGACGCGACGGCACGTGGACCTGCATTCATTTCAGCCCGGAAGGCAATACCTGTGGCATCTATGGGGCGCGCCCCATCGAATGTGAGGTACTCTTCTGCAAGGACATCGAACCACTCCGAGCCATGTATACCATAGACAGATTGACCCGCGTAGACCTGATGCCCGAAGGGCACCCCCTGCTGGAGCTCATGGCTGAACATGATAAAAGATGTGCCCCCGCCGAGATGGAACAATTGGGAAAAGCGGCTCGAGAAGGCGACCACGAAGCTGGCAAATCCCTCAAGGAAATGGTTGTCTTCGATATGGAATTACGACATTTGGTCCCGGAAAAAACCGGCATGGCATCGGAAATGAACGACTTCTTCTTTGGCAGACCCCTGCGCATCCTACTCGCAGGCATGAATATAAAGACATACGAAGCGGGCGGAACTATCCGTTTCGGTTTCAACGGTTAGGAGATATCTATGAAAGACGAACGCGGCCATTACTATACACCTTCGCTCCAGCATTCCGAAGTACGCATGTACGTACGCGCCAATAATGACGATATCGAGTTCAGACTCTATAACCCCAAGGAACCCATCATTTGGGAGAAACATAAATGGATGCCCTACTCCGCAATCGAACAGGCTGCCGCCATGTTCAGAGAACGCGGCACAGACCGTAACCCCTTGGCATTATATGACATGGACATCGCAAAAAAATTGCTTCAAGAGGGCTGATCCGGCCATTTCTCGATATACCAAATTGATTTTCAGCAGCCGCCCAGCCCACAAAGCTGGACGGCTGCTTTTTTTTCGACTCTTCAAACGGGATATTCTCCCAACGACTCTGTCCACAACGGGAACATTCCCTATTGTCATAACCGTCCAGATATGTGCTTTATACAGGACCTGATTTTCAAATTGTTTTCCCGACGTTCCCCGTCGGGAACTCCCCCGAAAGGCTCCAAACACCGCCATGGAGCCTTTCATTTTTTTTAGGCCCATAGAAAAGACCCCAGTCAGTTGACTGAGGCCTCATTTCACTCTCTGAGACGGAAGGTCAGGCCAGACTTATTCACCCGACCGACATCCCTTGTCTTAAACGGAATCAGAATCGTTCAAATCCTTCATCGGTTTCCACTCCAGCCTCAAGCATGGCCGAGGGTGTAGACGGTGCCGCAGGGGCACTCCCCAAGGACGGTTTTTGCTCATACGCGGTAACATGACTCCGCCCTGAAGAGATCGGATTATCCTTCAGCTGGAAGTAACTTACGATCTGCTGAAGCTGCATTGCCTGACTCGATAATTCTTCAGCAGTAGAAGACGTCTCCTCCGACGCAGCAGCATTCTGCTGAACCACCTGATCCAAATCCTGAATGGCAGTACTAATTTCACCAGCTCCAGTATTTTGCTCTGACGTAGCCGCAGATATTTCCTGAATCAATTCGGCTGTCTTTTGAATATCAGGGACGAGCTTTTCAAGCATCTTGCCAGCAGTATCAGCAACATCCATGCTTGAAGATGACAATTCACTAATTTCACTCGCGGCAACACCGGACCGTTCAGCCAACTTGCGAACTTCAGCAGCAACAACCGCAAACCCCTTACCGTGTTCACCAGCACGCGCCGCTTCAATGGCCGCATTCAAGGCCAACAGATTGGTCTGCCGAGCAATTTCTTCAATAATCGAAATCTTTTCGGCGATATCACTCATTGCTGCGACAGCTTGAGCAACGGCTTCACCACCAGCCTGAGCATCCTTGGCAGCCTGTTGAGCCAGCGACTCTGTTTCTTGAGCGTTGGTAGCGTTGTTATTAATACTTGAACTCATCTGTTCAACGGAACTCGACAGCCGTTCAACGCCGGTTGCCTGAGTGTTGGCCCCTTGAGCCAAGGTCTCAGCCGTTGCGGTCAACTCTTCTGATCCAGAAGCAACATTTTCACTGCCCGAATGAATATTACCAACCACTTCGTGCAGATTCTCGACCATGGAACTAAAGGCATCCCGCAAACGAGCAAGTTCGCCACTGAATTTACCAGAAAGATCGACAGACAAATCACCACGACTCACCGCTTCGGATTTTTCCACGATCACTGCAAGCGGTTGAGTCACAAGCCGACGCGTTATAAAGAAAGTCAAAAGAAGGATGACTACTAAAGAGACCACCCCCACAATCAAAAGCTGCATCTGCATGGCATCGGCTTCGATTAAGAAATCAGCACGTGTACCGGAAAGGGCAACAATCCAGCCAGTCTTTTTAACCTCACCAAACGCCATATACTTAACAGCACCTTGCCACTCGTACTCAATAAACCCGTCTTTCTTGCGGATTCCGGCCTGAATAAAATCATATTTACTCAAATCTTTAAAAATCAAATCTTTATCCGGGTGCGCCAAAATCCGTCCGGCTGTATCATAAAGAAAACAGTAACCGCTTTCACCGACCTTGATAGACAGCAAATGCTTGGCAAATCCTTCAGCCAAAACAGACATGCCAACATACCCAATGGTCCTGCCATCTTTTTTCACGGCCTTAACCAAGGCTATACGGGGTTTTTTGCTCACAGGGGAAAGGCTCAATTCCGAAATAAAAGAATCCTCTCCACTTCCTATGATCGCCTTGTAATATCCACGGCTTCTATAATTCTTCCCTCGACCGCCCGTATTTGTTGTCACCACGCTGTTGCCTTCTGCATCATGTACAAAAAGCGACTCCAGCATCGGATCATTGTTCTTGGCACTCTTCAGCCACTCCGTAGCCGGGCCCCAATCGCCTCCATCTGCAGCAGCAACCACCATTGGATTTGTTGAAGCAAGCCCTAAAAACAACATCTGGTCGGCAAGCCAAGTATCGACCAAGTCAGTTGAACTACGTGCATTCTGACTCAAAGTCTTTTCAACAATGGACAAAGTCATTTCCTTTGTCCCCAAATTAACGTTTACAAGAAAAAAAGTAACCAGAATGACCATCAGTACAGCCAAAATGGCAATCAACCTTTGCCCAATACCAATCTTACTGAGTTTCATTTGTAATCCTCCACTTGATACCCACCTCTTTATAAAAAACATAGTTCGCAATCTATTATATTTTTAGATGGTTAGATTAATCTCATGGAAAAAAACACGCCTTTTCTTCAAAACCACATGGGGCTTACCCTCAAAGATGTCATGAGCCCCCTTCGCTCTTATCCCCACAATAGCAGATAGATACGCATACTCCTTCAAAAGAAAGAGCCAACATGATTTCCACTCAAAAAGAATCTTGAAACTACATTTTTTCTAACTCACGACAAAACCCCATTCTCGAGCTCCTTTCTGCAAAGTTCTGAACTGAGACCTCTCTCGTTCAAAAAGAAACACTAAAAAAGACGCCCCAAAAGCAGCCGTAGTTACTGTTCGCAAAAAGCAAAATATTTTATGAAAATAAATTTTAACCACTCGTACAGGAATGGAAAACTAAAAATTGGAACGGGACAGATAGTATTATGACAGTATAATTGCGATAAGCATTTCCAGATGCTATAAACAGGAAGGATTCAAACGAATGAGAAAAATAAAAAACAAACCAACCGCATCATTGGGCTTGGCATTATTAACAGCCTTGCTCCTGTTTACCAATGCAGAGGCTCAACAACCATTCAAACTGGTTTGCGACATTTGGCCTCCATACCAAATTGAAACAGCAACCGGCATTTCCGGCTTTTCTGTAGAGATGGTGCAAGCCATATATACCCAAATGGGCGTTCCTACTGATAACATCCGTGCATTCCCATGGCGACGGGCCATGGAGATGATCAAACACGGCGACGCAGAAGGGCTCTTCTCAGCAAACCTTACCTCTGACAGACAAACATTCGCGTATTACCCCAGTGAAGTACTTTTTGAATCGTCCTGGGTGATATGGACAAGAAGAGGTGAAGAAATTCACTCTCTGGAGAGTTTAAAAGGAAAAACAATAGGAGTTGTGTCGGGCTATAGCTACACTAAAGAATTCTGGGACTTCATCAAAACCAACTGTATCGTAGAAAACGTCAACTCCGACAAGGCCAACTTCAAGAAACTCAGCGCGGGCAGAATCGACGCGACTGTCGCGGAATATAGCAACGGCCTCCACCTTGCAGCCACGCTCAAATACAAAAACATTACTCCCGATCAAACCATTACCGTCAAACGCGACGGCCTATACATCATCTTCAGCCGCAAAAATACCACAAAAGAATTCGTCAAGAACTTCTCCAAGACACTGATTGCGTTCAAAAAGTCAAAAGCCCACTCCAAACTCCAAAAAAAATACTTCCCGCAAGCGCCCTAACACATCGATCGACGCAAAAAAAAGGCTTTTGCAATCAAAATGTGATTACAAAAGCCTCATTTTACCTATGGTACCAAGGGGGGGACTCGAACCCCCACAGCGTTACCGCCGGCGGATTTTGAATCCCTATTTAAGGATTCACTAGAACGCACTAAAGATCATTTTTCAATATTATTTTCAAACGGTTAAGCACTCCGCCCTTCACTAGAGTTCACTGGAGCGCACCTCATTTACCACGAAATTTTGTGGTGATTTTGTGGTCATTTTGTGGTTAATTTGTGGTCACTCCAGGAGGCTAAAGTGAGTAAAAAATGGTTCAACTCAAAAAAATTTACCGGAATCAGGTGGCAACAACACCCGACGCGCAAGCACGGGATCCGTTTTGACCGCAAGTTCGGCTACCGGTTTATGTTCCAAGGCATACAATTCGAAGGTTTCCTTGGTTGGGAGACTGAAGGCTGGTCTGAGAAAGATACCTACCTTAAAAGGCAATTCTATCTTGAGAACGCCAAGAATGGGATTGGCCCCACAAGCCTCAAGGATGAAGAGCAACAATCCCGCGCCGCTGTCCTTGCCGAAAAAAGCAAGGAGACCTCGTTTGAAGACTACTTCAACAACCGATACCTCCCGGAAGCGCGTACTCGCAAAAAAGAATCGTCAATTCGGTGCGAGAAGCAGCATCTTCGAGACTGGATTTCCCCTCAACTGAGCGGGAAACCGATGCATTCCATCACTCCAGACGACATTGAGCAAATCAAACTTGCCATCCTGGACAAGGGCCGTGCACCCAGGACAGCGCAACACGTCCTGGCAGTCTTCCGGCTCGTTTGGAATCATGCCCGCAAAAGAAACGTCGTCGAGACCGACAGCCCTACTCGTGCGATTGAGATTGGCAAGATAAACAACCAACGCACCCGATTTCTGAAACCCAAAGAGGCTCAAAAGCTTCTAGATACGGTCAAGGACCTTGACGAAAAGGCTTACTCACTCACCGTGGCAGCCCTCTACACGGGGGCAAGACTTGGCGAACTAACAGGCCTCACCTGGAGCGCAATCGATCTAGAAGAAGACACCAAATCAATAACTCTTCTGCATACGAAGACCGGCAAGCCCCGCGTTTTACCTATTGCTAGTCCACTGCATCATATACTCAAAGCCACTCCTCAAGGAAATGCGGACGAATTGGTCTTTACCAACTCAAAAGGAGAAAAATGGCGTGAAGCCCCATGGGGATTCCGCCAAGCCATCAAAGATCTCAAGCTTAATGAAGGGCGAACAGACAAACGAGAGTGGATCTGCTTCCATAGCCTCCGCCACACATCTGCATCCATGATGCTCGCTGCCGGTGTAGACATCAGAACCATCCAATCGCACTTCGGCTGGTCTACCCTTGCCATGCTCCAGCGCTACACTCACGCACTGGATGAATCGAAACGAGCTGCCGTTGATTCGCTGGAGAAGGCATTGGCAACCAAGTCGGGTGGAAAAGTTATTCCTTTCAAGAAAGCGGCCAATAAATCATGCTCTTAATTACACCAGACGTACTCGCCAAGATGCTTTGCCCTGGCAAATACAAATCACTCTTGGCCGGCATGCTTCCATCTGTCCCAGGCAGAACACGAAAGGACCTCAAAAAGGGAGTATCCCCTTCAAAAAAATAATTGAGACCATCATTTCCGACCTAAGTTCAGGGAGCTCATTCAGCAAAAAAGAACTCCGCCATTACTTGAATTTTCAATCGCCGCAACCATGGAAGAACGCAATCGCAGGATTCAAAAAAGGCATGAAAAAAACACTACCCTCCTTCTTTTGATTACTCGACTGAGTTCATCGTTCAAATTGAAATCACTCCTTTCAAAGCCGCTGCAGCTAAACAACGAGGCGATTCAAGATGGATTCAGCAATTCAAGCTCAGCGGACTTCCCGAAACAGTTATGCCAGAATCATTTATAGAAACATGTTTTCAAATCCGAAAAGCTAAGCGAAGCAGCAAGAAAGGAAAAACCGTCCATATTCAAGGCGATAAAGTACTGCTACGGACAAACCTGTTCATTCTAGCGGCGCTAGAAACATCCCTTATCAAATCCGACCTTGTCCCTTCTGGCTCGAAACTCTGGAAGCAAAATAATGGCCCATTACAAGGAGTGCAAACTCATTGAACCAATGAGGGAATTGTTCGAAGTCATAATGGAAAAGCTAAAAACACCAAGCATAGCTCAGTTCGCCGAGGTGATCCCCCCTTTAACTATACCGGGCAGGGAGAAGAACATAGACAGTCAAAAACGCCAGATCCACCGACGGCTGTCTGGAAAAATCCCTCCAAATTGGGAAAACATACGCTCCATAAGCGACACCTTTTTTGGAGGCGATGATGGCCCCATGGTCTCATACGGAGTTGCACGCTTCCTTCAATCACTACTGCAAGAACTTAGAGACAACCACACCCCCACATTTTTCGAAGAGGAAAAAGATCTTGTGTCCATCTTTCAAGAACAATCGAAGTGGCAAGAATTCCACAGCAAAAGCTGTGCAAAATGGAGTAAGGCGAAGAGCAACAAAGAACTCCTCGCCTCATCATAATCAATTAAAAATTACTTCCCGCCGGGGTTAGGATTCATCTGCTTGCCCCGATTTCCTTGATTTTGATCATACTGCCGATTGGTTCCCGAGGTGCCTTTGTTGGCATTTGGCATATTAACAGAATTGTTTGAGGGGCTGATCTTATTTCTATTTTTTTTGGTCATAATTGTATTTCCTTGTTTTTGCCTGATGCACCATGCGCCTTGGCGTTAACAAGGAGACACTGCCATAGGGTGACCTTGACGAGGAGTGACAGCGAACGGCAACCTTAAAAGATATCGTCTTCATCGTACCGATGAAGCAGGTCGATGCCAGAAATATCTCCCTGACAATAATAAAGCTCAGTACCGAATATCCGAAGCACCTCCGGCTTAGATGAGACAAACGTCATATGGATGTGATTAAAAATCTTATCCGGCAACCAGACATAAAACGAAAGGCATTCATTACTTTTCTCGACGAAACCGGAAATTGGTAATTCATTCGGCCTTTCTTCCAACTTCAAATCAATTACGACATCAATACCAGCCTCGGCCTTCGTACTACTTGTGCAAGCAAGCTTTCCTGAAATCTTAAGGGATAGAAATGAAAGCAACTCGGACACGGCACGCCCTCGTTATCTTTGTGGATTGTAAGAATACAATAGCTCACCGCAAAACAAATGCGGTTCTCGAAGATCCAGCATGTACCAAGCAGATGGCATTTGGTGGGCAGCTTTTCTTTTAGCCATAGCCTCCCTCACTATCGTCGTTTAATTAAAACAAAATGGGAATAAACCATATTCCTCATATCAAAAAAACTAAATCAACAAAATAAAGACAAGAAGATAAACAAGAGCCGCCAGCACCCGCCAGCGGCTCTCTCTTCTATGAGGCTCCCACGATCAACTCTCCTTCGTCATCCGTATCCTCTTCAATTTCATCTTCCAATTTTTCCGCCTCATTTTCGTCATGCTCTACGAATCGAGTAGTCTCTTCTTCAAAAGCATACACACCAGTCACGGCCAAGATGCCGACAGCGACGCCACCGATGAATGTCCAGAAATCCTTCATGATTGTCTCCTTGATTTAGGCTTCGAATTCAATGCCGCACCGATTGCAGCGGTACTCGCAGATGATGTGACGATCGACTTGCTCGCCGACCTTGTTGCCCACTGTTGCGCCGGTAAAGAAACCGGCTAATAGTCCGGCCAAACCTCCGCTGACCGCACCGACTGCTGTCCCTATTCCTGGCACAACAGAACCAATGGCCGCGCCTGTCGCTGCGCCCGTGGATGCTCCAGCGTATCCGGCAGCAGCGCCAACGGTTCCGCCGACTGCAGTGCCGACTTTTTGGGCAGTATTGACCAATACGACGCAATCCGAGCTGTCGCAGTTCGGGCATTTGGGGATCTCATTGTCCATATTTTCCTCGTGATGATTTGTGCTTATTCGACGAGCGCACCGCGAAGCATATCGAACATGGCAGGAGCCAATTCGAACAGATCGTTGATGGTGCGACTGTGATGTGGAAGCAGTTTGGTGATGGCCTCGGACATGATACCCAGGCCGTATATTTCGACGCCGAATCGTCTGCCGTCTTCGATGGCTTCAAATGCGACGTTAAAGGAATCCGGGTCCCCGTCCGTTAGAATCAGAACGATCTTTCGAGACTCGGACAATGAATGTATTTTCTGCAATACCCACCAGAGAGATTCGCCCAAAGGCGTACAGCCAGTCGCTTGTACTGCAAAATCCGTATGCATCCGTTCGCCATGAGCCAGGATCGGGCAAACAGTCGCTCCTGTGGGATTGTCATTCCCACCATCTGTGGGTGTTCCTGCCGGAAAGGCCGTCACACCTACGTTGATGCCGTCGATGGAATCCAAAGCCGTGGCCACTGCATGACAGGCCTGCGTTGTCAGCTTGATTCGTCTCCGCATCGAGCCAGAGCAATCCAACAGAATATGGACGGCGGTATTTATGCCCGCTTTTTGTCCATCTCGCTTGAAGACACGAGAATCAGCGACCGACAATCGATGAAGCTGCCGCGCATCGAGCCGACCATGGCGACCAACTTTGCTTCGCGTCAGCACTGATGCTTGTAGCAGCCCTTGGAGTTGTGTCCGCAAGGCCGTTGATGCTCGTTTTGTTGCAGTTGCATCCTCCGGTTGAATCGGTTTGGTCGTCTTGGAGCCAAGTTGAGCCACTCGTAAAGAGTCATTCAAATCCTCGGGAGTTTCCTTGCGCAAACGATCCGCCAGAGCCTCCCCCATATCCAATGGAAGATCATCCTCCGACGCATTGACCAACCACTTCAAATCACGAATATGACAGGACGAGGGCAACTCATCAGGGGCATCGTTTTTAATCGTTCTTTCCGGTTTTATTCCCAGCTTTTTCGGACCGTTATTATCCATTTTTGCTTTTGCCATATTATTGAGGATAGCAGCGACTTCTCGTGCATACAGAATGCATTCCTGAGTCGAATCACAGTACGCATGCACTTTTTGCAGGATCCAATTCAGACGTGCAATCAGGCCGGGGTAATGAACCTCGACAAGATTACCGACGCGGTCACGCTGATCGCCCAACGACGAAACATCCCACGCACGAACTGAAAGCAATAGCCAGTTCAGGATAGCCATGGCCGGATCAGTAGTCTGCTCGGTTTCTTTGCCGAAGAGATGCTGAATGAGCCAGTTGAAGTTCTGTCTGCATCCGGGGAACAACCGCGCCAGCCGGTGCTCAACGCGCCAATCCTCAAACGTATTCCAGACGTACTTTTCAAGCGGAGTGAGATTTGCCAGCACAAGCCAATCAAACCGTGTTTCGCGGATATGCGCCGATTCATGATCCGCATATCCACGCGCTAGCCCGATGAGTGTTTCGTCACAATCCAGAGGAAGCGCAGGCAGATGAATAGTATTGCCATCCGTATATGCTCCGGTTCCTCCAATCTCGATTTTCACCCCGTACTTTTGCCCAAGTACGCTTGCCACCATTGGCAGTGATTTCATGATAAGATTATTTGTCATGCCAACCTCACCACAAACCGTGGCTGTCGATTTGATGCTGAGGTACCGGCTCTGGGACAAACTCAGTGACAACGGGCTCTTCCGCCGACAAAAGCGGAATTGTGTCCGCGACCAGACCGGCCAAGATGTCGTTGGTGTCGTTGCCATCAAGAATCTTTTGTCCATGAGCAACGAGCGTCGCCGGATCGCGAAGCAACGAAACCACGCCCTGAAGCATGATCAATGCGCTGCCATGGATGTAACCACGGGCAGGCATGCGATTGAAAGCCGTCTCCAGCAGATCCACCACCGGCACAACGCGAGGCTCAACAAAACTCAGGCCGCTCAACTTTTTGTGAAGGGAGCGTAAAGGAGACAAAGCCTTGTGCGTCACCTGATCCTTGCCCTCGAAGCAACGATGCCAGGTATCGGTTGCAGCTTTGGCGACCTCACCGAAAAGAGTGCCACCAAGGTCATTGATTTCCTCCTGCAAACCTTGATGCACGGCGTCTTCTGTCGGCGGCAGAAGTTTGAACAACTGCCATTTAAAACCAATGCGACTGCGCACGTAATCCGCACTGACAGTGGAACTTCCTATCAAGCGCTCCCATCCGGGGTGCTGTGTAATCCAATCTCGCACGGCTTCATCGTAGCGGTTGAGAAACTGTTCTTTCGCATTCAGAAAATCGTCGCGAATTGAGATCAGTTCAGTCACGATGTCATCTGCCTGATCTTCAGGAATAGCCCAGCCGCCAATGAAACGAACGCCGGTCCTATCGAGCAGATTTACAGCACGAGCCTTCAAGGTTCCGAAGATACGCAACTCCTGCGGGTTGCAGATTTTCTTACTACCAAGCGAAGCAAGTTCTTCAGGTGGCAATTCAGCGCCTCCAAAATCAGAAGGCGTCAACTTCTTGCGGGCAGTCCAAATATTTACATCCAGATTCAGGGCCATCAAATGGTCAAGCACAGTAATGTCAGTATGGGTATTCATGATTACTCCTTGTTTTCTTGTGGGAAGATGCGCTGCGCCAACTCATGCAGCACAGTCCGAGTCTCCGGGCTAGCCCGGTATCCAAGCGCACGATCAAGCGCATAGGCCACGGGCTGAATGCCCTGCCTTGCAAGTGGTTGAAATCGGACAGTCAAATCTGCCCAACGAATGAGGGTACGAGTGGAAAAGGTTACTTCAATGGTGTCGCGGTAGTTGCCGTCAGCTTCGCCCATGAAGAGCTTGCGGACCTCATTGGCAAATTCCACCATCTTAGTACGGATCTCTTTGGGAAGTTTTCCGGCTTTTCTATGTAGCAACTTCCGTTCGTCCTTGGGACTTGGATAGCCGACCTCGCACAGCCAGAAACGGTCCATAAAAGCGAGGTTCTGCCGAAGAGTTCCCTGATACAAGCCGGTTTCGTCTGCCCCACCATTGGTGTTGGCCGTTGCCGCAAATCGAAACAAAGGATGAGGCTTGATGACTTCGCCGCCATTCTCGGGGATGCACAACGGATCACCGTCCAGAACACCATTCAGGCCAGCAGCAGTCGCAGGATCAAGCAGATCAATTTCGTTGAGCAGGAAGAGTCCACCGAACTTCATGGCCAATGCCAGCGGGCCGTATTGGAATGACATATTGGAATCTTCCACGGTCAGATGACCGACCATGTCCGGGAACTCCAGCCGCCCATGTCCAGTAACATCGAACACCGGATAATTAAGTTTGGCCGCGAGCTGTTTGATGAGGCTGGTCTTTCCCGATCCTGCAGGTCCAAAGACGTACAACGGGTCAGACGAATCCATGAACCAGACAACCGCGTCACGGCTCGAATCGTGGAACAGGTATTCCGGGTTAGATTCCGGGGTGAACGAGGAGGGGGCTTCGAAGCCACGCACAGTCCGTTTCGATTTCCTGCCGCTAAAGATTTCACCTGCATCAAGTTCCGCAGGTTGCAGTTTTTTCAGTTCCTTGATGATTTCACTCATGGTTTTTCTCCTTTGAAAACAAAAAAACCAGAAGTGGGTTCACTTTGTTGGACCACTGAGCAGCGTTTTTAAGGTGGACAGTTTAACTGGCTACGCTGCTTGGCGGGGCCATCCCAGAGGGGGTACCCCCTCTGGGATGGGGCTCGCTTGATATATCTCCATCGGCTTGCGTCCGTCAAAGGTCTTATGAGGACGCCGGTTGTTGTAGAAGTTAAACCACCAGGCCAAAGCACTCCGCAGATCACTTCCTGTCTCCAATTCCCGCAAATATACACATTCGTACTTCAAAGATTTCCAAAGTCGTTCGATCATAACGTTGTCCATCCAACGCCCCCGGCCATCCATTGAGATACGGATACCTGCATCCCTCAGAGTCTTTGTGAATTCATAACTGGTAAACTGACTCCCCTGGTCCGTGTTGAAGATTTCAGGGACGCCATAACGGTTAATCGCGTCCTCCAAGGCTGCAACACAAAAGTCAGCGTCCATCGTATTCGATAAACGCCACGACAAGACTGCACGGCTATGCCAATCCATGATTGCCACGAGATACAAGAAGCCTCGCTTCATCGGGATGTACGTTATGTCGGTACACCAAACTTGATTCGGCTTTGTGATTTTCATGTTGCGTAACAAATATGGATACGTCTTGTGCTGCGGATGCGGCTGACTCGTCTGTGGCTTTTGGTAGATTGCCATCAATCCCATTTTACGCATAAGCCGTCTGACTCGACCACGGCCAACCCAATGCCCTTCATCCCGCAGGATGTTGCGCATTTGTCGAGAGCCGAAAAATGGCAATTCCATGAACAACTCGTCGATACGTTTCATCAGCTCCAAGTTGTACGGAGACTCGCCGATTGGCTGATAGTAGTATGTTGAGCGTTGCAGCTTGAAAATTCTGCACTGTCGACGAACGCTGAGCTTTGGATGCTCTTTGTCGACGACTTCACGCCTTCGCTCGCAGCTCAGATTTTGGCGAAGGCTTGTTGCAAAAAATCCTTCTCGATCAGAAGTTGGCCGATTTTGGCATGAAGCTCTTTGATATGCGCTTCGTCATTGTGTTGGTTCTTCTTGGCTTTGCCGGAAAAGCCAGCAACGATCTGATCTTTGGCCTGCTTCTTCCACTGGGATATCTGATTCGTGTGGACGCCATACTTGCTGGCTAACTCGGAAAGAGTGTGTTCGCCAGACAGGGCGTCGAGAGCGACACGGGCTTTAAATTCAGCAGTAAATCTTCTTCTTTTATTGGACATTGGAAAGCCTCCTTTAGGCATCTTACGTCCACCTTAAACTGTGGTCCAGTTTCTTAGATCCACTTCTAAAGACAGGCATATGGTTATCGGGATAAAGAGTTTTTCAAGCTCAGAATCATGGGCATTCATGAATCCAAGTACGCTTTAACCGGATGAACCATTTATTGAGCCAGTGCATCCAGATACTTGAATGCGACTTTTCTGCCTTGAAGAGAGTAGTGATTCTGATCTTTCAACATGCTCTCAACTCCACCATTTTCCTCAATCATATTTCTGATATATAGCATGCACCGTGTTACAGGAATCCTGGTTACTCGAACGTTTTTTGCACAATGGCAACGAATCAAATCAGAGATATGGACACGTTGATCAGATATGCCCCAACCGCCCTCTTTCAGTTCGATGAAAGGATTGTGAGGTACATAGATAAAATTAACAGCCTCACCTACTGCAGAGGATAGAATTGAGTCTATAACAACTTGCTCAAACTCATTCAGTAATTCTAGAAACTCTTCGTCAGTAGAATATCCACCCACGTGGTTGAATGGAGAATTTCTAATGAGGTCAAGATTGGTCATATGTCCCCATAAAATCCTACCCTCGACAGGAACTTTAATATAACGAATAGTGGGAAGCTCTACGACAACATTAAGCGTTCCGAAATGGCAACTATTATTAAGTCCCACTGTGCCACTATTAACGGAATCCCCTACTCTTAGAGTTGAGTGGGCGCCATAGTGGTTCTGCTGTTCATAGCGTACAAACAACTCCTTATGCTCGCTAGGAATTGAGCTATGCCCAAACAAATGCTTAATTTTTTGGATATGCTCCTGAATATAGTGGGTAAACCACAGATCCTTTTTATTCAAAATGATCTTATCACCAACTCCATATGCGATTGTATTTACAACTCGACAGGAGCCAAGAACTAGATATCTTTTAACCATATTAACTATCCCTTAAAATTATTAATCATACTTGGAGCTGACACTGATTCCGATCTGACTTATAATAGTGTGAGACCTCTGCACATTCCCTCAACAAGCACTCTTTTGTTGCTCGGAGTTCATTTTAGCCATTGATGGCAGGGTGTCATTGAGCTGTAAAGAGCCCGTATAATAGGTCCATCCCATTACCTCTTTAGTCACTTCCTCATTGCTGTCCGGTTAAGAGACATACGACAATAGACCGTAATTATTGTTGATGTCGTCACAGGCTTTGTCGGGTGGCTTGAAAAGCTCCACCAGTTCGCGGCGATCAAAAACGTTAATCTGAAGCAGTTGAAACATTTGCTGGAGACTGAAGTCAATGCCGGAGCGGAATTTAAGCCACGCCAAGATCAAGTAGGCGATCATGGCCACATAAATTTGGCTCATAACGGCGTTTTCGGAAGTTCCGACAAAAGATTTAAGTCGTAGATTCTGCTTGATCAGCCGGAAGAAGATTTCAATCTGCCAGCGCTCTTTGTAGATATCAGCGATGGTCTTGGCTGAAAGGCGGAAATGGTTGGTCAGAAACACGTAATGTTTGCGGGTTTCTGGATCCCGATAGCCAAAACGGCGAAGCCGGAGCTCCTCACCTCGACTGGAAACGCTGATAACATGGTCGGCGATCACTCCGGTGCTTTTGCGGACTGGCTGACGCTTGATGACCTTGTATACGGTGTTGGTCTTCAGTCTGATAACAAAAAAACAAACCGGAGGCCCCAAGTGTCTGGAACCAGGAATACTTGATGTACGCCTTGTCGAAGACGGCGATAGAACCCTTGGGTAGCTTGAGCATTTTGGTTATCCAAGAATCGTGTAACCGTGCCTTGCTGATACGTATAAATGCTGGCAGATAGCCGTCATGGTCGAGGACTGTGTGCAACTTGACGCCGCCTCGTTTGGCCCGAAATGAAGCCCAAGGAAACGCGGATAGGCAGAGTTTAATGGTTGAAGAATCAATGCTATACAGCTTGTTCTTGAACCTGAATTTGTGACCTGGAACCGCAGACGAGCAACGCTGGTAAAGCTTGCCGAAGATCGCTTGAAAGAAATCGGCCGGTTGCTTCGAGTTGGCGTCCGAAAAGATAGATCTGGCTACAGACCTGATGCCCAAATGGTAAAACTGGCGGGTATTCGCCTCCAGATTTCGGATGCCGCCCCGCATGCTTCTGCGTCCGGCCAAGTGAATGAAAAGAAGGCAGGCGAATTGGTTCCAGCGAAAAAACACCCGGGAACAACGCCCCGTACCGTGTTTACGGGCCAAAGCTTCGAACTCCGAGCGAGGAATCAGAGATAGCACTTGATGAAGGATCGTGTTAAAATTCGACATGTCCGAAATCTCCTTTGTGTGCAGCGATTTAGACACTAACTGCATACCATAAATCGAGGAGAATTCGGATATTTTCTTTTCAAAAGGCTGTCAAACATGTCCATCGACTGGCCTTCGCCTGAAAAACAGCACTCATGCGGGAATCCACGGGCACCAACGGTTCTTAGCCGGACAGCAATGTCACTTCCTACCAGATTTACTTAAATTTGATAACAACGATGGCATCAATAATTTCAACACATCCTTTCATAGGCCATGTAGGCATCTCTT
Organism: Pseudodesulfovibrio nedwellii; assembly: GCF_027923765.1. NCBI lineage: Bacteria > Pseudomonadati > Thermodesulfobacteriota > Desulfovibrionia > Desulfovibrionales > Desulfovibrionaceae > Pseudodesulfovibrio > Pseudodesulfovibrio nedwellii. Next base: position 3,081,172 of record NZ_AP026709.1, on the reverse strand, counting down.
CAATTTTTTTACTTTGGACAAACGAGGCATCACGAGTCCGGCCAAAAAACCGATGTTCCCCCAGGGTATTTATAAAGTATATTACCCGGTAGACATTCCCTCTATCCCATTCAAAAAATGACGCACCAATAGTTTCCCTGCGAAATCGAATGGGCATTTCCGCTCTCTCCAGGTAGCCAACCATTACTATTGGTATTTTTTCACCTTTTTTGAAAATGGATAAATCTTTGCTATCGATCCGTTCTAACAGACGAATGGCAACAGCATTATCAGACTGCCAGCTTAAGATATTTGAATAGGTAAACTGGTTATTCACGACTGAAAAACGAACAGCACAAACAACAATCAAAATACTTAAAAGTAAACGCCATACAGGCCACTTGATTAATAATGAAAAATAAAGAAAACCTGTCAATACGAGGGGAAATGCCAACATGGATCTTACGGGCATACGGCCGGCATTCATTAGATGCAGCAGAAAGGGTAAAAATATGAGAGAAATGGATATAAGAAACGCGGCTAATTTCGCCCACCATTTTTGATTAGAGATTAAGTTCACCACATTGAATGAAAGCAGACAGGCTAAGAAAGTATATTTAAGGGAACTTAGCTCATAACCAAATACCTCAGGTTTTCCCAAGTAATATCTTTTTGCATCCAAAACAATTAAACTAATACTTTTTGAAAAATATTCAGAAGTAAACTGAAATTGTACAAAGCCTCCTATGTATCCATTTATCTCAATACCAAAAATATACAGAAAAAATTGATTCAGTACATAATAACATAGAAGTGCCATGAAAATCCAAACTATAAACTTCACTATCCCTGTAAGGATACGCTTAAAGTCAAATGCCGGTTCACCGATTAAGAGGCCTATAATATGCAACGCGTAAAGTGATAAAAGTACCGGCAAAAAAGCCTGATAAATAGAAATGGCAAATGCGGCTAGGAGCACTGAAATACATTGAAGCAATCTGTTCTTATGAACTAGGCAGTAAATGCCCAGAGAACAGGCCAAAAAGCCTATGCCTATACCATGCACAAGGGAACTAAAACTTAAACTGTAGTATAAGGTCGAGCATGCAATGAAAATGGGTGCACACAGATAATCTGCATTCGTTCTTTGCACCGCCAGAAGTCTGACAACTACCGTATACGATAGTGCCATACAAATCAGAGACAGAAACAGAGGAGAGAATGGGATAACGGGATTTGGGTTAAACATATAAGACAATATATGCATTCCCCACCGGGCTTGCTGAAGCCAGCCTTTATGAGAACCTGCCTGGCGTACGCTAGCCCAATTTTCATCATCGATTGTTAACGTAAAATTGAACAACTCGTAAGTATATGACAATAAAACAACCGCAAGCAAGTAAACAAACCAACTTCTATTTGCTTCAAACCACTGCCGTGAAGAATCAATATATCTTTCAACACTCAAAGTCTCACCACCATATAAAAAATAACCTAATACTATTTACGTAATACCGAACGCATTAACAAAAAATTCGTAACCGTTGTAACACTCATCACTAAAAATATTGCAATATGTGAATTAATACCTGTCTGTACGGTTAATTTAATTAAAAACAATCCTAAAAAAAATACACTCATATAAACTAAAGCGACTAAAAAATATTGCTTTTTATTTGTTGTTGCGCCTGGAAACACCTTAGCAGGGTAAACGCATAACAAGAAAATGAAGCCGATACACCAGCTTAAAGCATAGGCCGGCTGGGCTGAAATAAAAAAAAGAAATAACTGATAAATAGCTAACGTTAAAATGGTGTTAAGTCCTCCTGCAAGCAAAAAACGAATACCGTCCTTTAAAAATAACGGTAAGCCTTGTATACTGCAGATTTTATCTGCCGACATATTCTTTAAATTCAACATAGTCCCGAATATAATCCTTGCCATCATAAGCATGTGAAGCAAATACGCACAGTACCGCATCTTTGGAAAATTTATATTGTACACCCCAAGTTCCAGCAGGCATATACAACCCCTTAGAGGGACTATCAAGCCGCACTTCTACTCTATTCTTTCCATCATCGATAACCACGCTTAAAGACCCGCTCACGGCTATCAAAAACTGAGAGCACTCTTTGTGTGCATGCTCTCCCCGCACCTTATCATTAGGAACATCATGCACAAAGAATGTTCTTTCCGGCTTAAACGGCATATCCTTTTGACTCTCGACAGCCATCAAACTTCCACGCATATCATTAAACGCAGGTAATGGCCAAATCTCACAATCGTTGATAGGCAACACAATTTTTTCATTTAGGGGATTATTTCCTAAAACAGTAGAGGAATCAGCCTCAAAACCAATCGCCCTACTACCAACATTGTAGCTAATAATTTTCGCTGGATTTCCGACAACTACTGCATTTGCAGGTACATCCTTCGTAACAACAGCCCCCGCTCCCACCATCGCATTAACACCAATCGTAATACCCGGCAGTATAGTGGCGTTTGCTCCTAAAGAAGCACCTTGGGAAATATTAGTACGGGCAAACTCTTCCGGAATAGCTTTGGAGCGTGGGAATTTGTCATTCGAAAAGGTAACATTCGGGCCAATAAACACATCACTGGCCACTTTTACACCATCCCATAACTGAACACCGCATTTTACTGTTACACGATCACCCAGCACCACGTCGTTTTCAATAAAAACGCCATCGCATATATTGCATTCTTCACCTATAATAGCACCACACAATATATGAGCAAAAGCCCAGACCATTGAGCCTTCACCTATTTTATCAGTTTCGCAGAGAGCCTTTTCATGAATGAAAACCTCTTTTGTCATCTATAATGCCTTCATTTTTTTAAAGTTATGTTTTACTTCAACTGACCGAACCAAACTTATGGGCCTTTTCTTAGTGTTTTCAAACGTACGCCATAAGTAGCAACCGATTACTCCTTGAATAGTTATGATCAAGGACCCTAAAAACAATATTAGTAGTACTATCGCAGTATATCCCTGCACAGCAATTAAGCCTGCGAACTTGGCAACAATAGTGACTATTCCAACTGTTGTTGTTACCGTAAGACTACCTAAACCCAGCCAAAGAACGAGCATTATAGGTAAATCCGTATAAGAAAAAACACTGTCAATCATATAGCGTATACGCTTGCCAAGCCCCCAGGCACTGGTGCCATGCTGACGTTCTTGGCGTACGTAAGACACAAACTCACGCCGATACCCCAACCAAAATAACTGGGCAATTAGTGAACTGTTAGGTTCTTCAATTTTTAATAAGCTTTTTTTAATTTCTTCAGTACAGGCAAAAATATCAACCCCGCCCTTAGGTAGATCAGGCTCGATCACTTTTTTATAAAACCACCAATATACATTTGATAACAATTTTTTTAGAATAGGATCATTTCTATCAATACGCCGACCAAAAACTAAGTCTGCCTCATCAGCTTCTAAAATCTTAAAGAAGTCTTCAATTAAATGAGGTGGTTCCTGTAAGTCAGCGGCCATCACTGCAATATATTTTCCCTCTGCGTGCTCGATACCCGTGCGAATAGCCACAAAAGAACCGAAATTTCGACTATGGGAAACCGTTTTATAATTAAATCCATCCGCCAACTCTAAGATACGGTTGAGAGAGTTGTCAGGCGAGCCATCTATAACAAAAACAACTTCAAAACTCTCACCGTAAGCTCGCGCCATCTTCTGTAAGGCAAGAACTAAATGTGGAATGTTTTCTTCATTTCCATAAACAGGAATAACCAGTGAATGACTAATCAATAAATTTCCGTTTTTCATTTATCAACCTTTCCAGTTTAATAATGCATGACAGACCTGATCTATTTCCTGATTTGTCATCGTTGGAAAGCAGGGCAACGAAACAACTTCTTTAACAGCTGCACGAGAGGCCTCTAAATTACTTTGTTCATCAATCATAAATGGCATGGAGTGCCATGCGACTTGGTCAATATCCAGAACAGGGTAATGCACATCAACCATGACACCACTTTCTTTCATATAAGTAATAAATTTTTCACGCTCTGGGGTTCTGATTACAGCCAAATGTCCTACAAAATCACAGGCATGATACTGCTGAAAATACAAACCTTTTGCACCAAGGGCTTTGTAAGTATCATAGATTTTATTTCGTTTATGATTACAGCTGTCTAAGAAAGGCAATAAACATCTCAAAATACCGGCCTGTATTTCATCCATTCGAGAGTTTCTGCCGCCCGCGATATTTATCTTGTATTTACTACTCCAACCGTATTGTTGTAATTCTTTGACTTTATTGGACAACAGTTCGCTGTTCGTCATCACGGCCCCGGCATCCCCCATTGCCCCAAGATTTTTAGTCGGGTAAAAACTAAATGCCGCAATATCCCCCAAACTCCCGACACGCCGCCCTTCCAATTGTGCGCCATGTGACTGCGCACAATCTTCTATGATTTTTACACTCTGAAAACCACTTTCATCAAGTACACGTCTGACTTTCTTAACATCAACTACGGCACCAAACAGATGCGTAATAATAACGGCTTTCACATTTTTTCTCAAACAGACCTTAAGAGAGTCAATGTCGATTAACAATGTCTCTGGTACAATATCTACATATACAGGCGTAACACCAGCCAATCTACACGCAATTGATGAATAGCCGCCAGCATTTGAAACAGTAATAATTTTAGCATCGACCGATGCATCACCGATCACGGCTTTTATTGCTAATTCCAATGCATCTGTTCCGTTTGCAACCGGAATACAGAAATTTACGCCGCAGTAAGCTGAGAACTCTTCTGCAAAAGCTTGGGTTTGCTTACCAAGCAACCACCACCCTGACTCTGCAACTTCAGACATCACTTTTGATAATGCAGCTCTATTCTTATTATATATTCTTGCCGTATCATTAAAAGGGACTTTAGTGCCTATATTCATATCACTTCCAGTCTTAATTTGAAAAAGTTTAAAACAGAACAATATGTAATCATTACGCTTTTCCGTATTGTTAGAGTGCGGCTCCCTCAATCTGAAGTGGAACTGTCGAGACTGAGGTCTGCGGCAAGCCTTTTGAGTTTGCGATTCTCTTCCTCAAGCATTTTCATCTTGCGGAGTTCACTGGTTCCCATTCCGCTATACAGTTTTTTCCAGCGATAAAACATCTGTTCATAAATTCTCATCTTGCGAATGACTTCTTTGACCGGAGTCCCATGCTCAGCTTGGCGGAACGCAAATGCGATTTATTCTTCGGTGTACCTTGATTTTTTCACAGCGAAATCCTCCTACTTTTGGATAATCTATTTCGCCGAAAAACTCGCATCATGTTTGGCCCTAGATCACGGGAGAACGTCACATAATCCCCTCTCAATTCATCTACAAAGGACCAATGAAGCACAGGACTTTTCGCCATCCAATCAACCTAAAATGCCGGCATACTCCGCCTCAAAACCGTCTTCATTCAACCCAAGTTCAATCCAAATATTTTTTGCGTATGACTTACAGCATGCAGCAGAGTCACTATCTAAATCGTAGAGTGAGCAAGCCAAGTTCTGGGCCATGACAACTTCCTTAAACCTCACCACGCTATTTTCCGTACTCGCCGTACATGTGTCATCATGCCTGCGATGGTGATTCAAAGGCTCTTTAACATAGCTCACAGAACCGTTCATCATGGCGTACAAGTAAAAGACCCAGTCGCCTGCTAACTTCATGTCTTTCGCTACTTCAAACCAGACGCTGCAATCAAATTTACGAAAGACGACTGCGCTAACATTAGGTATTGTATTGCGATATGCCAACGAACATTCAACTTCTTGTTTCGCATCAACGACATACGATGTATTCCACTTGGTATGAGACAGCTCTTTCAAATACTCCATATTCTTGTACTGAAAAAGATAATCTGAATTGGCATCTATCGCTAATGATTCCGAGTATGAAATCCGAACGCCTTCATCAATAAAGGCAGGAATGAGTTTTTTCAGAAAATCTACAGAACATGAATCATCAGCCTCAGCGATCCAAATAAACTCCCCTTTGGCAAGCTCAATACCCTTCGCCCATTGGGCAAAAACCCCCTTATTCCTAACATTTTGGATAAATGAAACATTGGATCGGTTTGAATACTGCTCCAATATCTCACCACTGCCATCAGTGGAACAGTCATCAAGAAGGATAACTTCAAAATCCTTGTACGATTGATTGAATACTGAATCCAATCGCTCTACCAAGTAATCTTTTTTATTATAATTAGGGACAATAATTGAAACAACTGGCGCGATGCCTCCAACTTCTCTGATGACCTCTAAAATGGCTGGTCCAACAACATCCGCTGTATGTCTAAAAAGTAACTTATTGCGCGCCTGCACTCCCAACCGAGTCAACAAATCAGCGTCTTGCAACAAAGACACGGTTTTCTCAGCCATGGCATCAACATCGCCCCAAGGAACGACAAAACCACAATCATCTCCAACAAACCCTGGCATACCTCCTGCCTTATCAAAGCATACTATCGGCACGGAACGCTCAGCCGCTTCTAAACATACCAACGGATAAGGGTCCTCTCGAGAAGGAAGCAGAAAGATATCCGAAGCCTCAATATATTCGACAGCATTCGGTTGCTGCCCTATAAAATGAACGAGATCCGCCAAGCCTTCTCGCTCCATTGCGTCCCATATATCCTGCCATGATCCATGTTCATCGTGCGCTTGAGCCGGATCAAAGCCGCCAACCCAATAAAACGCGACTTTCTCATAGCTCTCTTTGACGACCTTCTTGGCAACTTCAATGAACAGATCGGCTCCTTTACGCCAGAACAGGCCAAGTCCACACCCCAAGACAATCTTCGAGTCTCTAGGCAGGCCCAACTTTTCACGCAGCATTTGTTTACGCCCGACAGAAGGGGACTCTGCAACAGGATCAATATGCGCACAGATAAGGTCAATGGCCGCTTGAGGCACAGAATAACTGGACCGCATATTGGCTTCAACTGCGGGTGAGCAAGCAATGAAATTGGTTGTATGCGAGATTACATCAGCGATATAATCACTGGCATAAACGCGAATGCTTTCTTCGAGTTCATGAACATGCGTAATGATCGGCACTTTAAATTTTGACAACTCTTCATAGGCCCTGCCAGCCACGACAGTATTACCGTAAATCAAATCCAGTTTTCCACCACAGAACATTTGTACTTTGTCAGCCAGGTCATTTTCACCCGACGGGCCACATCCTAACTCCTCGGCCGTCGTAGCTGGCCCAAATTTTGCGAAATCATCCATGAATGGTCCGCCACGCAAGCAAAGTGTGTATATCTGCAACGAAGTATGAGTCGACAGCCATTGTAACAAAGAAAGCAAGACCTTCTGCGCACCACCTAAATATGCATCATGCGAAACAAACAAAATTTTACCAGTAGACAAGTCTTTAGTAGCCCGCATTTTTGGGTACTCTGCTAGCACTTGGGATGTCGCATTCAAGTAGGCATATCCATAAGTCCGATCAGGCTCAAGGTATGCACCTTCAGCCCACTCGTTCCATGCATTGATAAAGACAAACTGGCTACCGGAAGGATGTTTGGAAGAAGTCCATTTAGAGGCCAAGTCTAACCACTTTTTATATTTACTGGGATTTGAATTTGCAAAAATAGTTCCACAGACGCCACGCCGTGCCGTATTGTCCCATGCAGGAGAAACCGTCTTATACAAGACATATTCTGGGTCTACCGAACTGTAGCTTTTGGCAAAGTGCTCATAATCAAAAATCTGGCCATCGTAATCAGGTACTACATTCAACTGATCATTAAGCCGAGGATTGTCCCATGAATATTTATGAGGTGGAAACTGTACCGCGGCATCAAAGCCATAATCTCTCGGGTCTTCCGCTCCAAATGATTGAGCCATGACAAGGTACAACCCCTCGCCGTACAATTCATCCCATCGGTCACGCCATCTTTGTAAAGTTCCGGCCATATCGGGGAATTGTTCAGCCTTATACACAATGAAGAACGGCTTGCCATCCTTGCGAATATAGCGAGAGTCAGCAAAGTACGGAACCATGGAATTAATAAACCGAACGTCATCCTCGGGCGAATGGTTTTGGCTCAGCAGAATATCTTGATCAAAGCCGTCCCATCTGCGCGTCCAATTTTCATTTGCCCAGCACAGGCAGAAGGGAATATCAATATCAGGATTCGCTATGAAATTATCCACCGGAGTCTCCAGAATTCGCCGGCCTGAAAAATCATAATGATGAAAGCAAAAGCCATGAACTCCAAACTTCTTCGCAAGCTCAGCTTGCTGCTTCATCACCTCTGGCAAACGCAAATCATAATACCCCATAGAACCAGGATGCTTTGGTTGATCGTGACCAGGGTACATTGGAAGAGTTTTAGTAACATTAGTCCATTCTGTAAATCCTTCCCCCCACCATTCATCGTTTTCTGGAATGGGATGGAATTGAGGCAGATAAAAAGCCAAAGCTTCTATTGCAGAAGGTGAGGAGGTCTCAGGCGCTTCAGTTTCAAACAATTCCGGTCTGCCCCCTTCCCGTACAGGAAGAAAAGGAGTCGAGCTTTCGGCTGGTTTCTGACCCTTTCTCCAGCCCTTATTGATCCTTTTTTTAACAAAATTTGGGATCAGCAGCGAATAGAAGAAAGCACCTACCGGACTCCAGCGAAAGTCCTCCAAGACTCTCCGTAATCTTGTCGGACTAAATGTAATCAAGGCAAAAAATAATCGGAAAGAACCCGCTATAAGAATACGTACGAAACGCAGCGGGGCGGTCAGTCGCCATGATATTGATTTCCGAATTGCTGCAATATACCGCTGTGCAGCGTCATTGTCGGCTATTGCCTGAGCTAAATCACCTTGAACCAGAGCATGACGCCGCCATGCTTCAATAGCTCCAGTCTGAGCTATCCTCCTCTCAGTTCGGGCAATGTCCACATCGCCCCATGCCATATTCGCTTGAACATTGGCTTCTTTGGTCTCAGAACGAGCAATTGTCAGCTCAACACGGGTAGCTTCAAGACCGGCTCGAGCGGCGACTGTGTCAGATCGAGAAGATTCAAGGTCAGCACGAACAGCGGCGATGTCAGATCGAGAAGATTCAAGGTCAGCACGAACAGCGGCGATGTCAGCTCGAGAAGATTCAAGGTCAGCACGAGCGGAGACTGTGTCAAATCGAGAAGATTCAAGGTCAGCACGAACAGCGGCGGTATCAAATCGAGAAGATTCAAGGTCAGCACGAACAGCGGCGGTATCAAATCGAGAAGATTCAAGGTCAGCACGAACAGCGGCGGTATCAGATCGAGAAGATTCAAGGTCAGCACGAGCGGAGACTGTGTCAAATCGAGAAGATTCAAGGTCAGCACGAACAGCGGCGGTATCAGATCGAGAAGATTCAAGGTCAGCACGAACAGCGGCGGTATCAGATCGAGAAGATTCAAGGTCAGCACGAACAGCGGCGGTATCAGATCGAGAAGATTCAAGGTCAGCACGAGCGGAGACTGTGTCAAATCGAGAAGATTCAAGGTCAGCACGAACATCTCTAATCTTTTCTTGCATCCCCCCTAACACTTTCTGTAGTTCTCGGTTCTCTCCCCGAATCAGAGCCTTTTCTTCTTTTGCCGATTGACTGATCTTCTCCTGCTGGGCCATAAGTTCATTCACTATTCGTGGCATTGCAGAAAGGCCTATGGCATCAAATTGAAAAGAGAAAAAAACTTCTCGAATGTCGTTGCCAACATCATAATACAACTGAGGATCAGTAGTATTAAAACCGTACAAATCATCTTCACAAAACAATGCATTTGAATAGCTTGGAGCAATCTTCTTTGACCTGCCATTAAAGTCTGTGACAGTCATCTCTTCTACTCTAAGGACACACACGTCCTCACATGGATCAAATCGCAACCGCTTTATATTCGAAATAGAGGAAAGATCGAAAACAACAGAACCTATCTCAGATGAAACAGTTGCTTGAAGAACTTCATTTTCAGAAAAATCTCCACCTGTATCATAATACAGTATGGGGTCCAAAGGAGGTGAACCAGTCAATCGAACAACATCTTGAAGTGGAAGATTGGTAATAATTTTCTGGGCAAGATCAAGGCCAGAACCATACTCTCGAACCTCGTTCCAGGTTCTTGAGCTGAGCTCATCCCCATCGGCCCGCTCCTTCAACCAATCATACACAAACATCACTTCAGGAAAATTTTCAGCAGCCTTTTGTAGGTCGCCATACGAAGATCGATGATGTTGAAGGCCACTATCCACGAATATTGAGATATACTCTTCAACGTTGTTTGTCCTTGACTTAAAGTCGACTTCAATGAACTCAGCAACCCTTTCCAACTCACGAGAAGGATCATGCAATAGCTTTTCGTAAGAAACGATCAAGGAAGGGCATGTCCCCACATTGCACGCAAACGAATAAACATATTCGAGCCACATAAGCAGCCCCTGCTCAATGGTAAAACCATTACGATTTTCCAACGAGAGAGCAACATCCAAAGGATTTCGCAAAGAAAAAACTGATAAAGGCTGAACGTCAGTTGCGTCCAGAGTTTGAAGCCAAATAGAGAGGAGTAAGCAAAGCCTGGGATCTTTCACTCCCCACATTACCTCTTCTTCGCACCTTTTATGAATAAACGCTTCGAGTGCTTTAATTGCATCGGTGACAGGCGCCTTTGATAGATCTATTTCCCCAAATATGGTCATTCCATGGTTAGGATCTGCTCCGATGGCCTGCAAAAAATTTTTATGTAAATCAACCACATACCTATCTTCGTAAAAACCCTTAACATTGTCTAAATCTGCCGAAATAAAATCCTTGCCCATGTGTACACCGAGTGTCATCAGGCCTTTTGCAAGAAGGCTCGTCCCAGAACGGTGCATACCTGTTTGAAGGATTACTTTAGAGCGTCTTTTTAATTTCTTCATAATAATCTCGTCTATTTCATCTTCCCATTACGCATCCATATCACCCGCAACACAACCCATTATATAGATTGAAACTCAACACCGGTTATATTCATTTCATTACTTAAGTAGCACCTGTGGCCCCTCAAGTGGGCCGACTACCACAACTGGCACAGCCTGCTTTTTCTTCAGCATTGTAAGGACCTTGGGATCTAATACACTTGTCGCCAATCTGGCAGGCGAGCCAAGGAATTTACCACGCAAATCCAACAAACTCTTATTGAAATCACTTTGATCGATGGCAATGGTTCCATCGGCTTTTAGAGATATGCCATCATTGTCGCTCAGGTCAAAATCGCGAACCGTCATCAGACCATCATCAAGGGAGCAATCAAGGACGACCTTGTACCCACTAAGTCTGGCTCCTTTAACTATTGGAAACCTGTTTTCCATATCCAACTGATCGACCTTCACCAGAAGGTCACCCTCCATAACGGAAGGGAAAGCAATATTTCCATCAAAAGATGTTTCTACAGAGGCAAATCCCTTGAACGAACGGTCATATTCTTTTACTTGCGGAATCTTTTCCAATTCGACCATATCCAATTTCAGATCGACACTGACCCAGTCTGTGTTGAAAAGCATACCCGTCGAGATATCAGCCGCCATAAGGCCGCCATACATGCGGCTATCGATAGACAAACTGACTTTGCCCACAAGCAAGGGAAAAAGCGACAGCCGGATATCCGTATCTTTCAACAACAAGATGGGCTTCTTGGGCTTCTTCTCATATATCCGCAGATAATCGAGCATCACTCGCGGAGGGAAAAGTTGTGGTTCAAGGTAGGAAAACTCGACGGTAATGCCTTCCAAATTGGATGTGGCATTGCGCGCCATATCGTCAACTTGTGGAACGTAGTATTTAGCAGTAAAAACCAGTGAGAAAATTATTAACCCGAAAAAGAAGTATGCAGACCACGTAAGTGCTTTCTTCCGTGAGATCTCAATGCCCTTGATGGAATCAAGGAGCGAAAAAGAAAAAAACCTCTCCCGTATGGTATTCAGAGGATTCATAGGCTACAGATTCGTCACTCGGAGGACTTCGGTAAGCGTTGTCAAGCCCAGCTTAGTCTTAAAAACCCCGTTTTGCGTCAGAGTATCCATGCCGTCTGCTTTGGCTTGTTTGCGAAGCTGGTTTGAGTCCGCAGTATTGAGCACGAGTGACTTAGTCGCTTCAGATAGCTCCATTATTTCATAAATTGCCATCCGCCCCTTGTACCCGGTCCCCATGCAGTTCTCACATCCCACAGCACGATATACTTCCAGGCCTCGGAACTCGTCGGCAAACTTGCCGAAATCTGTGGCCAATTGTTCCTCATTGGGCACATAAGCCTCCTTGCACTCGGAACAAAGACGGCGAACCAGTCTCTGTGCCACCACGGCCCGAAGGACCGAAGAGAGGAGGAAAGGCTCCACACCCATATCGATGAGCCGGGTTACGGCACTGGGTGCATCATTAGTGTGTAGAGTGGAGAACACAAGGTGGCCCGTCAAAGCGGCCTGAATAGCGATCTCAGCGGTTTCGCCATCTCGAATTTCACCGATCAGAACTACATCGGGGTCCTGACGTACGATGGACCGAAGACCGGAGGAAAAGTCCAACCCTATTTTTGAATTAACTTGAATCTGGCCGATTCCGTCCAACTGGTACTCAACAGGGTCTTCGATGGTCAGAATATTCTTGTCTGGCGAGTTGATGTAGTTGAGAACCGAATAAAGGGACGTAGTCTTACCGCTACCAGTCGGGCCGGTTACCAGGATGATACCATGCGAAATTTTTACCAGCCGCTTCATACGATCAAGATTCTGATCTGTCAGCCCCAGCTCGGGCATATTCAAGATTTCCGTACTCTTTTCGAGCAAGCGCATGACTATACGCTCTCCCAATCCGGTGGGAAGGATGGATACACGCAAGTCGACCTGACGACCGCCTAGTGACAGGGCAATACGGCCATCCTGAGGCAACCTTTTTTCGGCGATATTGAGCTTGGCCATTATTTTGATGCGCGAGACAAGGGCAGCATGAAATTTCTTGGAAACGGAATGTTTGTCATACAAAACACCATCGAGGCGGAAGCGAACTCTTAGGATATCTTTGTATGGCTCAACGTGAACATCACTGGCATTAGCGCGTACGGCCTGCGAGAGAATCATGTTGACCAATTTGATGAACGGTGCGTCACTCGTATCATCTAGAAGGTCCTCGATCTTATCGTCATCGAGCATGGAAAAGGAATCCACATCGGCTCCTTCAAGAACCTCAATGGCTTCCATGTCTTCTTCTACATCACCGAAAACTTGGTTGATTGCTCCAAGCACAACCTGTGACGGCGCGAAAATCGGTGTTATGGATTCAGAGTCGAGAGTCAGGTGAAAATCATTGATGATGTTCAATGCCTCGGGGCGACTGATGGCAACGAAGACATTTCCGTCCTTGTCCTTGAGAGGAACGGCATTGAAACGCTTGAGATAATGAATGGTGAATTTGCGAATCAGCTCGGGAAGAATCCATGACGTTTCAAAGGAATCAAAATATTGCTTGTCGTAGAATCGAGCATAGAACTGAGTAATGTCGGATTCTGAAATTCGCCCTTTCTTAAGTAAGAACTCCGGCAAATCCAAGTCCTGTTCCTGAGCCAAGGGACCAAGCTCATGAACCTCTTCATCTGAGAGGTGCCCGGAGGCAACCAAGGCGTTTTCAACACTGAAATCGAGCATTACTGCTCCAAATCCTTTTCAGACAACGCGCCTTTCTTCTCTGGGAAAATAAATATTGGGTTCAACGGATCGGACATAACCATCTTGGGAAGTCCCTGGCCATCAGCTCCCAATTCGGCATCATAAATCGTTCTTTTTTTCAATCGGGCTAAAGCAGAGGACTCATCATAAGTATCAATAATCCGAGGAGTAATAAATATAAACAAATTCGTTGCAGAGCTCTTTTCTTCCTTCTGCTTAAACAACCATCCGAACAAAGGCATATCTCCCAAGCCGGGGACTTGGGCTTTATTGTTTGTATTATCATCATTGATCAAACCAGCAATGACTACGGTCTGGTTATCCTGCATCTGAATGACCGTCTCAACTTCCCGCTTCTTAGTTGTCGGAGCAATAACATTTTGAGTAGAAGACAAGGCAACAAGGCTATTAATAACCCGACTTATTTCCTGCTTAACCTCGAGACGCAGCGTTCCACGTTCTCCAATATGAGGCGTAATCTCTAGCTTAACACCAACATCTTTATAATCCAAACTTTGTGAAGCATAGTCTGAGTTGACATTTGAAGTCTGTGTTTGCTTTGAAAACGGAATATTATCTACAACATTAACACTAGCCTTCTCATTATCAAGGGTCATTAACTGAGGCGTTGCCAATATCTTGTAATCATTATTTGTCTCAGCAAGATTAATGATAGACTGGATGCTATATGCTGTCCCACCGATATTAACTGCATTACTAAGTATTGTTCCTATTGTTCCGCCATCGGGAAAAGTCAGCACAGGAGCCGCAGAAGTTGCACTTGGAACAGTAATAGAACCGCCGCCCGTATTCGTAGATCCAAATACCGAGGTATCACCCCCAGAACCACCCACAGCCCAATTAACCCCAAAAGAAAAGCTTGAGTCTACCGACACTTCCATAATCAACGCTTCAATATACACCTGCTTCCTGAGTATATCGAGCTGCTTAATCGTCCCCTCCAGCGTGGCAAATTCATCAGGACGGGCAGTAATAATCAAACTGTTAGTTGCCTTGTCAGCCACCACCTTAATATCCTTGGAGAGCTTAGTCTTCTTACCATCTTTGTCGGTCTGACGCGAAATCAATTCGTTGAGAATCTTGGCAACATCTTCAGCATCGGCATTTTCAAGACTCATGAAATGAATATCGTCCTTACCAACGGGTGTCGGGATATCCAAAGCTGAAATCATATCTGAAATGGTATCCAGGCTGGCGGGGTCACCCAAGGCGACCACAGAGTTCGTCCGAACATCCGCCTCCACAAGAGCCATGGCTTTCTTGCCCACCTTCTCCATCTCCTGAATCTTAGAAGTCATGATCTTCGAGATGCTGCCAGCGATTGTTTTGGCATCACCATGAACAAGCGGAAAGGTCTCCATTTGTGAGGCGTATGACCCCTTATCTACTTCCTTGATGATAGACAGGAGGGCCTCGATATTAGCAGCTGGTGCGGTAATAATCAGCGTATTTGTGGGATTATAAACACTCACCAAACCATTCTTATCGGTCATATTAACCAGCAACTTGGACAACTCCGGGGCACTGGAATTCTTGAGAGGAATGATCTGAGTGATTAGTTCTTCACCAGAGTCAGACCTGACTGATCGACCGGCCTGAACGGGAATCCCCAACCGCCTTGCCTCGACCATAGGAACAATTTTATATTCGTTCTCTATCTTGGTAGCGACAATGGCAAAGTTATTGACCACCATAATTGATTCAAATGCCTTGTATGCTTCTTCAATGGATAACTTGGAGGGAGAATAGGCTGTAACTCGCCCGGCGACCCTTTTATCCACAATGAAATTTCGTCCGGTTAGTTCGCTTATAAACTTGATCAGGATATGAAGATCAACGTTCTTAAAATCCATGCTAATAGTACGTTGAGGAGCAATCTTAGCCTTCTGTGCTGCCATTACAGGAGCGGCAGCAAGCCAGAGAGCCAAGAATACCAACAAGAACAAACGTATCATTCGCATATTATTTTCCTGTCAGGATCAAAACAAGTTGTATAGGCTTGCCATCCCTCAGTATACCCACATTGACTTGTGGTTGATCCAGCAATTTAAATAAAGTCAACGGGTTAACTCCATGAGCTACAAGACTACCGCCTACAGACAACACGACATCGTCTTTCTGTAATCCAGCCTTACTAAACAGACTACCTGCACGCAACTGTCTAACCCACAGACCTTTTTGTTTTCCACGAGTAGCAGGTGCAAACTGTATGTCCCGGGAAAGAGAGTCGAGATCCTGCAACTTGGCCTTTAGATCACGACGTGGGAGCATCTTACGCGCTACTCCCTTTTTCGCTGCAATCTTCTTGTCAGTATTATCTATGAGCAACAGTTGTTTTTGATTACCTTTTTGAAGAACTATTGCCCTCCTCTGTATCTCGACTATTTTGAATCCACTAAGCTTATCGCCAATTTTAACCAATTTCTGTTTGTTGCCTTGAAGTGTTACAGCACGCGACAATACAGTCACATCTGAATAAATAGTACCCACCAACTTGATATTCAGCTTTGCCACCGGTAACTGAGCAAGTGTTTTTTTCTTCGCTACAGGAGGCTTAGGCCTAGCGGCCTTGAAAGCATTCCTACTCCAAATCGGTGCGAAATATTTCAACGGTGGAATTGAAACTTTACTTGCTGACTGAACAGATTTTATACTCGTGCCGTGTATTGAAGGCAGCTTTGGTTCAACGACGAGCACCACGGCAGCGCTCGCAAGAAAATAGGCAACCACCGATATGGTTGAAAGATTCAGGGCAAGTCTCGGCCAACGCCCAATAAGCCTGCCAATTTCTAATTCTCGCATTTTCCAGCTGATTCATATTTTTCAAAAGGCCCACAATAACCCAGATCGCAAGCTCGTTTCAAATCCGCACACCCCTTCTCTTCTTTTTCAAGAAGGTAATTCAGCTCGCCCCTGTTGATATAGGCTTCAGGAAAACTAGACTTACGCGAGATAGCTCGAGTATAATCGGACACGGCATTTTCATAATCCTGCCGCATTTGATAACCTTGTGCGCGGTTGTAGTAATATACCGCACTTGAATCGTTCAGCTTCATGGCTTCATCAAGATCAGTCATCCCGCTCTTATAATCTTTCAACTGAAAGTAACAAAGGGCACGATTTGAATAGGCGTTCGCTTTCTGAGTAGGATTTTCACTGAAGAACATATACGCGGTGTAGTCTTTTACAGCATCCATCCAGAGACCGTTCCTTTGCTCGGCATACCCCTTCATAAAAAGACTTTCCGCACTGGTAGGTTCAAGAGCAACGGACTGGCGGAAAAGACCGAGGGCTATTTCAGGCTCATTCATATAAAAAAATGCGACACCTTTGCCATAGTAGGCAACAGCATTGCGTGGATTGATCTGTATGGCTCTGTCAAAAAAACTCAGGGACTCATCATAGTTCTGAATCTTGATCTGGGCAAACCCTACATTGACAAGATAATTGGAATTCATGGGAGCAAGCAGGGATGCACTTTCAAATGCGTCAAGAGCGGCCTCACCCTGACCACCCCGGAGCAGGATCACGCCCATGTTATTCAGAGAAACATGGTCGGACGAGTTGGCGGCCACAAGTTGTTGATACAACTCAAGGCTTTTCTGTCCCTCGCCAGCTTCATACGCTTTCACAGCATCCAAGCTGACAAGACTTACCACACTCAGATCTGTTGAGACTTCGACTACCGGACGCGTGGAAGTACACCCTCCAGCAAGCAGGGTTGTAAACAAAAATATCAGCCACACACAAAGTCCCAATTTCATACTCGCACCTATTCGGCAAAATCCGTAAAATGGACAGCCCCTTCCCTGTATTCCAGTTCTCGTATAACCGGGCTCACAAAAAGACTATATAATTTCTCGTCAACTTCTATCCTAAGAATAGCAGCCGATGTTATTCCCCGCCGATCTATCAGCAGTTCTTTTCCTGTCCTGTCCCCTTCTCCAGCAAACACAATCTCCCGAAAACGAGCTGACTCAGGAAAAACAAGTTCACCTTCACCGCCGGTGAAACGAACAGACTCCAGCCTAAACTCCATAATGACATCACTTCTAGTCAGCTTAGCATGTGTGCGCCCCTGGTCCAGCGCTCCTCGCACAGAACGAACCACGGACTCGATACCACCACCATCGCCGCTCATGTCGATTTGCGGCACGACCAACCCCGCGACGACTGCAAGGATCGCTATGACAACAAGCAGCTCAAAAAGAGTGAACCCACCGTTGTGGTGCCTAGTCGATCTGCCAGCTGTTGACATCCGCATCACCATCTTTTCCACCAGAAACACCGTCCGCGCCATATGAAGATAAATCAAACTTTCCGTGCTTGCCGGGTGAGATGTAAATATACTGCGTTCCCCATGGGTCTTTCGGAACCTTCGGAAGATAGCCGGAAGAGGCATAATTCTTCGGCGTCCTGCCAGTCGACGGCTTCCTCACAAGCGCTTCTAGACCTTGTTCGGTTGTCGGATAAAAACCATTATCAATGTAAAATTTTTTCAAGGACGTGGAGATGCTCTCCATCTGCATTTTGGCTTTAACCACGCGCGCTTTTTGCGGCTCATCCATGAACTGCGGGACAATCAAGCCTGCAAGAACACCCAAAATGACAATGACAACCATCAGCTCGATTAAAGTAAACCCTTCACGGCCTTGACGCTTCCGACCTTTCCCGTGCTTCATCCTAGAAAAACCCATGTAAACAACTCTCCATCAATTATCGTGAAATTGTTCGCCGAAAGAGTTCTCCATCAAACTCAAACGACACGTAGCCTTGTCCTATATCTATCACCTTAACATCGTCAACAGATTCTCCTACATGGAGAAGCTTAGAATTGATGACGGCGATACTTGCTGCCACATCCTTATTCCAGGCAATTGCACCTATCACCAATTCACCAATGACTGGATGGACGCTGCCATCCTTCGGTTCTCCTAGCGCATGGGGGCCAGCTGCTGATTGCCCTGAATTTAAATCAAAACTAGGTTCCTCAACTACGACTAGGACCTCTGGGTATAGACTGTCTTCAACAGTCGATTTAATTTTATCTTGGGTTCTATCTACCGAGGCCTGCTCTGGCGCACTTGCAGGAACGCGCTCTTCATACTTCCAGACCGAACGAGGCTCTTTGTTATCAGAGACATCACTAAGACCTGCAGCGGATAATACAGTTGTATCAACTTGAGTCCGAACGTCTTTACTATCAACTGTTGTCGATGCGACTTGACTTGATACGGGGTCCCTCAGAGCCCAAGCAACAACGAGGACAAACATCACCAGGAGGGTTGCAATCCCTCCTGCCCCAATTAACGTCCTCCTAGGTGGCTGCTTCTTCGTCCTCACTTGGAACAAGCCCGTATAAACAGAATCGTGGCAGACTTCATCAACCATCTTAGGCGTAACAACGTTCGTATCCTTGAAAGCCAGACCATCCAATGCATGCGCACAGACATGATTGATAAGACGTGGTAACCCACCACTCTCCTTCCAAATATGCTCAACCGCTTCACGGGAAAAAGACGCCATTCCGATCCGTCCACCTTTTTCCAGCTTGAAATGGATATACTTATCCGTATCATCTAGGACAAGCGGAGAAAGTTCGCAGCGAACACCGATTCGCTGATTCAGGGCTTCCATGCCTTCAGTCGCCAACAAATCGAGTATTTCCAACTGCCCGACAAGCAGAATCTGTACGAGCGGGCCATCCTGCGCACGAAGATTGGAAAGAATATGAATCAAGTTCAGATGTCGCTTCGTCAGCAAATGACTTTCGTCAAAAACAATAACGGGCCGCTTACCATTCTCCAAAAGGGTATGAAAATATTTCTCTAGTTTTCCTACACAGTCGTGTATGGAACTCAACCCGGCTGAATCCAAGCCGAACCTTTCGCAACAATGGAAAACCTGCTCCAATGGAGTCTGATAGGGATTACCAAGCTCTACAAAAACAAATCCATTAGAAAGGTAGCTCTGAATATATCGGGCCAGGGACGTCTTACCGATGCCGATCTCGCCTGTGAGCAAGATCAAGCCACAATTGGACTCAAGGCCACGAACGATTCTGTGCACGCCTTTCTTGTGACTCAAGGAAGGGAAAAACACGAAATCTTTCGATGAGTCACCAAATGGGTTAAGCCTGCTTTTTGCGACCATAAGCGAACTCTATCAGCCTCTTTTCTGAAGAGTCATCTGTGTGTTCAGATTCTTCTTGCTATCTTTTTTAATGGAAATAGCTTCTATGTATATTTCCCTTTTTTGGACTTCAATATGGTATAGAAACCTGACAAACTCATCCAAAGAAATGCCCTTAAAAGACACATGCACGACCTCCACGATCGAGCCATCATCTTTTGTCCTATTTCCCGGACGAATGTAATCTATCCTCTTGTTCAACTTCAAATTTCGAGAGACCTTCTCCACATAGGAAAAAAGCTGTTCCTTCAAAATGACAGATGTTTTACTGTTTTCGCCAGCCTTGATTGATGTATATCGTTGCACAGAATCTAGGGCCTTCAGATACTCGTCTCTAGCTGCGCTGATTTCCAATACTCCATCATCCTGTTGGCGTGCCATAGGAAGAAATATTCCAACACCAATAACGATAACAACAAACATACCTATCATTATTCTGACCGGGCGACTGATATGCATATCTAAAGAGAGGGCGCTCATCGCTGCACCTCAATTTCAAAACGAATTCTTTTCGATTTTTTGTTCGCTGTGGCATTCTTAATCTTCGCTCCCTGAAAAACTTTCGTTTTCTCAATGGCCTTGCGAACACTATCCACCGCGTTCATGGATCGGGTTTCCCCTTGAAGATCAATTCGTCTACTGTCCAAATTGAGGCTGATAAATTCAACATCAATTTTCTTATCCAGAACAGCGCTCACTACACGAAGCGTTTCAATAACCGATACGCTTTTTCCCCCAGCCTGGTCATCTGGCCTTCCGGAAAGCATATCGACCCGTGATGAAATAATACTCTGGTATTGCATGGGGGCAAGGCTCTGGCTCACTTCAGGCAAGGCATCTTTATAGGTTTGAAGCGTTGCTTCTTCCAAATATGCCAGTTCGCGATCATTGGCGATTAAAGTCGCATAGGAATACGCACCCCAGGCAATAAAGATCGAAAGAAAAAGCACGGCAAAGAACCAAGCTTCCTGATGCCATACAGAATTCGCCCCAACCAAAGCAAATTCATCTTTCCTGAAATTGAATGAAGCATCAGACTCTTCCGTCAAGCCAAAGGAAGTGGCAAGCCCACTCCCCCTCTGCCCTTCATCGACTTCGTCACCAAGCTTGAGAGACAACTCATCCCAAATATCTAAATGCCCTTCAGAAGCTTCTTCAAACGCTTTTCTGAAAGTTTGAATTCGTACGACATCGCCACTCAAAATGAAGCGTGAGGGCCATTCAGAGTCTCCAAGAAGCCTATAAATTTCTCGCAGTTGTTTGCCAACAAAAGCCTCGAGTTGTTTTTGAAATGCCTCTTGAATATCATTCCCTGAATCCTCGACCGGGTTCTCCCCCGCAAAAACCATTATCCGATCGACTTCATTGACAGACAAACCCTTTTTTGTAGCAAATGAATTTACCAAAAAAGATTCACCCCAGGGAATGACCGCTAAGCTCAGAACTTGACCATCAACCAAGTGGCAAAAGAGCATTCGATCCTTGCCTACCTCCAAGCCAACGCATCTCTCATAATTAGAGAACCGACTCGCACAGGCCCGGGCAAAAGCGGCCACATCCACATCAATCCTTTCAACCTCAACACCCTGTTCCTGAAAAAGCCCTATAAGATCCGCGACAGGCTCTTTTCTCACAGACGCTACAGAAAGAAACGAAGTCCCATCCGAATAACGTCCCCTGAAATAGTCACTCACCAATTCATGACGCTCAAAGGGAAGATCTTCATCCAATTCAAACGCCACAACCTGATCAATCTGTCGACGATTTTGGATCGGCAGTTGAAAATTCCTAAGAATACAATTCCTTCCGTCAATCCCTACGACGGCTCGCTCGAATATGGCATTATTGTCCATGGCATAACTCATGGCCATGGACAAAGCTTTTGCATCTGACTCAATGGACGAGGACAGCATTAATGGCTCGGAATTCCTATCCTGCCGTAACAAGAAGTGCATCTTTCCATCAGATAAAGTTATATAACCAACGCCATTTTTCATGCTAGATATTGACCTAATGGATATTCTCGAACAACACAACACACCGCTTAGAGTCTCTTCTAAGAATGGTAGTAGAATTAAGATGCCCCGCACCGATTGTAGCGGTCAACAACACACGGAAAACTGAACTCTTACTGGCTAGAGCTTTATCCGGGAAATTGGACATATCGCCCCCGACTCTCATGGCAATACCCTTATACCAAGGAAGGGAGAAATCGTTAGCCCCCTCATTCCTGTAGTTCTCAACGGCTTCCACAAATTCAGCACTCAACTCCGAATTAGGTATCATAGCCGCAATCACCTCACGCTCAGCGATATTGACGTTGATTTTACCACTACTCCAAACGGTAATAAATTTTCTGAGTCCAGGAATCCCATTCGCACCATAAAACACTTTACGAATATCTTCTGGCTCGACTCCCTCCCATCTAACCAGCAACAATTCATCGGGGGCTCGAAAAGGACCGTTGGTTGAGATGAACGCTGGTTCCTGCCCTGCGTACCAATCCTTGTCCCCTTGTGTATCCTTTTCCCCTAGCCAGATCTTAATTGATTTCAGATAAATGTTTGAATCAGCCTCAATTCCATGCGCCGAACATAAGCCCTCAACAAGTCTGACAAAAATTTCACCAAGATCTTTCCCTACATCATTCCCTGCACGGAATGAATTCAAATGAATCCGACCATCTTCAGGAATTATACGCCCACTGATATCACCGGATTCAAGCGAAGCGGATATCTCGTCATAAAAAACCTCAATGTTGGCCCAATTATCAAACTTATGATCGGCACTATTCCCATTGTCCTTTATATCTTCAAGCAGTATTTCCTTGGCCACGGTCAACCCAGAGCGCAGCAAACTCCCCCCAGCAACAACAACTCGCTGATAAGCGGCGCTAGAATAATCAATCCTCAGAAACTTACCACTCTCCAATATCAGAAATGCAGCAGCAGCCAAGACGAGCAAGACGACAATAAGAACCGATCCATCTTTATTTTGGTGTCTCATGGGCTTAACTCTCATCTTCTACCATCGCAGATAACCCAACTGTGAACAGATGCTCCCGATTACCTGGATATACAACCTTTACATTAACTGCTTGAGGGTATTGCGCGTTACCACCATCCCATTCCGTCACAAAAGAGTTATCCTCAGGATCATAATATTCGATTTCAATATCCGAAATTTCTTTAAGAATAGGGACCTCGACCCACTCCCAATCCCCCGAAAGTCCACAATTGTTCCTTTCCCGACGGTAAATATTTTTCGTATCTGAACCGCCTTTCATAACATACTCGACTCTTTGCAACGAAAAAGAAGGACTAGTTCCGAAGTTATTCAGGCTCGCAGTTGAGCAAAACTCCATAAGCAGGCCGTCAATACCGAGGAAAGAGCCACTCTTCCCTTTAAAACGAAAGGAATCACCCGAAGCCGCATAAACCGAACGCAGGTCATCAAAAAGAATCCCCTCAAAGGTGCGTTCACCATAAGATGAGCTTTCTTGAAATTTGACACTGGACGCAACGTCCACAACGGAATTAAACATACCGAACAAAGCCATCATAATCACTGAAGACAACGCAACAGCCACAAGGACCTCGATAAGCGTAAAGCCGGCCCTATCTCCTCGCGTCGCAATTCTTCCTTTTTTTATCTTTTTCATAGTAACTCGCGGAAAATCCGTTCTACCTTAACAGACCGGTCCGTATCGTCCCGCCTGACAACCAGTTTCAAACGATACCATCCACCGTCTTTTAGGAGGTGCGAACTCGCGCTCCATTCATAGCCAGGATGATCTTCAAAAGTGCCCTCTCTGGAAAGCGAAGAAGAAAAACCGTCCTTTTCCAAATCTTGCATTTTCAATCCGGCGAGACGGGAGATGGTATCAAGATGACGAATCTCTGCCATCAAATCCTGCGTCTGCGAAGTGTGTTTCATGATAGCCAGCGCACCAACGCTGAGGACAATCAACGTAATGAGCACCTCAATAAGAGTAAACCCTGCTTCACGCTTCATCTGTTACTCCTCCACTCTCGCCAAAAATGAGTCCACTGCTAACGCAAGTTGCTCAGGCTGGTCCCAAACCACGGCATGCCCGCTTCGCTCCAGTCCTCGCAACAAGCTTCCTTCAATGTTAGCTTCCATATCATCGAAGTGCTCACGAGGTATTACCCGATCTTCCTGCCCATACACAATAAGTACTGGACATTTGATATTAGAGAGAGCGGCATTCAACTTCCTGCCCTCTAAATCCAATTGGACTTGAAAACGAGGCAATGCAGCAAAAACGCGAGAAGTCCTGTCCCAATGAGATTGTAAAAACAGATTAGGAACAGGAGGGGGAGTTTTAAATATGCGGTAATAAAAATCTTTGCCTGGATTTTCTTTATTTAAATCCAAGCCTGCAACAATCTTATTGGCACTCCCATCCAATGGAGAAATCAGGACTAAGTCCTTAACTCTTTCCGGGGATCCTGTGGCCATCTGTAACGCTGGCCATGCCCCGAAGGACAGACCTACCAATGATGCTTTGGATATTTTCAAGTCCTCAAAAAGTAATTCGACAAGCTGTCTTTCAAAATTAATATGGTAACCTGAATTGACTAAGTCCGGGAGATTGGCAAAAAACATATCCGGAGCAACAACGTGATAATTTTTTGCCAGTTCAGGAAGAAGTTGAAACCAAGAGGTTAAGGCGTTACCTCCGACGCCATGGAGAAGGATGACAGTTTCAAGATTCTCTTTCCCGCCCTCAAAGATAAAGACAGTACTTTCATTTTTATGGATAAACCTCGAAGAAACCCCATTTAGGGCAAGATAGCCCTTCAAGCCTTCCTGAAACAGGTTCTCTCCCTGAAAGACAACAACCGCGCCAAGAATAATCAAAAGAGCACATAGTATTAGTTTTCTCATATTACGCCCACATCATCATAACTAAACACCCAATTCCCAATATAGCTGAGGCGGGCATCTTGTTGCCCCTATTCCATTTAGCCGTGAAGAAAACAACCATCCCATAAGCAACACACATGATCAAGGTCATGACGATGAGCCTCGACTCGGCAAAGCAGCTGATGACTGCTGCCGTCCCCACCAATAAGATTCCAAATTCTGGCACAACTTTCCCTGCTCGACATGCAATTACGAAATATATGATTGAAAACATCACTCCAACACCTGTGCCAACAAATATTGTATAGAGAGCATCGCTAGGACTGACAATCATCGAACCAATTGCAACAAGCAAAATCCCCCAAATAACAAACTTAGGCACCTGCTTCACTTGCATTTCAACAGCAGATGACACGATCAAAAGAAAGAGTACTGGCATCGCAAGCGACCATTGCAACGGAGACTCATAGCGAACGGCCAAGAAAACTCCACAGACCAACGAGGAAAATTCAACAATAGGATATCGTGGGCTTATCGGACACCCGCAATATCGACATCTGCCTCTTAAAAAGAAATAGCTTATGAGCGGAATGTTATCGAACCACTCCAAGAAAGTCTTACACTCGGGGCAATACGAACGGGATGGAGTGACAACCGATGCTCCTACGGTATGCCGATAGGACAAGCAGCCCGCGAAGCTACCGAGTATGAGCCCTAAAACAACAAAAATTAGTATCCTAAGAACTTCAGGCACCACAGGCTCTCCCGACGATAGAATGATCAATTTCTTTCACCATTGCCTATAGCACTCCCTCATAACGATGAGAATCAGATGACTGGCTCGCAAGGTAGAAATAAGATCGCAAGACTAACGTTATTCTTCCATTCATTCTTTTCCATACTTGACAGCCGGCCAGAGTCTAGCATTTATATATGCTAGCAAGCCCCAATTATACGCCAACATGATTTCTTTAATAAAACTTAAACTCTATTTTCGTTTTAAGTGAATGAGCGCCAAACGCGATAAGCATTTAAATTTAAATATAAAAAAACAAAGAGCCCCCTATGAAAAACTTGCAGATTCGCCTGCGTACGTCCATTCTCATAATAGCCTACCTGTTAACCACAACCATATATGCCTCAGCTGGCACAAATATTCAGACTCAAGGTAGTCAGCCCAAATATTCGATAGCAGATCATTACACTTGGTTGATAAAATCAAATAACCGAGACAAGCAAGCCTTATCACAGGCCTATAGTAACCGAGGTGAATATTACAGGAGAAATAAAATACATGCCAAGGCCATAAGTGATTTGAATATGGCTCTTTCACTAGACCCACAAAACACCGCCGCTTACAACAATCGAGCAAACTATTTTGCGGATGTAAAAGATTATAAGACGGCCATCAGTGACCTTAATAAAGCGATTGAAATCGACGATAGAAATCTTATTTCATACATAAACAGAGGTGCCATATATAGTGAAATGAAAAACTACGAGATGGCCATCGAAGATTACGGAAAGGCTATCCAAATCAATAGACGTTGTGTTCCTTGCTACTTCAATAGAGGCACCACATATTTGAAAACAGGCCAACTCGACAAGGCTATTTCCGATTTTTCAAAAACAACCAATATTAATCCCAATAATTACATGGCCTATTACAACCGGGCGTTAGCTTATATAAAATTAGATGAATACGCTCTAGCCCTACAAGACTATGAACACTCGCTTGCTATTCATGACACAGACAGCACCACTCTTAATGGCTTTGCTTGGTTTTTAGCAACCTGTCCAGAACCAAAATACAAAAATGGTATGCGTTCGATTGAATTGGCCCAAAGAGCTATCTATTTATCTTCTGGGCAAGATTTAAATAAACTGGACACGCTCGCTACGGCATACGCAGAATCCGGTTTCTTGCAAAAGGCCATCAACACCTTGAAAGAAGCCATCCAAATCGCTCAGAAAGACAATAACGCAAAAACTGTGCAGGAAATGAAAACTAAGCTTGAGCAATACACAAAAAAACTAGAAACAAGTAAATAGCACTATGCAGCCCGACCTAGAGCTGCAGAACTACGCTTCAAACAAATTATTAGAATTTAGACCCACAAGCACCAATATAAAGGCCTGGCAGATTAAGAGCAATTTGTATATAGAGCTATATATAATCATGCATTTATTTCAACAATGCAGCACAAGATTATCCAAACGAACTTATCTTGATAAAAAAAGATCCACCTTAATTCGCCGCTCAGTAGTCCGAAGAGCCTAGGGCATATATGGCCCCGCGCTGATGAATAAAACTCTTGATAGATAAGAAGCTTCAGCAGTTGAACTTTACGTACCTGAATAGGTTTTAATATTATATTGACGTTGAAGATGTCATGCCTGTCCTCTCGAATAGGCATGACGTCTTTTCATATTTTTTTTAGTCGTTACAGCTCTTAGTCAGTCCTATATAGAAGTCGCTTAAGCCGGATAATTCAAATAAAAGAGCAAAGCTCTCGGCCTCATCTAGGCCGGAGGCTTTGCGCTTATTTCTTAACACACCTAGCTTCGACCACCCAAACCGCATACATTCAATGCTGGATTTGTCGACATTTTCAAAACACCTCTCCCAAATAAGAACGCCCACGGCCAGACATTGCTGTGGGCGTTCTTATTTCGTCACTCTTCCCTTCAAAACAGACAGATGTCTTGACCTTGTATTCGTTCACTACACATAGATCACAGCTATGAATCAGACCACTCTCATCATCCTTGGCATCGGCATCTTCTTCGTCGTTGGCGGGGTTGCCTTATCCAAAATATCCAGGGCAAAAAAACCAGCCCCCCCCCAGGAAATCAATCTCGATTTTAATTCCAGAAAAAAAAGAAAAACAATGCGTTTCTAGCATTAGCTTGTCACACCGCATCACACTTTCCCAACAACTCCCGCTCCCCCTTTCAACATGAAGTATGCTGTCGAATTCATGTTGAAGAATCGGCTGGGTCATTTACCCAAAACTGAAGAAAAGCACCGTTGGGTTGCTTCATTTCTAAATGAAACGCCATGTCGTAAAAAAGACTTGGAGGGTGTGATCTTTTCTAACCGAGAGATCATCAAGATGATTGACCGAGTAAGCCAAATCTGAATTTTAGGCCATTTTCACCCCGTAAACACAGGGATTGAGAAGGCTGTTCATTGCAAATTTGAGGTCTTCAATAGTACCCACCAGAGCTAGCCTTTGAGTACAACAAGAACACACGCAAAGCCTGATTAATACGAGTTTGATAGCCCTTCCCCTGTTCCTTAAACGTAGCGAACAAATCTTTGTCTAAACGGATGCTAACAGGCTTCTTGGGCAGATCTGGAAGCGAATCATCATCTGCCAAAGCTTCCGGCAGTTTATCTACTGGATATTCGACAAATGCACGCAATATCGTGTTGATAGCGGGCTGATACTTCCCGTCTGAAATAGACTCCAAGAACTCAATTACGTCGGTATGCAGGCGGATGGATATGGAGGTCTTGTTAGGCTTCTGACGCTCTAAAGCTTTCCGTGCGTGCTTAACGAACATGGCTGCCTGCACATCGGGATCATCGTCTTGAATGATGAGTTTTTGGGATTTCATTAAACGTATGTATATGCAAATTACATTACTGCCAAGTCTCGCAGGCACAAACTGTATGTCAATTTGTATTTACATTCTTGGCGTGTAGTTTTCATATCTCGCGATAACTTAATTGTCTGGAACTACTGATCTCATGCCACGAGAGCTCCCTTCTCTGTGGGCTTTGTTGAGCTTTGATTTCCTCGCTATTATTATAATATCTAATCTATTGTTTATTAAAACAGTTAGTTAATTACGCTACACCAAAGACAACAATCTTCGTATCAGCCACTTAGACACCCTTCCTTGTTTTCTGATGCCAAGACTAAAATACAATCCACCCAAGCCAAGAAGCAACTCTCTCCGCCAACTGGTAAGCAGCGCCCTTCAGTCGTTCAGGAATCAAAGTCATGACACTCTCCCGATTAATAGATTCTATAATGCTAATTATTTTTCACACCTCTTGTACTATATTATAGTTAGTAATTTTAGCATATTAAGAGGTTTCTATGCATCATAAATCCACTACCAACAAAGGATGTTTCAATGGTTTGCCTATCAACACAGGGAACGGCAGGTTCTTTTGTTTTCACATCATCCTGCAACGACTGTATGACAGCATGTGGTGGATGACAGGTAAGCACTGTCGAGTGTTAGCAATAAGGTTCGATTTACATTTTCCGGTTGATTACAAGTCAAAGGGCGAAAATGTAGAGATTCAACATTTTTTTAAAATAATGAGAGATAACGCCCGCAATCTCAGCAAAAGGAAGGGGGCGAAAATTGATCTGCACTATGTTTGGGTTAAAGAACAAAAAAGCTCAAAACATCCTCACTACCATTGCATTGTTTTTGTGAATGGCAGTGTTGTCCGGGACTACCGGAGATTTCTCGGTAAAGTAATAAAAGTTTGGGGACGGGTACTGGACCGTGACGCTAAAAATTATGTTTGGCCCTGTGATCGAAATCAAAAAGGTATGGCTGTTGAAAATGGTGTTATACTTGAACGCCCTCCCCGAAAAGCATCTGTTTGCACCTTGATCGATTCGACCATCTCTTTTAATAGCGCCATTGATCACCTCTTTTATCGGGCAAGCTATCTCGCAAAAACTAATCAAAAACAGGATGCTTCGCCAGACAGCCATCGTTTTGGAGCATCTCAATTGCGCTAGGTTCCTACAAGGAATAGGAACTGAAAATTAAATTATCTTTTATAGATAGCCACTATAATATACAGAAGAAACTTGGTAAAAATAAGTAAGGTCATGGGCAAACATTCGCTCATGACCTTTTCTGTTTTTTCAACCAAAAATAATGGAGAAGCATATGCGCTACCTCAACATCCGCAATGGAAAATTTACATTCGCTAACACGGTCATTGGCCCTCAGATCGATGCTCAACTTAGACTCATGGGCAAACGTTTTTTGCAATGGACTTCAAATGGCTTGGTTGGCGAAAGGATCTGCCATGATGAAGCCCAGATTCCTAACGGCTGGACACTCGCATATGACTTCGACCTTGAACTGAACAACATCACATATCGGCTGACGATTCACGATGGATCAATCCAGCACGGTTTCAAGCCGTACATCGCCATTTTGTCCTCTATAAACTCTCGACTTGAAGATGTCGTCACCCGCATCACAATTGAGAACAACACACGAGGTTATCCTGTTTTAAAATTTGAAATAGTTTAATAAAAATGAATAATTGATTATCCTTTCGATCTCTTAACATCCCGAGGAATAGCCATGTTTTGTCAACCCGCCATGGAGACCGAGTCTTCAGCCCCGTACCTTTTTAACTCTGGAAATCCAAATCATTTCTTTTCCAGCATTCCAATCATCCAGGAAACCTGTAAAAGAATTGACTTGATGGTAACTTAACATAGAAGAATCATTGTAAATAGATTTCGCTTCCCTGTTCCTCCGGGATTTACTCCTGCCAATTATGAAGCCAAAGTAATTCAGTACCTTAATTTGTTAACTAGCCATGCATATATTTACGACTTAGATTTGGCTCAACCGGTTAAAGCGTACTTTGACTCATGAATGTACAAAAGGGAAAAAGCCTGATGGATTCTATATATCATGTACAACTCCTCGTAGAAGGCAACAATCCATTCGAAGATGTGGATTTTATCAACGAAGCAAAAAATGCCTAGCGATAGGTGACCGGCTGTGACGACGTTGATTTTGATGTCTGGTGCTGCAGTGAGGCTAACGGAATTGTGCTTACGCTTGAGCATCCGTCTCCGCTTGCTACAGTTCAAGAGAGGATGTCGCAAGAAGCTCACTTCCGTGCAGATCTTGTTTTTTGTTTGGCCAGGGCTTGCGATCTCGCTGAAATTAATTCGCGAGGCCATGGCAAAGAGGCATATCCTTCGGGGCTTCTGAATTACGCTAAGTATTTGTCCATTTGGTACAGGCCTCTCCAAAAGGAGAGGCATTGATCTGTGCATCATGCCAATTCGCACTTGATGAAAAAACTGACATATTCAAATCAAAATTTGATCTAAATAAAACAAGAAACACATCCTGGTTCATTATATATGGCTAGGAAGAGACCTAGCCTACTTTCCGGTATGATGTAGAAATCCTTTTCTCCAAACTTGAAAGTTGTCGGAAGATGCAGAGGAAATTACTCGTCCAGATGGCGGCCTTGGATAATCAGTTTGCCCTTGAGGCTGAGGCTGTATTTGGGGATACGGAGGCTTTGCTAACTTCGGGAATTAAGGGTCTGAAATTACACCCATAGTTTGTTCGGTCGTCTGTCGTTCGGAAAGTTGGGCTAGAGGAGGCTGGATATCATCCTCAGCATCAATACGAGGATGCTACGGCGAACCATAGCGATCCTCTTACCGCAGAGCGGTTCATTGGATGACAGGCGGCGCTTTTCCCGACAGGGTACACCGGCATTCAGCGCATTACTGTGGGTGATTGGGGGACAGACGTGCAAGGAGCGATGCAGATGGTTTCTGGCAGATCGGGGAAGGTGAAACTGCACTATGAAGCCCCTCCTGCTGATTTATTCCCCAAAGAGATGGAAGTCTTCTTGGATTGGTTCAACTCTCCGGTAGATGGAGACGGCATCGTTCGGGCTGGGATCGCTCATTTCTGGTTTGTTACGCTTCATCCGTTTGATGACGGTAACGGGAGACTCGCACGGGCGATAACCGATATGGCCATAGCGCAAGACGAGCAAACCTCTCAGAAATCCTACAGCTTGTCTTCACAGGTTTCGGCGTCCCAAAAGGCCTATTAATCGGTCCTAAAAAACGCACAAAAAGGCGATTGACACCTCGCAAAGAGGTTGTACTGGTTTCTCGAAATGGTCAAACAAGGCATACGCAATTCACGCGAGTTGACACGGCTGACCATCATGGATGGCTGAGTTTTGGGAAAGGTACGCCGAGATTAATATTAACGATCGGCAACGCAAGGTGCTCAACAAGTTGCTCGTCGCTGACCCTGACGACTTCGAGGGTGGTATTTCGAACAAGAAACACATCTCCATGACCAACGCATCCTCCGCAACGGCGACACGCGACTTGAAGACTCCGGTGGAAACCAGGATGCTCGTCCAAAGCGGTGGAGGGCGAAAAGCACGGTATGGAATTGATTGGGTCGGAATTACTAGTTAACATTGTAGACACCGCAGACAGCCAAAAGCCTCTTAGCCTAAAACGGTCTCCAGGAGTGCGTGGATGGAGGCTCACAAGCCAAATAGCCAAGAAGTATAAATTCCGCATGTGTGCCCTAACGAAGGGTGGCTGATGATCTTTTCCTAGGAGGAATCTACATGCTACCTCCATGGTCGTTCGCTTGGAAAAGGCGAATTTCCTCCTCTAAATGCTTAGAGTAATGGGGTTACTCAAGCTCGGAATTGGCTCGTCAAGGACATCCCCTTGGTGCAACCTTTTCTCCTCCCTCCAACTATTTGCATATAACTATTTGGAATATAAGGTTATCCAAATTTCAACATTTTCAGACCGAAGCTCATCCCTCCATCCCAGCATATTCATTTTATCCTGCCATATCGAATGGTTAAAACAGCAAACAGCCTTCTAAAGTGTCTAGCATTGCTCGATACTTCGGGATTACTATTTGGATGAAACCGAATACGCGCATCAATCTAGAATCACTGACTAAACATAAAAAAAACATCCCAGAAGCAGATTAAAAGCGGCCTGCTCACTGGGATGGATTGGGATGGGTGTATACCAGTCTGATTTATTTGGATTTTACCCAATTTCCTGGATCAGGATGCCCGTTGTTCTTGATACTATCATTTGCAGTGTTCTTGCTACAACCAAGAGCCTTTCCGATTTGCTCGTAGATCATTTTTTGGGTGCGGAGCTCAAAGACGTCCCTGGCCCGCTTGTCTGCATCGACAAGCCAGAAGGCGCGTTCCTCTCCGGACTGATTTTTGACAAAAAAGAGCCGCAAATCGAAGGCTGTATGACCTGAGCCAGAACGACTTTTCCCGCCATGTACGCTGACGGCCATGGGTTGGTCACCATTATCAGAAGAAGCCTGCTTCTTTACCGCGTAAAAACGGCTGTCGAAAAAGCGATTCTTCTTTTTATACCCATCCGGCTTACTCGGATCTGCGTCAGAGGCATGATGCACGAACAATATGGCTATCCCGGCAAGTTTCAACTCAGCAAGAAATCCATTGATGTCCCGCCATGCCTTGTCTTCTTCCCCGGAAAATAAGGCGCTCCAATTGTCAAGGATAAGCACATCTACCTTTCGCTTGCCTGACGGGGTAAACAGCTTAACCCGCAGCCGCTCTCTGAACTCCTTGTCAGTCAGATCGAACAGCTTACGTTCCTTACCCGACGATATCATCGTAAAGTATGGGGAGGATTCTTCTAGACCATAGCAACGACGAAAGGCTGCTTCCCGGCGCTTCAGGTCCTTCCGAGAGTTCTCTCCATCAACGTACAAAACCTTCTTACGTACTGGGACCTTCCATGCCGTACCAAAGACATTTTTACCACTGGCAAGCCCGTACCCCACGCTGAGTGCAATCATGCTCTTACCCACGCCATCATACGCGTAAAGCATGGTTGCGGTTTCTCTTTCGAGCACTCCCTCGATGCAGACAAACAACTCGTCATGTTCATCGGGCAATACGTCGAGGACCTCGGCACGTTCTTCCAAGCCAAGGCTGACATAAATGTCCTGTTTCGTGAGTTGAAACAGAAACGCATCATTTGCGAGATTGAAGGCCCTACTGTCATCAAAAGGGTAGAGCACCGATTTGGTGTACACACTCTCGGTCCCATAGCGATAGAGCGAAACGGACTTGAGACCATGTTGATCGACAACCTGCTCAAGGATCGCTTGGGCGAGCTGGAAGTCTTCCTCAGTCTCACGAATAACTACTCGTAGATCATGATGCTTGAGGGCCTCCCAGTCCAAATCGACAACCGTTTGCTTTCCCCCGAACCATGTTTGGACGAATGCGCCCTTGAGGCTGGTAACACCTTCCTCCTGCCACCGCTCAAATTGTTCAGCCAAGACCGGATCACTGATCACGTAGGCAACCTTCTTCTTTGCCCTGAAGGCCTCATGCGTTTTGTCGAACGGGTATGGCTTCATTGCAAAGTTCGAATATTGCCACTCGCCTTTCTTGCCGTTTGGCTTTTTCATCCACAGCGTCTTCAAGGCTGATTGACCCTCGGCATCGATGACCATCAGCCCCATGCGCTTGCCATCACGGTCATGCATGGGACGAGCGTTCCTGTGATATTCATTTTGGCGACAATAGATCGCGTTTATCGCGTCTGAATTGCTGTACTTCAGCCGCTCGATTTTCTGCTGACTCAGCTTGAAGTATCCCTTCACATCGTTGATTGAATTGGAAATATCCAGATCATCAATCTCGACCTGCTTCCAACGCGGAACCTCATTATCCAGCATCTCACACGGCACACCGTACTCCCTGGCCAGTTCCGTAATCGCCTCTGCTTCGCTCATGCCCCCGACACGGCTCAGGCCCTCTACTGTTGCATACAACGAAATGAAATCCTGGCCGAAGTCTGAGCCACTGCCAACTTCCCTAAATGGAGCATACACATCGCTATTCCGATCCCACCTACCGATGTTGCCATGACTGTTCCGGTGATGTTCGAAAAAGACCCGAAACCGCATCTCGGCATCATGATGCACCCCACCTCCGGTAATCCGCCCATTTGGTAGGATCCCTTTCAAAAACGAAAGCGGATCCTCGGTGATCATTTTAAGCACGTGATAGCGGAGTACATCCAGCCGATCTTTCTGTACTGGGCACAATTTTTTGGAAATAACAGAGAGAGCCCCACCATGTGTCTCGGGCTGCGAAAGAAAGTTAGTCATTATCAACCTCCAAACGTTCCAAAACCCAAGATATAAAGGCAGATCGAGGGTAACAAACCCGACGGCCGATCCTCAGCCTCTCAGCAGGCCCTTCGCCTTTGCTGTCAAGATTAGCGAAAGTCCGTTCAGCTACTGTGTACCCGGTAGCTTTTGAACCAAGGCTTCTTGAAATTAATGGGGGGAACTCTTTTTCCAGTTGAAGAATAACTTGTTGAATTGAAGTGTTGTCTTTTGACGTCATGTGCGCCTCCTTTTCCATAGAGACTGCACAATGAACGCGATTTAAGATAAGCACGCTTTCAAGAATCGATAACGAATAAAAACGAGATATTAGGATTTAATGAAGGAGCGATAGTTAAGTACGCGCATACGTTCAACACACGCCCGAGCAAGAGTATAGCGTCGGTCTAAAGCAGTTGCATCAAGATCCTCAGACAATCCAAACACCTCAACTTCAAACGCCAATTCATTTGCATCTTTTCTGGACATGCCATGGATATTGCTTTGGTCCCACAACCATAAACCAATGCAGCGGGAGCGAAATGAGGTCTGTTCACTTTTTACAACCGAGATAGCCTTAAGAGTCTTCCAATTGTCACCATCGAATACATGCTCTTGAGGAAAAGCCCAGTTCCGATATTTGATGATCTGAGCCTCCAACAGCACTAAGACTTCTTTCATTCGCTTCGTGTCGAATATATTCATATCTACACAGATCTGAATTACCGACCCCTCTTTTTCTCCAAAGGGATTGCCTTTCTTTTTCTTTTCAAATCTATAAATGGCGGCCTCAATACTTTGCGCTATTTTTATAGGAATATCGGTATTCTGCATACTAAGATAGCAATATAAGGAGCTATCATCTTCAGAAGAATAAAATTGTGCCCTATTCCTAGAGGCAAAATTCACTTCAACACCATACTCAATCAAGAGGCTATCCTTGCTCAAAAAAGGCTCACAAAGACATGGGGGAACTGTCGTGTCATTATAGAATTGCAAAGACTCTAGTAAGTCGTCCATCAGAAGCATTTGCCATGGGAAATATCCAAATTGAAGGCTCTTCTCGAATAACCAGTTTAACGAGTCATCGCAGCACGAACGGTTAATAATCTTAAATGCCAAAGACTCAACCCATGCGGGGTCTTTTTTTTGAATATCTAAAAACATATTTCGTAATTCTGAATTAGCCGAGTAAACATCGTAATAATCCAACATCAAATACAGCTTATTGGCCGATGCTATTTGGTAATTGGGGTTATCTCCGAACTGACGCCCTAGATTAATTTGCATCAACGCCGAAAGAACCCAATGAAAATGTTGCCTGTGCTTCCATGACAACTCGTCCAGATTCTCAGGACTGCAGGGATAGCCAGACTTTTCGAACAATTCTATACACTTTTTAAGCACACAACCTTGGGCAGCTTGCAATTCTCTCGGAATTCCACCGCCATCCACTGGCGACAAATGAAAGCCGTATCCGTTTTTGGGATTAACAAGCTCTAGATAAAAATTACGACGCGAGTACTCATAACGCCAAAAATCATGCTCAGTGGCCTTATGCATAAGGTTCAACGTCTTATCAGAACTCAAAGTGAATACGTAATCGTTCTTTTTTCTAGACAATAGTCCTCCTTCGCCCCTGGTCGATGCCTACAGACTCAACTCATTAGATACGACAAAACCACTTTTTCAAATTTTGTGGTTTTTTTGTGGCAATATCTCTTTCTCACCAAAAAGAGCAGGGCCTCAGAGGATTGTTAAATCACTCTAAGGCCCTGATTTCATTCTGGTACCAAGGCGGGGACTTGAACCCCGACGGCCGTGAAGCCGGCGGATTTTGAATCCGCTGCGTCTACCAATTCCGCCACCCTGGCACGGGAGACGTTCTTCATAGGGCAGGTGGGAGTTGCTGTCAATCCTCTTGTCACACTTCGGTGTCATTTTTTCTTTAAAAATTTGTTCATTCAGATGACAGCATACAACAGATACCTGTTTCAGGCAGGACAAAAGACTCATGTAAGATACCCGAAAGCAATTTGACGGATTACATCAAACATTTCATATATGGCTCACGGTGACGAAATCCCGAATGTCCTTCTTGATATGTTTGTCTCCCGCGCGTGAACAAAGTGCCTGCCATTATGCCGAAATAAAACCTCGAATCGCAACATCACGCCCCTGAACTGTCTTGTCACAGCCCGCTGCTTAATGGTAGTAATCTTCCTCTGTATTCATCGTAACGTCAGGAGATCGCATTGCTGCCCATAGGTTCCATCGTCAACGCCTTCGCCATTATCGGCGGCTCTGTTCTGGGATGTTGGCTTCAATCTCATTTCCCTGAACGTATTCGGACCATTGTTTTCCAAGGACTGGGCCTGAGTGTCCTGCTTATCGGCATCCAGATGGCACTCAAAACCGAAGACACCATCCTTGTCATCTTCGCAATTCTTCTGGGCGGTATTACGGGAGAAATATTACGGCTGGACACACTCTTTGAACGACTCGGCAACCGTTTCAAGAAACTCATCGGTTCCAAAAATGCAAAATTCACAGAGGGATTGATCACGGCTTCTCTCGTCTACTGCATCGGGGCCATGGCCATCATCGGCCCTCTTGAAGAAGGGATACGCGGAGACACGACAGTTCTGTTCACCAAATCCATTCTTGACGGCTTTGCCTCTATCGCCTTTGCCGCGACGTATGGCTCTGGTGTCCTATTCTCTTTCATCCCAGTGCTGCTCTATCAAGGAACACTAACCTTGGGAGCCAATTTTTTTCAACAGTACTTCTCTGACATGATGATTGCACAGATCACCGGTTGCGGCGGCCTTCTTATTATAGGTATAGGCATCAACCTACTGGAGCTGACCGAAATCAGAATGGCGAATTTACTCCCCTCTCTGGCCTACGTGGTCGTTCTCACCGCCATTTTCGCATAAAAAAGGCCCGCTCCTTATGGAACGGGCCTCGACGTGATCTTAAAAACCGTATTTAATCGGCTTTCTTTTCAATGGTCTTTTGACCGCCACCACAACCGCTACAGCCCACGCTGGCATTCTTGGTGTATTTTTTTACTTCCTCATCCTGCTCGATCAACC
Source organism: Pseudodesulfovibrio nedwellii (assembly GCF_027923765.1). NCBI lineage: Bacteria > Pseudomonadati > Thermodesulfobacteriota > Desulfovibrionia > Desulfovibrionales > Desulfovibrionaceae > Pseudodesulfovibrio > Pseudodesulfovibrio nedwellii. Next base: position 3,043,295 of record NZ_AP026709.1, on the reverse strand, counting down.
GAATATCATCCTCGGATTCAAGCTGCCCTTTCAGCAAGGCGTACTCAATAACGTCTTCCAAAATCCGCTGGCAATGCTTGGCCGGCACATTGTCCGCAGCAATAGCACGCTGAAAATCGGGTTTATCAAACGGCTTGGCCCAATAATTATGTTTGAGGAATTCCCATGCTCCGGCCTTAGGGACATCAATTGCAGGCTTCGTGGACCGCAAAGAAACTTCCCAATGCGTGTATGCATAAACATCGTCCAGAGTTTCCTCGGGATAACAACCATGGACATTGCTTGCCTGAAACGAGATCAATACCTTGCTCCCGACGGCCACCTCTTTGAACACGCGTCCAAAGGTCTCGTGCCGGGACACTTCAACAAGATATTCTCTGAAATCTTTAGCCATTATGATCTCCTTGTATACCGTATGCACAAATAATCGGCATAGTCTCTCAATTCCCCCATAGAATCAAGGGGTTTTCCCCAACTATCCCAATAGCCCCAGCATAACCGGCAGGGTTATGACGGAAACCAGTGTCTGAAAAGTAATGATCTGGGACATCAGCCGATGATCCCCTCCCATCTGACGCGCCAAAATGAAAGACGATACCGACACAGGAATCGCGGTGTAAATAACAGCCGTCAATGTTGCATCCGCATCTGCACCAAACAGAGCACACAATCCAGCAGCCATAATCGGTAGAAATATCAAATGAAGAACAGAAGAGACCAATAAAGACCGTTTGCCGCCCTCAACTTTCTCCAATCGTAATCCGGCCCCCACGGCCAGCAACCCCATAGGCAAGGCAGCCCGCCCCAGAATACTCAGTAAATCATTGAGCACTTCCGGCAACGAAACATGGAGCACGTTCAGGCACAGTCCGACTAGGCAGGCAAGAATAAGAGGATTCTTCGCCAATTCACGAATCACCCCCATCCCCCCATTGACGGGAGTGCCGTACCGGGAGAGCGTCAACACACAAATAACATTGATTATCGGGATCATGGTCAACAACGCCACAGCGGATAAAGTCATCCAGTCCGGGCCAAGCATGGCCGATGCGATAGACAAACCAACATAGGTATTCGGCCTGAAAGCGCCTTGAAACAATGACGTGTATGCAGGACCATCGAGTTTGAGCAACGGCCAAAACAATCGAGCCAGCAATGCAGAAGAAAGCACCGCAAAAAACACCGCTCCGGCAAGCGGCAGACTGTCAGCCTGAATATTCTTGCCGGAAAGCCCCTGCACCAACAAAGCCGGAAGCAGGACATAATACGTCACCCTTTCCGATGCAGGCCAGAACCCCTGAGAAGGGAATTCAAAACGACGCAAAAGAAAACCAATCAAAATAAGCCCGAAAACAGGGGCGATGGCGAGGATGACCAGAGACATGGTTGAACCCTACGCCGGGTCAGGCGGTGGTGGCAAGAAAAACGGGAAGCCTCAGAAGAGACTTCCCATAAAAAGACTTAAAAATCACACCAAAGCTACTCGGGTACCGTTTCCATGCTCGCCCACTTCGGTTCATGCAAAGGTAGAACGTGATCGGCCATGTCTTTGGCCTTGAGTAAAATGTCATAGGCCTCATTCGGACCAGTATTCGTCCCGGGAGGGATGACTTCCATCTCCATGGCTTTGACCTCGATGGGAGGGTCCAAGTTTTCCAGAATCGTACAAAAACCGCAAATAAGAACCGAACCTTTATCGGTTTCGATCTTCACGGACATGCCGCCGGGGGTATGGGCCGGGGTATGAATCATGGTAATACCCGGCAAAACTTCGGTATCACCATCCACGGTGATGACCTGACCGTTTTCCTCTACGTCTTCGATGTAATCTTCAAGGTAACGAAAATCGAGCGGATGAGGATTATGAATATGTTCCATTTCCTTTTCGTGCACATAAATTTTCGCATTCTCGCACTTGTAATCGTTCTCGCAATGGTCGTTGTGCAGATGGGTGTGAATAATGATATCAATATCTTCAGGTTTGAGACCGTATTTCGCCAGCCCCTCCTCAAAAGTATGAATCTTACCTCCGATGGATTTTTCCCGTTCATCCGAAATAATCGGGTGCATTTCACCCGTATCAACCAGGATCTTCTTATCCCCGCCTTCTATATACCAAGTATATATAGGAATAGTGTACGGCGTGCCGTATCCCTGCTGGTACGTCATCATTCCCTTGTCGAAGACCTTGGTTCCCATAACGATGGGATGAATGGTGTATGTGCTCATAAGTATAACTTCCTTTTCTCTACTGTCTCAACCTATGGACGGGCCTGCAATTTTGTCAAGCAACATGACCGTTCCTCCATATTACTTACGCTCCACTCATGCCCACTTTAACGAGAAAAATTTCACACGGGGCATTATTTCTCACTATACACGTCTTGACCGCTTTTACCGAAGCCGGTAGGTAATTGAAATACGAGGATTTAATATCTCGTTTCCATTGGATAAACTGCGCAACCTTTGTTAAACCATTTCAAACGGTTGTATCGCAAAGATTGTGTGACCGCGAATATGATTCTTCAAGGAGAATAAACATGGATGTTAAACTGGCAAAGCCCTTCATAAAAGCAGCCGTTGACGTACTGTCCACGATGGCATTCGTCAAACCTGAGGTTGGCAAACCCTACGTCAAGAAAAACAATGTCGCGGCGGGGGATGTCTCCGGCATGGTAGGTATCACCGGCGAAAAGAACGGCAGCGTCTCTCTCTCCTTCTCCAAAGGATGCGCCGTAGCCATCGTCAAGAATATGCTCGGAGACGAAATTGATGACATCATGCAAGACGTCAAGGACGCAGTAGGCGAATTGACCAACATGATTTCCGGTCAAGCCCGTGCCGGCCTTGCCGAAAGCGGCCTTGTTTTTCAGGGATCAACTCCAACAGTCGTCATGGGAGACAACCACACCATCTCCCACATGGCGAAATCACCCATCATGGCTATCCCCTTCACCACGAAGGACGGGGACTTCACCATTGAATTCTGCTTCGAGTAAACCGACGACAATGTAAGATGTGGAGAGACCATGCCAATGCTTGACAATTTCAGAGACAAGGAATTTCTAGATCAAATAACGATCCTCAATGAAATTTCAGGAAGCAAAAACCCAGACGCCTTACCCGGCCTTCTGGAACTTCTCAAAAACCCGGTGGGAGATACTTCCATCGACTATATGGTAGTCAACGCCCTCAACGCAGTCCTGTCCAGCAATGAAAACGAGGTTGTTGCAGGCCTAAACGACTCCCATGACGGATATAAAATTCTCTGCATTCGAGTTGCAGGCGAATATGCAATCAAAAGAGCAGCCCATCCTTTGGTTGCCCTTGCCGAAACAGAGACGGACCTCGACCGCCTCATGGAAATCCTCACTTCTCTGGCTCGTATCGCTGACGATTCAGCCCTGCCTATATTCAGAAGATTCCTGAGCCACGAAGACGCTTTCATTCAGTCTTCCTGCATCGAAGCCCTCGGTAAGCTGAAAGATGCGGAGTCCGTTACTCATCTCAAGGCCATGATCACCGAAAGCGAAGCCCCGGATCGTTTTGAAGTCTGCGACATTACCACATGGAAGGCCGTGGATGCCCTCGCGACGTATGACTCGGACGACACCATCTCCTTTTTGGTTGAAAAACTACACCATCATAATCCCACAGTCAGACGCATCATTACCGATGCCCTGCTGTCTATCGGTGCTCAGTGCATCCCCATGCTTCTCTCGGCATTCGAAGCTGGCGACACTGACAACAAAATTCTGGCTGCCAACGTCCTTGGCTTCCTGCGCAACAAATTGGGCGCAGACGGATTGGTCGCAGCCTTTGACAAAGGCTTGGCCGAAGATGAAAACGTCCGTTATGCCGTTTACGAAGCCCTGGGGCGCATCGGCACAATGAAGGGCATCATCTGTTTGGTTGATGGCCTCTCCGAAACCGAAGAACTTATTCTCATGGCGGTTATCGGAGGTCTGGAAAAACACGTCAATCCCGGCATGATTTCCACATTGACCTCAATGATCATCAAAGCCGACGATCAGGCGGACAGACTCGCCCGAGGCGTTATTTCCTCCAAGGCAACCGCCATTTTTGACGCTCTCTACGAAACTCAGGGTGCAGCAGATGCTCTGATGGACGCACTGGCCGAATCCAACGACCCAGAAATCATCGAAGAATTCCGTGTTGTGCTCAATGAAATTGGTGGTTCTCGCGCGGAGCAAGACATCCAGAGATTGCCTCAGGTATCCACGGGCTCCAAAAAAGCGTTGGCCGCAGATGACTCTCGCTCCATGTGCGCCATGCACCGGGCCATCCTGACGGACCTCGGCTTTGAGCCATTCATGGCTACCAATGGCGAAGAAGCTTATGAGTTCATTGAGCAGGGAGAAGAATTCGAAATAGTCATCACTGATATGAACATGCCCGTCATGGACGGCATGGAGCTGGTGGGCAAAATCCGATCCACACCGGGTCTGGAAGATGTGCCCATCATCATGGTCACCACTGAATCCGAAGCATCACAACAAAATCTGGCCACAAAAGCCGGAGTCACAGCATTCATCACCAAGCCGTTCAAGCCAGACGAGCTTAAGGCGAAGATCGCTGAAATTACTTTATAAATAAAAAAGGCCTCGTTAAGAGGCCTTTTTTATTACAAACTAAAACACAAAATCATTCTGATTCCGAAGTCTCTGATGCCCGAATAAATTCGATTGTCATTTCGGCTACCTCTTCAGAAAAGAGCATCCACACGTGGCTCATGGAGGAACAGATTCGTTCCTGCCATCCGGCTCGCCCGGTTCGAAGCATATCCAAAGGAAAAACATAATCATCTGTCAGCGTATAAATACCGAGTCGGGGACAATTCGGGTCCGGTGTCCCTTCCACTGTTTGCGCAATATATCTGCCCGGAATAAGAGAACGAGCCATACGATTACCTCCGAGCCACGCCAGATCACTCCCCTTATGTGGAGATCCCAAAGTGATCAGAGCCGTCACTCGGTCCCTATACGCAGCCTTTCCGGCCACGCAACGAGAAACCAAACCACCAAGGCTATGACCGATAAGAATGACCTTGCCTTCAGAACTCTGGGCAAGCAACTGATCGAGCTTGGCCTCCATCCCGACCAATGCCGCATCGAAATCCTTGGTAAAACTATTATACTGATACGTATGCAAGTTAGAAAAACCAGCCTGTTTGAGTCGATGCCGAAACACGGTCCATGCAGATTTATTATGATACAGACCATGAACCATCAGTATAGGGGTTCCCGGAACATATTCCTCCCGATCTGGAAGCAAGGCAAGCAGACTCATCGGAAGTACAATACAGTCAGCAGCGACAGCCTTGAGTAGCCCCTTTCCCACAGCTCGGTCCATTTGACCGACGCCTTCGCGAATCTCGGACAATTGTCCAGCGATACCATTGGAAAGAATGAACGCTCCATACCGCAACGCGGACAGAACGACGACGATAAAAGCTATAAGGGAAAGTATGAATATCAGCATGACGGCACAATGACGGCAGAGCGAGTCGGTGTCAACTTGGTACCATAGTGACACATCTTGCCCTTTGGACGACTCCGGGTGTATCTCCTTACCAAACAAAAAGGAGATCAACGTGGGAAACACCACTCTCTGTCTCGATATCGGTAGCGGCACTCAAGATGTGCTGCTGTATTCTCCCAATATAGAAATCGAAAATTGCCCAAAATTCGTGATCCCGTCCCCGGCCCTTCAAATTGGTCGGAGGATTGAGAATCTGCGTATGCAAGGACAAAACATATGGCTCCATGACCGCAACATGGGTGGGGGAGTGACAAGGTTCATCCGCGCCCACCAAAAGGCCGGACTCAAGGTCTCCGCCAGCCGAAGCGCCGCATACACCATGGCCGACGATCTCACTCGCGTCACTGACATGGGAATCGAACTGACCGACACATGCCCTGAAGGATTCGAACCTGTCCGTCTCACAGACTTTGACAAGGACTGGTGGCGTAACTTCCTTGAAGCAGCCGAGCTCCCATGGCCCGATCACATTGCAGCCTGTGCTCAAGATCACGGATTCCACCCCGGAGAATCCAACCGACGTGGCCGGTTCAAACTCTGGCAGACATTCCTGACTGAAGGCGAAGGTCGTCCCGAATCTCTGATTTACCAGACACCGCCCGAAATGCTGACCCGACTGCGCGACCTGCAGGAAGACATAGCAGGAGGCGTGGTGGCAGACACCGGCGCGGCTGCCGTGCTCGGTGCCCTATACGTGGACGAAATCGAAGAACTCAGTTTCAAAAAAGGCATCACCCTGGTTAACATTGGCAACTCCCATCTTATCGCATTCCTTCTGTTCAAAGGACAGATCCACGGCGTGTACGAACAACACACCGGGTGCGTGAACGGCAAAAAACTCTGGGCCGATCTGGAGCAGTTCCGCTGTGGTTGTCTTCCCTTTGAACAGGTCTTTGAAGAGCGCGGGCACGGCTGCCTGACCAGAGAGCTGCCCGAAGAAGCAGATGGGTTCAAGCAGACTTTTGTGCTCGGTCCGCGCAGGGCAATGCTGGAAGGGTATGATGTTTCGTTCCCGGCACCGGGTGGCGACATGATGCTTGCCGGATGTTTCGGTCTTATTAAAGGCATGACGCTGGCTGACAAAAACCAGACATAAACTTATACTTATATGATCGTTGACTGAAACATATGAGTATGGCTACTAGAGTACGACTATGCATAAAAATCGACTCATCGCCGCCATATTCTGTGTTCTCCTGTTTTCGGCCACCGCCCATGCAGACACCCTGTTTGTCAGTGAAAAAGTTACTCAACCCGGTAACGGGAATTCCTGGGCAACGGCATTCAAGACATTGACTCTAGCTCTTGAAACAGCTCAAAGCGGTGATCAGATATGGGTTGCCGAGGGCATGTATACGCCCACAAACACCAATGACAGAAACGCCTCCTTCCACCTCAAATCCGGGGTGGAAGTGATCGGCGGATTTTCCGGCGTTGAAACGGAACTGAAAAAACGCGACATCAAAAAGCACCCGACCGTTCTGTCCGGTGATATCGGCCAGCCCGGCATCCCTGATGACAACGTATTTCACGTCGTTGTCGGCGCAAACAATGCGGTACTGGATGGTTTCACCATTACCGGTGGGTATAGCCTCAATACGGCGTGGACCGGCGGCAAAACACTGACAGCGCAGACACTGACGGCTGGTCCTCAGCCAGGATTTGGCGCAGGCATACTCAACTATCAAGCCTCACCCGAAATACGCAACTGCACCTTTCAGGACAATCATGCTCTCATGGGTGGCGCGGCCTACAACATGACCGCAACTTCAGACAATCCCACGGCCAAACCTGCTACCTCTCCAAAATTCTCGGATTGTACTTTCTGGCAGAATTCAGCACTGGCCCACGGCGGTGGTGTCGTCAATCAAATGCAAACGGCTCCCCTGTTCGTCTCCTGTGTCTTCGATTCCAATATCGCAGACATCACCGGCGGCGGCATGTTCAACGATTTCGGGGCAGCCCCTATGCTACTCAACTCGATTTTCCGCAACAACGAAGCAGAAAACGGCGGTGGAATGGCCAATGAAGGTGGCTCCACGCCGATCATGTACTACTCGACACTGACCGGTAACCGATCATTAAAAAACGGCCCGGCCATCTATCAAGGAGCTGGGGCACCAAACACGACAGTCCTGACAAAGTCAGTTGTTTGGGACAACGAATGCGAATGCAAAGACACACGATTCTTCAATGGGGAAAAATCCGTTGTCAAAGTACAAGATTCAGTCATCCAAAATGGCTACAAGGGAAAATCCGTTTTTCGGGCCAATCCAGGCCTGGACCGGAAATCCGAAACCATGCTGAACGTGGGCTACAAAACCAACGGACACCGTTTCCGTCCATCCAAACTCGAATACCGAATCAAGGACATAGATCGATTCGAAGTTATCAAAAATCTGCCACCCTATGAAGCCAAATACACGGCATCCGTCGATCAAAAACTGCTCGACACCATGAACGCTCCCGTTGCAGCACCCGCTCCGAAAGTTTCTGCGGCCCCGAAAGTTGCTCCAGCTCCAAAACCAATTGCCGAACCCATCATAACAGCTCCGGCACCCAAAGCGGCCCCGACTCCGAAATCCGTAACAGAAGCACCAGCTACACCGGCCGCAAAAGTCGCACCTGTTGCCATAGTCCCAGTGGCAGCCACTCCTAGTACGATCTCAAAATCAGTCTCTCCGGTTCAAGAAAAAAAAGTGACACCTGTTGCACCTCAAAAAGAACCAGAAAATCTAGCTTTGCTTGCCCCAACGCCCTCGCTATTGGACACACAGCCAACGCCAACCAAGCCGGGCAGGAAACCCAATATCGAAGCACTCATGCTGAGCATGGACATGGACGGCAACGGCTGCATTACCATCAATGAAGCAACCGGCGAAATGCAGCAAAAATTCTGGCGCATGGACCTTAATGGAGACAATTGCCTGTCCAAAAAGGAAATAACCAGAGCATCGGGCCAGACAAAAAGCCCACAACAACCAGTCACACAGGCCACTGTGCCCACACAGACCTCAACCGCGGCTCTGGCACCACCAAAACAAGCCCCTGCGCAACAACCCAAAACAATTACTCCGACCCCGCCCCCCGCTCCGGCCATCGTTCCTAAGCAAACCGCGCAAGCCGTCAATGATTCCAACGGATACACCCTCTTTGCGCCCATGGGGTCCAAAGACACTCTTCTGGTGGACATGCAGGGCAAAACCGTCAAAACGTGGCACGGCAAAGACCAATCTTCCGGTGCAGTCTATTTGCTCAACAACGGCAACCTGCTCCGGTGTGTGTCTCCAGGCAAAGGAGAAGTCCGCACCCCGTTTATTGGTAAGGACGTTACTGGCGGTATTATTCAGGAAGTCTCACCTCGCGGCCAGATTGTCTGGGAATACACTTATGTTTCGAACAAGGTCCGGCAGCACCACGATATTGCCCCACTTCCCAACGGCAACGTCTTGCTCCTGGCATGGGAGCTGAAAAACGAGTCTGACATCGAAGCGGTCGGCGGCTCAGTCCGCAACCACCCGGATGGAAAAATCTGGGCAGAACATATCGTGGAAATTCGCAAATCAGGACCCCGTAGTGGCTACATCGTCTGGGAATGGCATGCTTGGGACCACTTGATACAAAATGCTAATCAGTCTGCTCCGAACTTTGCCAATCCGGTTCGTCTCCCGCAACGCATAGACATCAATTACAACCCTTCGCGCCGCCCTGAATGGCTCCATGCCAATTCCATCGACTATAACCCACAACTCAGGCAGATCGTACTGAGTCTGCGCAATACAGGTGAAGTTTGGATAATCGATCACTCCACCAGCACCAGTCAGGCCGCATCCACTACAGGAGGCATCATGCACCGGGGAGGCGACATTCTGTTCCGATGGGGCAATCCTCAGGCATACGGAGCTTCTGGTCGTCCCATACTTGTCGATCAACGTGATGCCCGCTGGGTAAAAGGTGCAAAACCCGGTAAAGAACATATCCTCATCTTCAACAACGGAAACAAACATACCCAGCGATCTGATGTCCTCGAAATTCTTCCAGAGTACTACTTCAAATCGACCCGCCTCAATGCCAAGGTCGTCTGGTCTTATAATGAGAATGGCGGCAAACGTTTTTTTGCAGAACAAGTATCCGGAGCGCAACGACTGGCAAACGGACATACTCTCATTAGTGATGGCCCGGCAGGACGCATTCTCGAAGTATCTGCCAATGCCAAACCCGTTTGGGAATACACGTATACAGGCTCCAACAGTACTTCAAACCACCGAATATTCCGTGCCACACGAATTCCTCCTGAACATCCGGGGCTAAAGCGACTTTCGATCAATAAGTAAAATATTAATGAGCGGTCTCCGGGCCGCTCTTTTCTTGTGATAATAATTACTCTCCCCTAGGCAGAGGCCACGCCGCGTGGTATGCTTTCAAGTAAATAATTTTTACAAGAAGGAGCACCCTATGAGGCTAATACTCCAATTCCCGGTTTCCTTATTTTTATCGATCACACTGCTTGTTCTGCCCGGAATGGCAGGGTGGGGAGACTCTCTCAAGGAAATGGGAGACACTGGATCCAAAGCGATCGGATTGCCCTACACGCCGACAGAAGCCGACGCTGGCATTCGAGAAGTCCTACATATGGGAACTGACTACGCTGTTGCAGAACTTGGGAAAGACGGCGGGTTCGCTGCCAATCCGGCCGCATCAATCCCACTTCCCGACATGCTTTCATCCATGATTGGCGAATCAGGACTACTTTCCTCATTCAACACGGCGGCAGAAAGTTCAGTCGAACCCATTGGTGGGCTCTTCCACAAAACCATCGACACCATGGACATAGGTAACCCCGCATCCATGGTCAGCGGCAGCGATACGTCCATTACGGATTACTTTGAAGAAACAGCACGTCCAACACTCAAAGAACTGGCTCGGCCTATTGTCGAACAACAACTGGAAACAGCAGGCCTTGGAGCTTACACAAACGCCATATCAGCAGCCCAGCTCATGTCCAATGCCTCTGGCTCTCCCTTTAATCCGACGGATTACGTGACAGACAAGGCTCTTGATGCCATGTTCATGTACATTGGTGATCAGGAAAAAGATTTACGATCCAATGGTGCAGCCAATGCAAGTGAACTTCTTAAAAAACTCTTTTAGGAGCAAATAATGAACAAACTGCTAAAAATCCTCCTGATAACGGCAGGAACCATCCTGTCTCTCTTCATTATCGCGGTCATTATCCTTGTAACAACGGTTGACCCGAATGAGTACAAAGGAGAAATTTCTCAGGCTGTAAAAGAAGAAACCGGTCGAGATCTCACTTTTGAAGGCGACATCGGCTTCACCTTTTTCCCAACCCTCGGCCTTGAGGTCGGGCCCATGGCTCTTGGCAATGCGAAAGGCTTCAGTCCCGCTGAAATGGTCCGCATCAACAAAGCGGAAGCCTCTATCCGTATCCTTCCGCTTTTCTCGGGCAATGCCACCATTGGCATGGTCGTATTAGACGGATTGACCCTCAACCTGACGAAAAACACAAAGGGCATCACCAACTGGGATGACCTCGTCAAAGACACGGACAAAACCCAATCAGAACAGAAACCTGTGGCGGAAGAGCCCAAAATCAAAGAAAACAAGGTTGAGAGCTTGTCTGTACAGGGTGTTGAAATCACCAACGCCAATATTCTGTATGACGACGAGCAGGCAGGCAGCACAAGCTCATTAAGCAATCTGAGTCTCATCATTGGAGAAGTGGGAGATGCAGTTCGCTTCCCATTCGAGTTACGTTTTGATCTCAAGCTCGACTCCCCCAAAATCGAAACTCGTCCGACCCTGACCGGCTTCGCAAAATTTGACCAAAAAGCAGGAACTGTCGAAATTGACGAAATGCTCTTCAAAGCCCTCAACCTTGAATTGGCAGGAAACTTCTTCGCCAAATCTGCAAACGGAAAAAATGCCTTTTCCGGTGAACTCTCGCTAGCCGAAGCCTCCATCAAAAAGCTCATGCAGGAAATAGGCATGGAATCATTGGAAACAGCAGACCCAAAAGCCCTGGAAAAGCTAAGATTCGATCTAAAATACAATGGTTCTGATACTGCCGTATCTTTAGAAAACATGACAGTAAAACTGGACGACACCACCATCACAGCCACCGGCTCGGTCAAGAACTTTGCCAAACCGGCCATCGCTTTTTCCGTCAACGTCGACGACATTGATGCTGACAGATACATGCCACCCAAATCAGACGATCCTAAAACGCAGGCTCAACCAGCAGCCTCCGACATAGGCACAGAAAAACCAACTCAAGAACCCGACCTCAACGCACTCAAAGAACTAAATCTGAACGCCAAGATGACCATTGGAAAACTCAAGGCCATAAACTTGCGGATCTCGGACATCCTTTGTGAACTGAAAGCAAAAGACGGTGTTGTCACGATCAAACCTTTTTCCGCAAACCTCTACGAGGGAACCCTCATGGCGCACTCTATGCTCAACGCCAATACAAAAATCGCAAGCTGGAGCGAGACAGCTGATCTCAAGGGTGTTCAGGCGGGACCGTTGCTCAAGGATCTAACCGGCAAGGACCATGTGCTCGGCACAACGATCGTCAAATACAACCTCAAGGGCATGGGCCTGACCCCTCCCAACATCAAACAAACTGTCACTGGCACGGCATCCTTTGCCTTTACAGATGGCGCGATCAACGGTGTGAATGTAGCCAAGATGCTCCGCGACGGTTGGAATAAAATCAAAGGCAAGCCCACTAGCTCCGACGAACCGGCCCGGACAGACTTTGCTGAGCTGCTCGGTTCCGCAGTCCTCAAAAATGGTCACATAACCAATGATGATCTGCTGATGAAGTCCCCCCTCTTGCGAGTCACCGGAAAAGGATGGGCCAACCTGCCGAAAAACAACACCGACTATACAGCGACAGTAACGGTTGTAGGCACTCTCAAAGGTCAGGATGGTGCATCCATGGAAGACCTTAAAGGCCTCCCCCTGCCCATCAACGTCAAAGGAGACCTCAATGACCCATCAATCAGCCTTGATGCAAAGGCGATGGCAGAAGCTTTGCTTAAAGGGCAATTCAAACAGGGTACTAAAGGCTTGGAAGACAAACTGAAGAAAGACATTCTCGGTGGGTCAAAAACCGACACAACCGATAAGCCGACCAATCCTTTCGGCGGTCTGCTTAAAAAGAAATAGCTTACCCAGAGTCTCAATCCGGTGAGCAAAGAATACCTTTGATCACCATTTATCTCCATACCAAGATACACAACGTAAAAAAGGCCGCTCGGTAACTCGAGCGGCCTTTTCTATAGAAAAAACTAAAAACGAAGCGACAAACACGTCAATCCGCCATCGAGCTTACGGTATTCTGAGACATCAAGAACGACGGTTTCCACACCTGTGCCACGAACCTTGGCAAGCGTTTGGGGGAACCCATCAGGGACAATGACCGTGTCGTTAATTAAAAGACAATTCCGAGCATAGGCCTCATCATCTTCAACGACTATTCGATCAAAGTGGGCCAACTCTTCCATATCCTCGCAACACGGCGAAACCAAAATGGTATTATTACCGATAAAATTCACATCCGTCTTGAAATGAAGACTTGGACAACAGGCCATCTCTTTCCATTTATATCCAAACGGTTCCACGGCAGCACCCAAGGCCACAGCGCCTTCATGGTTTGTCCTGTCAGAAAGTCCGATATAAAACGTATCCTCAACCTGCAACACATCGCCACCTTCAATATGGGCTGGCGAGGATATCCTGACGACAGGTTTGAACAGGGCAAGGACAGGCTCAATGCTCTCCTGTTCCCCTTGCCGAGAAGACGCCCCCAACGGCGTAACAACTGCCACTTCCTCACAAACCACAGCGGTATCTTCCACAAAACAGCAGTCAGGAAATCCCGGTTCAGAATCAAGTACTGTCACATCAAGGCCAAGATGAATAAGCACCTGACAATAGGCCTCATGCTGTTTCAAAGCGAGCTGAAAATCCGGTTTACCAAGACTGGCGGAGGTGATGCCGTTGACCATCTCTTCAGATGGACGGCGGGTGATCGCGCGGGTGAACATGTCGTCTCTCCTCAAATGAGTCCTATAATTAAAAACAGAATGCAGACTTCGGGCAAAATGGTCAAGAGCCGGCTCAAAAACACAAAAAGCCCTGGTTCAGAGAAAACCAAGGCTTTTGAAATATCTTGATAATAACCGGATGGTTCCGACTCTTCCACCAGGTGTGCACATTCGAGAAACAATTTGAGTGCGGGCTGGGAATTGGTGGCCGGAAACAATGATAAAGTCTTGATTGATCTGGCCGGGATGGTCAACTTTGGTTTTCGCATGTTGAGTTGAGAACGCAGAAAAGCCCTGATTCATATGAATCAGGGCTTTTCTTAAAAGATCCTTGGCACCGACCTACTTTCCCACACGCTACCATGCAGTATCATCGGCGATGGAGGGCTTAACTACCGGGTTCGGAATGGGACCGGGTGTACCCCCTCCTCCTTGGGCACCAAGAAAAAGAGTTGAGTAATGTCTACTCAAATATATAAGTAAACAGGGGAAGAGAGAATTCCATTAAGTTGTTAAATAAGCCGCACGATCTATTAGTACTGGTTAGCTGAACAACTCACGTTGCTTACACACCCAGCCTATCAACCTTGTAGTCTTCAAGGGATCTTTAGGGACATAAATGTCCAGGGAGAACTAATCTTGAGGCTGGCTTCCCGCTTAGATGCTTTCAGCGGTTATCCTATCCGAACTTAGCTACTCTGCAATGCCACTGGCGTGACAACAGAAACACCATAGGTTCGTCCACCCCGGTCCTCTCGTACTAGGGGCAGACCCTCTTCAATTCTCCTACGCCCACGGAGGATAGGGACCAAACTGTCTCACGACGTTTTAAACCCAGCTCGCGTACCACTTTAAACGGCGAACAGCCGTACCCTTGGGACCTGCTTCAGCCCCAGGATGTGATGAGCCGACATCGAGGTGCCAAACCGCGTCGTCGATGTGAACTCTTGGACGCGATCAGCCTGTTATCCCCGGCGTACCTTTTATCCTATGAGCGATGGCCCTTCCATGCGGAACCACCGGATCACTAAGACCAACTTTCGTTCCTGCTCGAGATGTCTCTCTCACAGTCAAGCTACCTTATGCCTTTGCACTCAACGGCTGGTTTCCAATCAGCCTGAGGTAACCTTTGCAAGCCTCCGTTACTATTTAGGAGGCGACCGCCCCAGTCAAACTACCCACCAGACACTGTTTCCGCGCCGGATGACGGCTACGGATTAGATACCTAAGTAATAAAGGCTGGTATTTCAAGGTTGACTCCACACACTCTAGCGAACATGCTTCAAAGTCTCCCAGCTATCCTACACATTATTAATCAAATACCAATGTCAAGCTGCAGTAAAGGTGCACAGGGTCTTTCCGTCCTTCCGCGGGTACCCAGCATTTTCACTGGGAATTCAATTTCACTGAGTCTCTGGTTGAGACAGTGGGGGGATCGTTACGCCATTCGTGCAGGTCGGAACTTACCCGACAAGGAATTTCGCTACCTTAGGACCGTTATAGTTACGGCCGCCGTTTACTGGGGCTTCGATTCAGAGCTTCGACCGAAGTCTAACCCCACCTCTTAACCTTCCAGCACCGGGCAGGCGTCAGTCCCTATACATCGTCTTACGACTTAGCAGAGACCTATGTTTTTAGTAAACAGTCGCCCCCCCCGATTCACTGCGTCTTGAAGTTGCTCACATAGTAAAATGATCACAATTTCAAGCACCCCTTCTTGCGAACTTACGGGGTCATTTTGCCGAGTTCCTTAACCAGAGTTCTCTCAAGCGCCTTGGTCTGCTCGACCCACCTACCTGTGTTGGTTTGCGGTACGGTATGCATATGCTAAACTTAGAAGCTTTTCTTGGCAGTATGGAATTAATGGCTTCCGTCGATTAAAGACTCGGCATAACGTCTCAGGCATAAAGAACTGCGGATTTACCTACAGTTCAACCCTACACGCTTGCACCGGGAATATCCAACACCCGGACCATCTATCCTTCTGCGTCCCTCCATCGCACACATATACATGTACAGGAATATTAACCTGTTTCCCATCGACTACGCATTTCTGCCTCGCCTTAGGGGCCGACTTACCCTGGGAAGATTAGCTTTACCCAGGAAACCTTAGGTTTACGGCGAATAAGTTTCTCACTTATTTTATCGTTACTCA